>DATNQF010000045.1:0-51797 GCA_036702855.1 Trichocoleus sp. | reverse complement strand
ACACCGCTTATAGGAAAACGGGTACCTTGCACAACTAGCAAGGTACCCGCTCAGCGAGATCTCAACTTTCTCAGCACATCCTTAGAAACCGCCGCATTGCTCTACACCCTGGGGAAAACCATTTTCATTCCACTGGGGCGGATTTATCCCAGGTGTTGCAATCTCAACAGAGTTGGCTCGGCTGCGGGTAGCTGCTGCGATCGCATCTAGCGGAATTTTGGGGGTGCGATCAATGTACAGGAGACCGTTAGCCTCTTGATACGTATCCGTCAACTGGGTATAACAGAAGCCACTGAACATCTCGACTTTGTTAACCACTGTTAACAGCTCCGTATAGCGCTTTTGCAGATCTGAGCTGTCACCAGAGCGAGCATAGCCCCAAGCTTTATGAGCTTCGCTATCATCAGGACGCGTAAAGGCAATGCCACCAAACTCCGTAAGCATAATGGGCTGACCTTGGTGTGGGTAACCATCCAGGGTTAGAATGCGCCCACCCGGACGCTGGTGATCAAATAGATCAGACAGCTTCACCTCAGGCCCATACCGCTTGGACAACGTCCGTGGGTTGTTGTCGTAATCGTGGATGGCCAGAATATCCGTTGTGGTGCTTTCCCAACCATCATTACCAATGACTGGACGGGTTGGATCAAGGGTTTTGGTTAGGTAGTAAAGCGCCTGCACGTAATAGCGATGAGCAGGTGTTTCTGATAGGTTTGGTACACCCCACGATTCGTTGAACGGCACCCAGGCAATGATACAGGGGTGGCTGACATCACGATTAATGGCCTCAGTCCATTCCTCAATGTGCCGCTCTACAGCTTTGGGGGTAAAGCGATAGGCACTGGGCATTTCCTCCCAAACCATTAGGCCCATAACATCAGCCCAGTAGAGAAAGCGAGGATCCTCAATTTTCTGGTGTTTACGCACACCATTGAAGCCCATGCGCTTGATTAATTCGATGTCCTGACAAAGTGCCTCATCCGAGGGAGGCGTTAGCATCGTATCCTCCCAGTAACCCTGATCAAGCACCAGTCTCAGGTAGTAGGGATGCCCGTTAAGCATAAAGCGATCGCGCTGAATGCCAACGGTTCGCATAGCTGTGTAGGACTTGACCTCATCAAGCAACTGGTCGCCTTGCCAGAGCTGAACCTGAGCATCAATCAGAGTTGGCTTTTCAGGAGACCAGAGCAACTCGTTGCGGTAGTCGTCAATGCCGGGATCGGAGAGGGCAATGCGGCGATGAATTTCTCCATTAACAACCTCGTAGCTGTCGTTAACCAACAGACGATTGTCCAGCGTGAGCCGCACCCTCATCTGCAAGTGCTTACTTTGCGATCCAGCAATAAAGGACTCAAAGCCAATCTCCCACCGCTCAAAGTGGGGAGTCCAACGGATTTTAGCCAGATAGGTTGAGGGTACGTACTCGATCCAGACTGTTTGCCAGATGCCGCTAGTCCGGGGATACCAAATACTGTGAGCTTCTAGCTGCCAATCTTGTTTGCCTCTGGGCTTGCCCAGATCGTGAGGGTCGTCGTTGGCCCAAACGGTAACCTGTTGAACAGTGCCTGGGCTTAGAAGGGCGGTAATGTCAAAACTAAAGGGGGTATGTCCACCTTGGTGTTCACCGACAAACTTGCCGTTGACCCACACACGAGCCCGGTAGTCTACTGCACCAAAATGTAGCAACACCCGAGAGCCTTGCAGATCTTCTGATGGTGAACTAAGTTCAAATTCCCGTTCGTACCAACAGTTCGTGTGAAAGCCCTGATCACCAACGCCGCTGCGTTTTGTCTCAGGAGCAAAGGGGACTTCAATGGTATGCGTCCAGTCTGCTGATGCGATGTCTGCGGGTTGAACCCATTTGCAATCATCATCATAAGCAAACCGCCAAGAGCCGTTAAGATTCAACCAATTCGCCCGCTGAAACTGGGGACGAGGATAGCCTGTCTCAAGCTGGCGAAACCGAGCGATTGTGCTTGAATCAGAGGGGACTTCGTTCTCAAGATCTCTACCGAGTAGTTTCATTACCTAACCCTTAGCCACGATAAAAGAGTGCCCTTATACATTGCTGCCTTAACATGAGTTTGCCAAGCTCAAGAAGGAATTGAAAAGGTAAAAAGCTCTTCCAATTGAATTCTTTTTAGCCTACTCAAGAAAGCTTTATTTTTGATAGTTAGAAAAGACTTGTAAACACACTGTAAGCCTTCAAAAGCAGCCAAGCTTGACTACTATCTCCATTGAATAAGCGAACAGACTCAACTTTTTATAGAGTGAAAAATGCTCTGATCTGCTAAAAAGCCTACAAGGTTAGATTGGCTTTAGAGCAACCGGACATACTCTACCGGAAGATTGGATCTATCACTACACTCGGAACCAATCCCTAAACACACGTCTACTGACACTATTACGTCTATAGAATGATTCGAAAACGGTCGAAATGGTGAATTATCCGAACGGAATATTTCGGAAAACCGCAAAACTGTAGATCTATGAAGACCTCTGTTATTGTTGGCAATGCTCACCGTGAAGGATGCGATCGCAGAGGTTGGTTCATGGGACATTTTATGCCACCCGGTGACGATCCCCGCTCTACCTCAGATTTAGAGGTTAAATGGGGAGTTCATCCTGCTGGAGACAGCCGCTCAGAGTGGGGTGTTAACCATCAAGCAACAACCCTTTCGATTCTCATTAGCGGGCGATTTCGATTGCAATTTCCCGAGCAAGAGGTCATTCTGGCACAACCAGGTGATTATGCACTTTGGCTCCCTGGCATTGCCCATACTTACGTGGCAGAAGTAGACTCAACCATTCTGTCGGTTCGTTATCCTTCCATTCCAGGAAACTAGAGGTGTCCTAGCAGAATAGGGGCAACCCCAGTTAAAACCAAAGGCTGGGTAGAGCAAGTCATCTGCTCGGACTGCTCTACCGTTGCCTCTAGTTATCCGTGCCGCTTCTGATGCCACTGCCAGGCATGGGTCAGGATTTTGGTTAGATCAGCATATTGGGGCTGCCAACCTAAGACAGTTCTGGCTTTTTCACTGCTGCCAACCAAAATAGGAGGATCACCAGGACGGCGCTCACTTTCCACAATTGGAATGTTTCGTCCAGTTACTTGCTGAGCTGCTTGAATAACTTCGCGCACAGAAAAACCGCTGCCATTACCCAGATTAAATACTTCGCTGTCTCCCCCCTTTTGTAAATACTGCAAACCCAGAACGTGAGCTTGGGCTAGGTCAGTCACGTGAATGTAGTCGCGAACACAGGTGCCATCCTCAGTGTCATAGTCAGTACCAAAGATGGTGATAGCAGGTCGCTTACCCATTGCTGCCATTAGTACTAGCGGAATCAGGTGGGTTTCAGGGGAGTGGTCTTCACCCAGTCGACCTTCAGGATCAGCTCCGGCAGCATTGAAGTAGCGGAATCGAACAGACTTAAGGCCATAGGCATGGTCAAAGTCAGAAAGCATTTTTTCCACCATCTGCTTACTGGTGGCATAGGGACTGATGGGATCTTGAGGGTGATCTTCGGTAATAGGGACAAACTTGGGGTTGCCGTAGAGGGCGCAGGTGGAGGAAAAAACAAATTTCTTGATTGAAGCGGCGGCCATCGCTTCCAAGAGGGTAAGGGTACCTGCAACGTTATTGCGGTAATACTTGGCGGGATCGCTAACCGATTCACCAACCGCAATAAAGGCTGCAAAATGCATGACTGCATCAATTTGATGAGTCGAAAAAATTTGATCTAAGAGGGTGCGATCGCAAATGTCACCCACAATCAGTTTTGCCTTGAGTCCCTCCTCCAGCAGTTCTCGGTGTCCATAGGACAAGTCATCTAAGACAATCGGCTCGTATCCCGCCTGTTGAAGGGCTAAAACAGCATGAGAGCCAATGTACCCTGCTCCCCCTGTGACTAAAATGGTTGATTTTGTTTCTGACACAATAAACTTCCTTTGCTTACCTTCTGCTTAATGGGTTTCAAGTAAAAGATTAAACATCCTTCTGAAAAATAACCTACGGATGCCTAGGCAAGTCTAATTTTCAAGAATTCAAGTCCGGCATTACCCATATCTTTAATCGGGTTCATAGACCCTCTACCTTTGGGTAGAGATGACGTTAAGCACTTGTGTAGCCGTTTCATTGAGCAGAACTTATATTCAATTTACCAGATCGATATTGATATATTTATTACTTGCAAGCTAAAGAATACTAGCCGATCTAAGACTTGATCTATCTACCTCTCGGATGTTTCGAGAAAAAGGCTGAGAAGTATCAAAAGACTCTAGTTTTAAGCAAATATTGCCGTATTTATTATTCAGCAACCGCATTAGGCAGGACTTGAATCTGTTGTTAATCTGACAAAAACTTGTGCTTAAGCCACTCGCATTCTACTTGAGGATTAGCTCTCAGGATAGATGCTTGAGATCTTCCTAAACTGTTAGTTTACGTCTGCAACCAAACAAAACATTGAATGTTTATGAGAGGTTGAAGTGTCGATTTCAGTTCGACTGGGATGATTCTTTTCTGATTCGATCCTTGCGTCTGTTCTTAAGAACTGTTTTAGCACTTTCAGTAATTAATTCTTAAAAATACTGGGGTAGAAAATGTCCTCATACCAACCCTCAAACCGTTCTGCTGACAACTTCTCTTCGTCGCCAAAGCAAGACTTTGCTCAAACCTCCCAAGGTGATGCCAGCAGACTTCGATGCAATGACTTAGCAATGTTAAAGGGAAAAGCGGCATCTCCTGAGATTCCGGACTTGGTCTGCTTATCCCATCTGCGATGGGATTTTGTGTATCAAAGACCGCAACACCTGCTAACTCGTTGTGCGCAAGGGCAAAGAACTTTCTTCATTGAAGAGCCCATTGTTGAATTTGCGGATTCTTGGTGGTTGGATATTAGTCGGCGTGATTGTGGTGTGTGGGTTGTTACACCACATATTCCTGAGTTTGTGAACGATGAACTTGCGATCGCAATGCAGCGCAGTCTGATCGATGAGCTGTTTGCAGAATGTGCGATCGCAAACCCAGTGCTTTGGTACTACACCCCAATGGCACTGGCGTTTACCGGACATCTCCAGCCCTGTGCTACTGTCTACGACTGTATGGATGAGCTGTCTGCCTTTAAGGGGGCTCCTCCAGCGCTGCGCGAGTTTGAGAAGCAACTCTTCAAGCGGGCCGATCTCGTGTTCACAGGTGGACACAGTTTGTATGAGGCCAAGCAACATCAGCACGCTAGCGTCCACGCTTTCCCCAGCAGTATTGAGGTTGCTCACTTTTCTCAAGCCAGAGACCTAACGAGCGACCCAGCAGATCAAGCCGACATTCCCCATCCCCGGCTCGGCTTTTATGGGGTGATTGATGAGCGGATGGATCTGGAGTTGCTTGATGGCATTGCTCAAGCCAGACCAGATTGGCAACTCGTGATCATTGGGCCAGTTGTCAAAATCTCTCCGGAAGATCTGCCATCCCATCCCAATATTCACTATCTAGGTGGCAAATCCTACCAAGAACTGCCTCACTACTTAGCAGGCTGGGATGTAGCAATTTTGCCCTTTGCGCTCAACGAATCAACTCGGTTCATCAGCCCCACCAAAACGCCTGAGTACCTCGCTGCTGGCAAACCCGTTGTCTCCACCTCCATCCGAGACGTAGTGCGTCCCTACGGTCAGCAGAATCTAGTGCATATTGCCGATACGGTAGAAGATTTTGTTGCAGCCGCTGAGAAAGCAATGCAGCAGGCGCATCAAGATGCAGAGTGGCGTCAAAAGGTGGACGCCTTCTTGGCAAACACCTCCTGGGATAAAACTTGGTCTCAAATGCACGGCTTGATTAAAGGAGCCATGGCCAAAGGCAAGGTACAGACTGTCCCCAGCCCGAAACAAGCTGTTCCTACAAAAGCAGCCAAGTCTCCCAAGGCAACTCGTAATCAGAGCTATGCAGCCCCGGTTGCCAATTTGACCCAATCTAACATTCGCTAAGCCGATTTCGCGAGGCCGATTTCGCGAGGCCAATTCTGTTGTCGCTATTGCACATTTATCATCACCATGTTCGATTATTTAATTGTCGGAGCAGGTTTCGCTGGCAGTGTTTTAGCTGAGCGGCTAGCCAGCCAGGCTGGGAAGAAAGTTTTGGTGTGCGATCGCCGCAACCATATTGCTGGTAACGCCTATGATCACTACGACGATGCAGGCGTTTTGGTTCACCGATATGGGCCACACATCTTCCACACCAATTCCCGTGATGTGTTTGAATACCTGTCCAACTTCACTGAGTGGAGACGGTACGAGCACCGGGTTCTAGCCAGCGTTGATGGGCAACTAGTCCCCATTCCCATCAACCTCGATACTATTAACAAGCTCTACGGCCTAAAGCTAACCTCCTTCCAAGTTGAAGAGTTCTTTGCCTCAGTCGCTGAACCCAAAGAGTCCATTCGCACCTCCGAGGATGTAGTGGTCAGCAAAGTGGGTCGGGAACTGTATGAAAAGTTCTTCCGCAACTACACCCGAAAACAGTGGGACATGGACCCCTCCGAGCTAGATCGATCAGTAACCGCACGGGTACCGACTCGGACCAACCGGGATGATCGCTACTTTACCGATACCTATCAGGCTATGCCTTTGCATGGGTTCACCCGCATGTTTGAGAACATGCTGAGCCATCCTAACATCAAGGTGATGCTGAATACGGACTACCGGGAAATTAAAGACGTCATCCCCTACAAAGAGATGATCTATAGTGGCCCCGTAGATGAGTTCTTTGACTTCCGCTTTGGCAAGCTGCCCTACCGTTCCTTGCAGTTCAAGCACGAAACGTTGAATGAGGAGCAGCATCAGCCCGCCGCAGTCATCAACTATCCCAACGAACATCTGTACACACGGGTGACAGAGTTCAAGTACCTCACAGGCCAAGAACACCCCAAAACCAGCATCGTCTACGAATATCCCAAAGCCGAAGGCGATCCTTACTACCCTGTGCCTCGCCCTGAGAACGCTGAACTCTACAAGAAGTACAAGGAACTGGCAGATTCCACGCCCAATGTCCATTTTGTAGGACGGCTTGCGACCTATAAGTACTACAACATGGATCAGGTTGTGGCTCAGGCGTTGGCGCTCTACGCCAAGCTGGGTGAACAGCAAACTTGGCATCCTACCGCAGCCGAAGTGGCTGTTCCGACGCCAGCTGCGGTAACCAATGGTAACGACGTACCGCCCAGCGGTTTCCAGAGTGAATTGGCAATTCCAGCGTCTGCTCTTAAGTCAGAAGAAAAGAACGGAAAAGCAGTTTCACCTGCTTAAGGGGTTGAACACCAACAGCCAGGGAATTTTATTCCCTGGCTGTTAACTGCAACTGCGGGAATGCTCATCCCGCTTATACACTGCGCAAGGCGAGTTAGATAGCGCCGCTATGCGCTCTAAACAAGATTTCAGGCAAGATTTTAGGGTTTTTATTGCTGCTCAGGGTGTTTCTCAACGTAAGAATACGCCCTACACACTGCTGCCTTTTAGTGTGAGCACAGATATTTTAAGCACGAAACTGACTTCACGATGCGATCGCACAGGGGACTATCATGAGTACACCAAGGACACCGCTAGAGGTGTGGGCTGGAATAGAGTGCACAGTCAATCGAGTGGGCGATGAATATGGCGATCAGCTTCAACGCAATGGTCACGACACTCGCATTGAAGACCTCGATCTATTTGCCTCGCTAGGGATCACTGCCCTTCGCTACCCAGTGTTATGGGAGCGAATCGCACCCAACGGCGTCGCACAAGCCGACTGGAGTTGGCCCGATGAGCGGCTGGCCCGACTGCGCCAGCTAGGCATTCAGCCCATTGTTGGGCTACTGCACCATGGCAGTGGTCCTCGCCACACCAGCCTGGTTGATCCTGCCTTTCCCGAAAAACTGGCTGAATATGCACAGGCAGTAGCTACCCGCTACCCCTGGGTCACCTATTACACCCCTGTCAATGAACCCCTAACCACTGCTCGGTTTAGTGGTCTGTATGGACACTGGTATCCCCACGGTCGTGATGACAAAACGTTTTTCCGGGCTTTGTTAAACGAGTGCCAAGCGACCATACTCTCTATGCAGGCAATTCGCCAGATCAACCCACAAGCTCAGCTGGTGCAAACGGAAGATCTGGGACATATCTTCAGCACACCGCTGCTTGCCTATCAAGCCGATCTTGAGAATGAACGCCGATGGCTTAGCTTTGACCTTCTCTGTGGGCGTGTCAATCAGAATCACGCCCTTTGGGATTACTTCCTTAACGCAGGCATCACAGCAGATGAACTGAGCTGGTTTGAAGCCAACCCTTGCCCACCTGACATCATGGGCATCAACCGTTACCTGACTAGCGATCGCTTGTTGGATGAGCGGCTCGATCGCTACCCCGCTCATAGTCACGGCGGCAACGGCAAGCATCGCTATGCAGATGTGGAAGCAGTGCGCGTTTGTGCCGATGGCATTCCCTCGCCCTACACACTTCTGAAGGCAGTATGGGAACGGTACCACCTCCCCGTGGCAATAACAGAAGTGCATCTAGGCTGTACCCGCGAGGAGCAGCTGCGCTGGATTAAAGAAGTGTGGGAGTCTGCTAACCAATTGCGAAATGAAGGGGTAGACTTCCGGGCTGTCACAGCTTGGTCTTTGCTAGGAGCCTTTGACTGGAACAGCCTGCTTACCCGATTTGATGGCTTCTATGAACCCGGTGTTTTTGATCTCCGGGCACCTGAGCCTCGTCCGACTGCGATCGCACAAATGCTGCGTCACTTGGCTCAAGGCCAAACCTACAATCATCCCTTATTGGAAGTTCCTGGTTGGTGGCAACGAGACGAGCGATTACTTTACCCTCCAGTCTGCTGCTCTGAAGTAGAAGGCACAGCAATTCCTTCCACAGTGATGGATGTAGTCCCTAGCCCAAATGGAGAAACGACCCCCAACCCAGCCTCCGGTACATTTGGAAAAGGAAGGACGCGCAGTATCTCTACGCCCCCTCTCCTGATTACGGGAGCAACGGGAACCTTAGGCCGTGCCTTTGCCCGTATGTGCGAGATTCGCGGGATTCCCTACCACCTGCTGACTCGACAGGAAATGGATATTACCAGTCCAGATTCTGTAAATACGGCACTCAAAGAATTTCAACCCTGGGCTGTCGTTAATGCTGCCGGGTACGTGCGGGTTGATGATGCTGAGCGGGAACCGGAGATTTGTCGACGGATCAATGCAGAAGGCGCAGCCATTTTGGCAGAAGGTTGTGTAAATGTTGACGCCTCCTATGTCACCTTCTCCTCAGATCTGGTGTTTGATGGCAATGGCTCAGAGCCTTATGTAGAAAGTAGCGATGTGGCTCCGCTCAACGTCTACGGTCACAGTAAAGCCACAGCAGAGCGTTGGGTGCTAGACAAACATCCTTGCTCTCTAATCATTCGCACCAGCGCCTTTTTTGGCCCTTGGGACGAATATAATTTCTTAGCAGTCATGTTGAGATCGCTATCCTCAGGGCAGTCTTTTGTTGCAGCAGACGATGCGATCGTCTCTCCCACTTACGTTCCCGACTTGGTGAATACCACGCTCGACCTGCTGATTGATGGCGAATGTGGGCTTTGGCACTTAGCAAATGCAGGGGCAATTTCTTGGGCAGATTTAGCCAAAGAGGTTGCTGACATGGCTGGTTTGGACTCCACCCGCGTCGAGGCTCGTCCCTCCAGCGAGCTAGAATGGCTAGCCCCCCGGCCAACCTATAGCGCTCTTAGCAGTGAACGAGGCATTTTGCTGCCAACGCTAGATCGGGCAGTACGGTGCTATCTGAATGAACGAGTCTGCTAGAGAACTGCGCTTCGCCAACCTTCGCCCCAAAATTTTCCCTCAAGGCACTCTTGGCTTGAGCGGTGAGGCTGGGGCGAATGCGATCGCAATTTGCCCTTTTACACGACCCGTCTCTTATACTTCAGATTGAGATGCCCTAATGTTCCACAAAATGCCAGCGCTGCCCGGTGCTCTAAGTTGACAGGCAGGACACTTGCAGGCAACCCCTTCCGGAAAGGTGTAGAGATACTGGCTCTCAGCCGCCGCCCATTCATCGCTGACGGGGACACCATCGAGTCTTGACAAGTACGATTCCAGCGGTCGGCAGGCGCGCCTAACGAAGGCTTGTTCGCCCCTCTCGCAGTAGATAAGCCGATCGGACAACCAAGAATTTTCCATGTGGCTAATCATATCAAGGAAGTCGCCATCTATCTCTAGGTAGAAGCACGGAAAATCTCAAGATAGATATATTTCTGCTTGGCTAAATGCCTACAACCACAGAAGAAAATCTATCAACGTGATGGAGTGGCTGTGGCAGGCCCACTCGGTCTGGCCTGTCATCGTGCCCCAAGGGAGGTGAACCCGCAGGAATCCCGCTTCCAGGCTGATATGCCCAAAAGCAGCACCCTACTTTTGCAGAGCTCTGCCGAGCTGCATAATTCGAAGCGATTCACCTTGGGCAATTAGCGTTTGACCAATGGGGACAACAGCCAAGGCATTAGTCTCAGTCAAGTTAATCAAATTGCCTGAACTGCGACTGCCAGAAGCGGCAAAAAATTCATAACCTGCTTCTGTTTGAGTCAAGTGACCCCATATATAAGTCTCGCGCTTGCCACCAGATTTTAGGGTCTGGGCTGCTTTTCCCTGCACAAAGAGGGGCTGCCAGGAGTGAGACAACCCGGAAAGTTTACGAATGGCAGGTTCTACAAAACGCCAAAAGCTGACCAGAGCTGATACTGGGTTACCCGGCAACCCAAAATACAAGGTTGGAGAAGGAGCTGTGGGCTTCCTTTCTGCGATGGGTATTGTGGCAAAGGTCAGCGGTTTACCCGGTTGTACAGCTACCGCGCGAATGTGCAAAGTTGCTCCAAGTTCGCTCAAGATGGCATCTATATAGTCATAGTCGCCTACAGAAACTCCACCTGAGGAAAGCACTATATCGGCTTGGGAAGCTGCTTGCAGGATGACCGCCCTCAAACTGGCTGGATCATCCGGTACAATTCCCAGGTTCAGGGCTGTTCCCCCTGCCTGCTGCACCAGTGCGGTGAGAGCGTACTGGTTGGAATCTACAATCTGACCAGGCTGTAGGGGCTGATCTGGTGTGACCAGTTCGCTACCAGTAGAAAGAATAGCCACACGGGGACGGCGAAAGACACAAACCTGTCCACACTGAGCCGCTGCCAATACTGCAATTTCTGGAGCATTGAGTACGATGCCTGCCCTCAACAAAGGAGCACCTGCTCGGTAGAAACTGGCTCGATGCCGGACAAACTGACCATGCTGAGGGGCTTCTAAAATCTTGACCTGATTTCCTTGCCGCTGAGTCACCTCCTGCATCACCACAGTATCGGCCCCAGACGGCATCATCGATCCGGTTAAAATACGGGCTGCTTCTCCTGGACCAATGGTGTGCTGGGGAGCTGTTCCAGCCGGAATTTCGGTCACGACTTCAAGGAGAGCGGGGGAATCTTCAGTCGCCGCTTGCACATCCTCGTAGCGCACCGCGTAACCGTCCATAGCCGAGTTGTCCCAGTGGGGAAAGTCAAGCTGGCTAGTGACTTCTGTTGCCAAAATTCGCCCAGTTACTTGGCTCAGATCTAAGGTTTCGCTGTCATGCGCTGCTGACAGTGGCGTGACTAGATTCAAGATGAGGGCTTCGGCGTCAGCAGCAGGAATCATCAGTGAGTATTCATCGAGATTGCCTTTTGGATTGTAGTGGACTGGCAAGGCTAAAGATGTAGGCTTGTCAAACCAGTAGAGGGTTTGAAAGCGTGCTCTGACGAGTTAATAGCTTGAGAACACAGCTATTCCTTATTGCGATCGCAGTCCCCATCACTCGCGAGCCTTTCTCAGCCTGCCTCCAGAAAAGCCTTCGTAAACTCCTGAGAGGTCACGGGACGACCAAACAGGTATCCCTGACCAATTTGGCAGGCATTATCCAGCAGGAAGTTCAGCTCTTTATCCGTTTCGATGCCCTCTGCTACCAGATCTAGCTTTAGTTCCTTAGCGAGCTGAATAATGATGCGGGTAATAGGAATGTTGTCGGGCATTTCATGAATGTTACGCACAAAGGATTGATCGATTTTGAGGACATCAAAGGGAAACTGCTTCAAACAGCTGAGCGAAGAGTAGCCTGTCCCAAAGTCATCAATGGCTACTTCTACACCCAAACTCTTTAGCGTTCCTAGAGTGTTAAGGGCTTTTTGGGTGTCTTCTAAAATCGAACTCTCTGTGATCTCTAGCACCAGCCGTTCCGGAGCTAAGCCCGTTTTAGCAAGAATACCGCTGACTTGACCCGCTAAATCGGGGTGATAGAACTGTTGAGCCGAAAGATTAACACTGATTTTAAAGGCTGCATTAGGCTGCTGCCATTGACAGGCTTGAGCGCAGGCTGTCTCCAAAACCCAGGCACCGATGGGGATAATCAGCCCAGTTTCCTCTGCAATAGGGATTAGATCCATTGGCGAGATGAAACCTCGCTCCGGTAAATACCAACGGATCAAAGCCTCTGCCCCAATTAAGCGCTGGCTGTGCAGTTCAAACTGAGGTTGGTAGAACACCTGAAGCTCATTGTTCTCCAGCGCATGATGCAACTTTGACTCTAAGGTTAGACGCTCCAGCGCCCGAACATGCTGCTGTGAGGCATAGAAATGAAAGGGCGAATCCCCCAGCTTGCGCTGTTTAAACAGAGCACTTTCAGCACAGCCCAACAAGAGATCTAGTGCTTCTCCATTTTCGGGATAGACGGAGATACCAATGACAGGCTTGACAAAAATTTCTTGCCCATTGATGACAAAAGGTTGCCATAACCGTTCTAGTAAGGTTTTGGCTAGCCCAGAAATCTGAGACTGATCTTGAAGGGGACGGCTTAGAACCCCAAACTGGCGGCCTCCTAAGTAAGACACAACCTCCAATGGACAGTAGGGGGAGTGGCTTTCTGCCAAGAGCCGTTGGGCAAAGGCCTCCAACAGGAGCTTGCCCGTTCGATGGCCTAGCGTACCGCTAATCTGCTCTAGCTGCTCTAGCTCAACAATTAGAACAGCTAGGGAGTTCTCTTGCTGATGAGCGTAGATTTTGGTCAAATCAAAGTGCTTTTCCAACAGATGGTAGTTAGGTAAGCCTGTGTCACGGTCGTAGTGTTTTAGGTACTGAACCGCTTCCTCCACTTGCTCCAATTGATGGGTGAATTTCTGTACAAGCGTCTGGTGTTTGGATAGGCGAATTGCGATCGCATCAAGCAATTCTTCCGGTGAAAAGGGTTTGCTGAGATAGTCATCGGCTCCAAGCTGCATGCCATAGCGCAGGGAGTCTCGCTCCGTCTTGGCGGTGAGAAAAACAAAGGGAATATTTGCCGTCGAAGGGTTTTGGCGCAGTTGGGCAATCACCTCGTAGCCATTGAGCAGAGGCATCATGACATCGCAGATGATCAGGTCGGGCAGCGATTCCTGGGCGATTCGAACCCCTGATAGCCCATCTCCTGCGCTTAGGGTTTGGTAGTCAGCCAGTTCTAAAATCTCGCAAATATTGGATTGAACCTGAGGTTCATCTTCGATGACCAAGACGGTGCTCATATAGTCTGTTATAAGGGATTGCAGAGGCAGCTAGGCAAGCGTCCTGCTTTATTCTGCGGAAAAACCTTAGACAACCGCCTCGTTAAATACTGGGAAAGTACTGGGATCCTATAAGTACTGAGCAGGCCTAGAAAACCTACTGAGAACCTCCTGAGTAATATTACGGAGAAATCAGTCTATACCTATGCCCCAACAGGATCACACCACTGCACCCCATAGCAGTTGGGTGCTTGCTTGAGAAAGGTCTCCAGCTGATCTAGCCGCAGAGAATCCGGCAGAGGGTAGCGTCCCTTTAGGTTTTTCATCTCCGTGTAGTGCCGGATAAAAGAGGCACCATCACGGGGGTATTTCTGCTCATCCACCCCAATGAAACTACCCTGTTTGCAGGCGTGCTCTAGTACGGTGCGCCATTCCTCGATGGTCGCAATTCCCACAGCTTCTAAGCCATTCGAGAAGAGATTCATGTAGATTTCGTCGAACGGCTGAGTGCTTTCTAGGTAGCCATTGAGCAGTTCAAGGGAGTTGCGATCGTTAAAAACACTCCAGTAAGGCACCAGACCAAGTTTTAGAGCCCACCAGGGCTGGAGATAGACAAAAGACTCCACAAAGAGCCGATCAGATGGCATGCCCCGTTGTTGGTACCACCAGCGGTAAAGATCGGCCACCCACGGACTGAGGTCTTGTGGGTCATTGAAGCAAATGCGACGCACCTGAAAGCCATGCTCACGGGCAAAGGCTTCAACATCCTCGCGCAGGGCTGGATCAAAACCCCATTCTGACTCAGGCCACCAGCCATCCGCAGCCGGAGGGTTCCACTGGCGGTGTTTTGAGCCACGTTCCTGCAGAAACTGGGCAATTTGAGGGCTAGGTTGAAAGTAGTCTGTAGGGGTGAGCTTACCTTTGCCACCAAACTGAAATGAATGACGCTCACCCGCCTGAGTAGCCCACCATTTGTACTCGCACTCCAGCAGAAACAAGGTTGCTCCGGGTTCCAGTGTCTGGAGTAAAAACTGCTTGTACTGTTCTCCTAGACGAGTGCGCTTCACCCGAAAGTAGGTCACATGCCCTACCTTGAGACGATCCTGGTTGGCATCGTGCATCTGGTAGTTCCAAAGTTCGGGGTTGTGCTGCAGCAGTCGTCGGGTAGGCTCCTTGGCCCACGCTAATTCTTGCTGAGGGTCATCTCGATCGACAAAGTGCCGCAGGCAAATTAACAGGGTTTGCGGAAGCCAGGGAATCCCCAATGCCGCACAAAGGTGTACAGCCGCACCATTAGAGGAGCCTATCATGGCACCAGGATAGGCTCGTTTGGGGTATTGATTGACGACCCAGCGGGACATAGTTTCAGCTCGAACGCCGTCTAAGATCCAGGGGAATGAGGCATCGAGCCAGCCCGACCAAGTTGAAATGGACTCAACGACACGATTGGGCAGGTGGCTCAGGGCACGTGAGAAGCTCACAGATAGCGGCGGAAACAATCCCCCTGATCGCAGTTCCTTACCGTGCAGATACTGAGCCGTCGCTTGGAGAGCCGCAGTGGCAGAGTCTAGCCCGATGACATAGCTGGGTTTAATTCCCCGAGCAGCAAGGCGGTCAGTTAGCTCGGCATAGACGGAAGACAAGTTCATAGACGCTACGGTGTGGAAGCTATGGCTGGGCTCTCTGCCCCTACCCTAAGCAGCCTAAGCCGCAAAAGAATCGGGCTTTAGGCAGAGAAGAAAAGGCTCTATCAGGGGAAGCTTTTTCTGCGCTGAGTTTCTACCTTCTGAAGGGACATTACCCTGATCGCGGCATGTTGTTTACGCGAGGTCTAGAAACGATGCAGCTTTGGCAATGGCTGAAAAAACGAATTAACTCACTGCTGAAGTCGTTTTTCTTTTTGCAGTACATGCCGCTGGCGTTGATCTACGCCTTGAAACGCGATCGCATGTCTCGCCGCTACCCCTTTCCTGCCGTCACAGAACCTCCAAGAAATCCTGGCAAACTTTTAGAGGCCACTTCAACTGAGCGAGGTGCTTACTTTACCTTTGAACAGGCAACGCTTGAAATTGACTTTCTCACCGCTGACTTGGTGCGGCTGACCTGGCAACCTGGCTTGCTGCCCGTGCCCTACGCCATTGCCTGCCAAGAGTGGCAACCCATTGAAACGGTGCTAAAACCCACGGAGCAAGGGTGGTCACTGACCAGCAAAGACTTGAGGCTGACTATAGAGCCAACCGGGGGTGTCCAGGTATGCAATCACACTGGGGCCGTTTTGCGCCACGACCTGCCGCCTCTGTGGCAAGGCGAAGGTTGGACCCATTCAACGCCCTTGCCTACCGAAGCCCATATTTACGGTTTGGGCGAGCGAATCGCCGGACTGAATCTCCGATCTGCGCGGGACGATCAGCAGCAGCCCAAGACCTTTCGGCTATGGAATAGCGATCCCAGCAATATTCGAGAGCCGGGGGCTGATCCCCTCTATATCAGTATTCCGGTTTACCTAGGGTTGCATCGGGTCGGGAGCTATCTCATTTTCTATGAGAACTCTTTTGATGGGAAGATGCAGTTTGGCGAGACTGCGATCGCACGCTTTTCTGGAGGGGCCTTGCGGTATTACCTAGCAGCAGGGGAACCCTCGCTGTTGATGGAGCGCTTCAGCCAACTGACGGGCCGGGCCCCCTTACCACCCCGATGGGCCTTGGGGTATCACCAGTCTCGCTGGGGCTATCGCACCGAGGCTACTGTGAGAGCAGAGGTGCAGGGATTCCAAACCCACGATCTGCCCCTGAGCGTTATTCACTTAGACATTGACTGCCAGGTAAACCACCGCTCGTTTACTCTAGACCCAGCCCGCTTTCCTAATCTCTGCCAGTTTACGCGGGAGCTGTCAGATTCAGGCGTGAAGCTCATCGTCATTAACAATCCCGGCATCAAATACAGTCGCCACAGCAACCTATTCCTCGAAGGGCAGGTGCTCAATGCCTTTTGCACCTACCCCAATGGGGAACTGGTGGTTGCTCCGGTTTGGCCAGGGCAAACGGTTTTTCCTGACTTTACTGATCTGCAGGTGCGCACCTGGTGGAGCTACCAGTTCAACTACCTGCTGGATGTAGGTATTGCTGGTTTTTGGAACGATATGAACGAGCCAGCGGCCTTTGCTTTGTGGGGCGAGGCAACTCTCCCTGCGATCGCACAGCACCGCATGGAAGGACGGGGCGGAGATCACCGAGAAGCTCACAACCTCTATGGCTTGTTGGAATCTCGGGCTGCCTATGAAAGCCTGTGCCATCATCGGCCTGAGCGCCGACCTTTTATTGTCTCCCGCTCAGGTTGGACAGGAATGCAGCGCTATGCCTGGACCTGGACAGGGGACACCCTCTCAACCTGGGAAGCTTTGCGGTTGACGCTGGGTACGATAATTGGCTTGGGCCTTTCAGGAGTGCCTTTCAGCGGGCCAGACATTGGTGGCTTTTTGGGTGAACCCTCCGCAGAGTTGTATACCCGCTGGTTTCAACTGGCCACATTTTTGCCGTTTTACCGGACTCACTGCTCGACCAGCAGCAGCGCCCGCGCCCCTTGGAGCTATGGAGAACCCACTTTAAGCATTATTCGGGACTGTCTAAAGCTGCGCTACCGCTTGATGCCCTACCTCTACACCCTGGCTTGGGAAACGGCTCAGCAGGGGCATCCTCCCGTACGGCCTCTTTTTTGGAACGATTGGCAGGATGAGCGGCTGTGGGCAGTAGACGACGCGTTTTATCTGGGAGAGGCGCTGCTGGTGTGTCCAGTGGTAAACGCAGATGTGCGATCGCACACCCTACCCCTGCCTAAAGGCCACTGGTACGATTTTTGGACAGATGCCCAAGTAGTGGGAGGACAAACCGTCACGCTAACGGCCCCCTTAGAGCATATTCCTGTGCTGGTACGGGCGGGTAGTCTAGTGCCGATGGTGGAAGACCAGATCCTAGTACTGCACCTGTATCCCTTGGCGGAAGGAGAAACCAACAGCACTCTCTACAGCGATGCCGGGGAGGGTTATGGTGAGTGTCGAATTGACCAGTTTTGCTTGATGAGCCGGAGTACTCAGCTAGAGCTAAGCTGGAAAACTACCGGAGCCTACCCTTTTCCCTACACTCAAGTCGAAGTTCAGGTGCATAGTCAAGTGCTGCAACAGGCTTGGATTGATGACGAGGAAATAGCGGTACGGGGAAATCGAATTGTCTGCCAACCTTTCAAACATCTCCGGCTGACATCCATGGCTCAAAATTCATCACCCCAAGAGACGTCTAACTGATTGTTTTTAGAAGGTTAAAGCGTCTGAGGATAGCAGCTTTTTCAGGCGTCAGGAGGGTTTGTAACTCAGCGATTTCATTAAGCATTTGCATCTCGCGATTGCACTCCTGGCGCAACACCTGCAAATACTGCTGCCGCTGACTAGCTGTACTCGCACTCTCCAGCATCCGAATAGCCAGGTTGATGTTTGAGACTGGGTTGCTCAAGTCTTCTAGCAGCTTTTTTAGGAGTTCGTCCTTCAGCAAGGCCAGTTCTCGGCTTTGCTGTTCCTGCTGGCGATAATCCTCAGCTTGGCGGCGGCTCTCCCCCAAGCGATCTTGAATCTGGTGAATTTTTTGAGCAAGGGCAGCCCGCTTGGCTAATTGCACGTCAATCGCTTTGAGCAATTCCTCGGTGGTAAAAGGTTTTGTGACATAGTCATTGGCCCCTAGCTCCATACCTCGGCGGTGGTCGCCCCGTTCTGCCCGAGCAGTCAAAAGAATCAAAGGAATTTCGGCGGTAGCTGGGTTCTGCCGCATAGCCTCTAAAATGCTATATCCATCCATCCCCGGCATCATCACGTCGCAGACGACCACATCCGGACAATGAGTCTGAATGAGCTTTAAACCCTGAACACCATCTCCGGCAGCCATGACCGTGTGCCCAGAGAGCGTCAAAATTTCTTCTAGGTTACTCAGAATTTGAAATTCGTCTTCAACAACTACGACAGTAGACATGACTATGCAGCCTTTAGGCTAGATTGCGAGAATAGGGCAACTCAGGAAGGTACAGGGATCTGCTGAAATTCCTTCTCTGTCTCTCATTTTCCTAAACAGGGACTACAGACAAAAAAGGTGCAGACCCTAATGGTTTTTATTACTTCTTAAGGCTAAGTCAAGCTATTCAGTAAGCTCTAAAGCCAGAAATAACGGCAAATCCAAACATTTGTCAAAAGCTTTTCCACAGTTCTTAAAGTCTTGATTCAGCGTACAGTTGGGACATATTTGTAAAAGCAGTATTCCCACATCGAAAGGGTGAATCTAACAGGAACAGAAATGAGTCCTCAATCCACGATCCCTTTATTTTTGCTTAAGTTCAAGCATTTGATCCTCATGGATTAAACTCGAATCCTTAGCAAAATTCGCCCAAAAACTGAATTTAAGCGCAAAAAACAATGTCATCTTAGTCTATTCACTAGTTTTTCCACCAAAAGCTGATTACTATCGAGGTAGTTCTACCGTAAATGTTGTACCGCTACCCAACTGACTGGTTACACTTACGGTTCCCCTATGGAGGTCAACGCATTTTTGCACGACCGAAAGGCCCAAACCAGTGCCTTGAATTGTACCGACATTATCAGCCCGGTGGAAAGACTCAAATAGATGATCGAGATCGGCAACCGGAATTCCCAATCCCCAGTCCTGAATCTCAAACCGAGCAAGTGTCTGAGTCAGCTTTAAGGTGAACTGAACATTGCCACCTTCAGGCGAGTATTTGATGGCATTAACCAGGAGATTGCTAAGGATTTGCCGCAGCAGCTTTCTGTCCATACAGACAACGTCCTGTTCTGACTGTGAAACAGTCTCATCAACTTGAGCAGTGAAAACCAAACTGTGCTTCTCGGTGCTGAGCTGCAATTCATCGGTCAGGGTTTGGCAGAATTGGATCAAATTGAGGGATGTCGGCTCAAACGCTAACTTACCAGCTTCTGCCCGGTTGAGTAACAAGATGTCGTCTAGTAAATCTGTTGTGTGCCTTACATAAGTTTGGATCGTCTGGAGGTGTTCCTGTTGTTTTTGAGGCGTCAACCGTTCGCTGAAGGTCTTGAGGATCCCAGCAGAGGATGCAATGACCGCTAGTGGAGTACGAAACTCATGGGAAGTCATCGAGATAAAGCGCGACTTGAGATCGCTTAGCTCCTTTTCCCGCTGAAGTGCGCGGTGTATCTCCTCCTCACTGCGTTTGCGCTCTGTGATATCAGTAACGCGCACTAGGTTAACGGACTGTTCTCCCACACAAAGGGGCCGAGCCGCCAAGTTGCCCCAAAACTCTTTTCCCTTGAGTGTGATGTACTCAATTTCTTGACTCCAAAATCCCTTGGTCGCTAGGTCAGCATCAATGGCCTGAAGTTCTTCAGGGCTAAAGGGGCGTTTTTGCATTTGTCCCCCATCAATGCCCAGTAGAGCTTCTTTATTGTCTGCCTCAAATAAATCAATAGCTCGGGCGTTACAGTCAATGGTTAACAAGGTTTCAGCATTAACCAAAAAGAGGGCATCTGTGGAGTTGTTGAAGATGGCATCTCGGAGTTCCTGGTAGTGCAAGATCTCCGTCTCGGCCTGTTTGCGATCGCTAATATCTTCGGTGATTCCTGTAATGCGATACACATTTCCCTGCTCATCACGAATGGGAAAAGCGCGATCGCGCACCCAACGCAAGGTTCCATCAGGCCTTACAACTCGGTATTCCAGGTTATATTCACCGAAAATCCGATCAGAAATTGCTTGCTGAACCCGTTCTCGGTCCTCTGGATGCACGCCTTCTAACCAAATGCTTGGATTTTGGTAAGCCGCCTCAGGAGAAAGCCCCCAAATCGATTCAAAGGAGGGACTGATATAGATTTGCTCTGTCATATCGCAATCCACCATCCAGAAGACATCGTCGATGTTTTCTGCTAGTTCTCGAAATTTCTCTTCACTTTCGCGTAGAGCTGCTTCCGCTTGTTTACGCTCGGTAATATCAAGCAACAGCCCATCCCACAGGATGCTGCCATCTTCTTGGCGTTCAGGCTGCGACATGCATTGTGTCCAAACAGTCCGGCCCGAGGGCGTTATGAACTGTCCCTCCCAAATCCAACGGTTCAGCGTTGCGGCAGACTCTTGTATGGAGGTTAAAAGGGCGTCAAGCTCATCCGGATGAGCCAGCTCGTGGATAGCTGCTGCGGAGGCCTGAATAGCGCTTGCTTCGACTTCTAGAATTTCAAAGATGCAATCGCTCATGTACAAAAACTCATACTGCCCATCAGGATGCAGCACAAACTGATACATGGCACCAGGGGAGTTGACGGCAATACGCTCAAAGCGAGCTTGATTCTGGCGAACGGTTTCCTCAGCCAATTTACGGGCTGAAATATCGCGCACCATAACCAGCACCGTGTCAGTCTCACAAGCCACGATTCGTGCCTCTTCATAAATCACCTGTCCATCAAAGGTGAATTGGTATTCATGGGTACAAGGAACACCTGTGTCGATCACTTTTCGGGCGCAGGTCATTCGCTCTTCGGCCAGTTCTTTAGGAAGAACGTCATAGAGGTTCGCACCACGTACTAACTTGCTGGCGTTAATCAGATGTACCCCCTCACTTCTAAAAATATCGAGGTAGTCGCCGTCCCGATTCATTCTCACTAGCAGGTCAGGAATTGCATTAATCAGCGCCCGCTTGGTCGCTTCACTTTCTTGTAAAGCAGCCTCTGCCAACTTGCGCTTCGTAATATCTTGGGCTGTGCCAATGTACTGGGTTACTTTGCCCTCATCGTCTCGTTTGAATACAGTGTCACGGCTGTAGAACCAGCGCCAGTTCCCATCAGAGTGCAAAATCCGATATTCTAAGTCTGCAATTTCGCCATCAGCTAACCTGGCAACCTCCTGGGGATAGTGCAGTAACCGAGGCAGATCCTCAGGATGGATGAGCGCTGGCATAAAGTCAGAGCCCATTTCTAAAACCGCTGCTGGCGCATACCCCAATAGCTCTTGAACACTGCGGTTGATGTAGACGTTGCGGTTCTGAGCAATGTCGTAGATGTAGAGAATATTGGGGCTGCTATCGGCAATGCTTTGGATGAACTGCTGACTTTCCCGCAGGGCAGCTTCAACTTGCTTGCGTTGCTCAATCTCCAAATGCAGCTCGCGGTTACGCTCAGCCAATTCTTGGGTGCGGTTCTTAACCCGTTGCTCCAACTGCTGATTCAGGCTGTGGAGCGCTGCCTCCATTTGTTTGCGTTTGGTGATGTCGGAGATAGCTCCCGTCATACGGTAGGGTTGCCCCGCCTCATCTCGGATAGCCTCTCCCCGGCACCAAAACCATCCGTAGCTGTTGTCTGAGAGCTGCAAACGAATTTCCAATTGGTAGGGAATACCAAAGGTGAAGTGATCCTCAATGGCCTGACTGACGCGATCGCAATCCTCGGGGTGTACGAGGCTGAAGAAAGACTCATAGCAGTTAAGTTCGCTTTCGCGTACTGGTCGCCCCAGCATTGCGTAGAAGCTAGGCGACCAATAACCCAAGTTTTGCTCAACATCCCAGTCCCAGATCCCATCCTGGGCTGCATCAACGACTAAGCGCAGCCGTTCTTCACTTTCTTTGAGAGCTCGCTCAGCCTGCTTACGCTCGGTAATGTCTCGGACAACTACCAAAGCCTCATCTTCACCGCAGGGTACGATTCGCACCTCTTCGCAGCGAACCTCACCTTCAACAAACAATTCCTGTTCATAAATTTGCAGCTCTCGGGTAGTCACAGCCCGGTTTAGGAAGTACAACCTCTGTTGAGCGATCCCGGAAGGCAACCCATCAATTGCATGATTGTGAGAAACTTCAGAATTGGGCAATCTAACCACCTTGACCGCCCCGCCACTAAAGAAATCTAGATATCGGCCATCGGCTGTCATGCGCATTACTAGATCGGGCAACGCTTGCAACATGGCTCGATTTTTGGCTTCGCTGCGGCGCAGAGCGTCTTCAGCTTGCCGTCGCTCCGTGGTATCGCGCACTATTACCAGCACTTCCTGACCACAAGGCACGATCCGTACTTCCTCGCAGCACTGCTTGCCATTCAAAACAAGGGTTTGCTCATAGAACTGGAGCTCCTGAGTGGCAAGGGCTTGATGAATAAAATGCAAGCGCCGTTGGGCTAAATCATTGTCAAAAACGTCAAAAACGGTATTTTGGGGCACCTCTAGATGGGGCAATGGCAGCACATTGACAGCACCGTTGCTAAAAAAGTCTAGATACTGTCCCTCTTGATTCATTCGCATGATCAAATCGGGTAGGGCTTGCAGCATGGCTCGGTTCCGAGCCTCGCTACTACGCAGGGCTGCTTCAGCTTGCTGCCGCTCGGCTTCGACTTGCCTACGTTCTGCTTCAAGCCGTGCCCTTTCGCTGATATCTCGGCCTTCTGGAATCAGCAGCACAATTTCCCCAACCTCATTCTGTAGCGGTCGAAGGGAAAAGTCGATAATGGCTGTAGTGTCTTCCCTCCCTCTAATTTCAACTTCGTAACGAACAAAGTCTCCTTGGGCAGCTTGGGTGATTGCCTGTTGCAATTGGGCCTGAGTTTGCGGACTAAAGGACCACCAAGGCGTTTCCCAAAAGGGCAGACCTACGACTTCTTCCCGTATTAAGCCACTAAAATCTAAAGCTGTCTGGTTGATCTCCAGCAGCACACCCTCTGGCGTCAACAGCCCCGTGAACTGAAAGGTGTTGTTGAAGATAGCTCGGAATCGATTTTCGCTGGCTTGTAATTGGGCGGTGCGCTGTTCTACTTGAGTTTCCAAGGCAGCATTTAGCTGCTGCAACTGAGCATGGAGCTCGGCTTGCTGAATAGCCACCGCAAGTTGTACTGCCAGTTCGCTGAGCAGAGACAACTCGCTATCTTGCCAATGGCGTGGCCCGCTGCATTGGTGGGCTACCAGCAATCCCCACAGCCTAGGCGGTCTACCGGACTGTGAGCAGCCCCCATCTTGCAAGTTCAGCAAAATGGGAACAACCAGATTGGCCTTGACCTGAAAGCGCTCTAGCAACTTTCGATGGCAGGGGGTGAGATCGGCTTGCTCGATATCTGCGATCGCAGATATTCGCCCATTGCGAAACCGCTCTCCTTGAGTTTGCTGAAAACAGGTGTCGTGAATTTGACTCTGTAGCGACGGAGCCCAAGGGGGTACAACCGCCTCAGAAACAGGCGTCATAACCCAGTCTGGCTGGAACTGATAAACCATCACCCGGTCAGCCGCTAAAAATTCCCGAACGCCCGTTACCGCCTGCTGCAAAATAGCGTCCAACTGAAGGGATTGGCGCATTTTAAGCATCAGGGCAGCCATTAACTGCTGCTGCTGCTGCTGCCGCTGAATCTGCTGAGTCAACTCAACTTTGACCCAGGTTGAGTCAACGGCCCGACGTAAGCTCTCCCGCGACAACTTTCCCTTGATCAGATAATCTTGGGCACCTAGCTTCATTGCCTGCACCGCAACCTGCTCATCTCCTTGGCCCGTTAACATCAAAACTGGCAGTAGCGCATCTGGCCAACGCGTCCGAAGCTGAGTTAATACTTCCAAACCGTTGAGGTCTGGAAGTTGGTAATCGAGCAAGATGAGATCGGGCAAGCCATCTTGACACTGGGCTAGGGCTTCCTCTCCCGTCTCAACCTCGACAATATGGTATTGAATTGACTTCTGGCGCTCCAGATAGCGACGCAAGGTAGTGCGATCTTCCAAGGAGTCATCGACTAGAAGGAGCGTGCGGGAACCACTCATAAGGTGCCTTCACCAGCGTCGGGTAGAAGGGATAGGGTAAACCAGTAGTTAATACACATTTGCAAGGTATCAGCCAGTGCTTTGGTGCCCATCGGCTTGAGGATATAGCTGTTGGCTCCGTAGCGGTAGCAGGCATCCACATCCTTAGGATTTGATGAGGTGGTCAAGACAATTACCGGAATGCTTTTGAGCTGTTCATTTTGCTTGATTTCTTGAATCACCTCGCGGCCATCAGTCCCCGGCAAGTTAAGGTCCATAAAAATCAAAGCGGGTCGAGGGGCTGCTCCTGGCTTTGCATAGGAGCCCGTTTGGTAGAGATAGTCCAACGCTTCGTCGCCATCTCCCGTCCGCCGCACCGGAAACGTCAGATCCAATAACCGGAGGGCGCGTATAAAAGCTTCAAAGTCCTCGTCGCTATCCTCCACAGTAAGCACGGTATGTTGAATCGGCTGTTGTTCAGTCATGGAGGCTACAGGGGCAAGGTGAAGTAAAAGGTACTACCCTCACCGTATAGAGACTGTACCCAAATTGTTCCCCCGTGGCGCTCTACGATCTTCTTAACGATGGTAAGACCTGCCCCAGTGCCGCCGCCGTATTTACCAGGGCCATGCAGGCGCTTGAAAATGCGGAAAATAGAGTCTAGGTGTCGCTCTCGAATACCAATGCCATTGTCACGAATGTAGATCACCTGCATAGGAGTTTCAGGCATGGGCAGTGGCAGGTTCGGAACTGGAATATCAGCAGTGCCGATCTCAACCCACTTGCGATCGCAATCGTTATACTTCAGTCCATTGCTGATGAGGTTGGTTAACACCTCCTCTATTAGCACCCTATCTCCCCGCACCGTTGGCAACGCTTGTGGCACCCGAATTTCAATATTGCTATCGGTATTGCTGATGTGTAGTACCTCCGATACAGTTCGCACCAGTTCGTTGAGATCGAGCGATCGCAGCTCAATTTCTTGGCGACCTAGCCGGGAGAACCGCAGCAGAGCACTGATCAAGTCCTCCATGCGTTGGCTCAGCCGCACCAAGGTTTCTAGCTTGTTGACCCCATCCTCATCGAGTTGCCCCGCATAGTCCTCTAGCAGAAAGCTGGAATAGTTGTGGATACCCCGTAGCGGTTCCTTCAAATCATGGGAAGCGATGTAGGTGAAGGAATCGAGTTCGCTGTTGCTACGCTCTAGCTCCAGGTTAATGGCAGCCAGTTCATCCGCCTTGCGCAGAATAATGCCCACGATAGCACTGCGCAGTTCTACAGCCCCTTCAATCTCGCAGGTCTGCCAAGGTTGAGAATGTCCTTTTACCAGCTGCTTCCAGGCTTCAAACGATTTGCGGGGAAAAATGGTAAGGCTGCCATCTGCCTCCACCTGCTTAGGCTTGTCAGGATTGCCGGCCCAAGTAACGTACTGAACCTGCTCTGGCCGGAACCAAAGCACAAAGTTTTTCTGAATTTTAGTAATGGAGAGGGCCATCAACCCACTGGCTGTGTTGATGTAGTCCGTGGCAGGAGGATACTGCTCTGCGAGGGAGTCCGTGACAAATAGATGATCTTTAAAGTGATCGCGCAGCCAATCGATTAAGTCGTGAATGAAAGTCTCTGGCGGCGTTTTACCCACTGTAGTGACAAAGCCATCAGCGCAGATCGCCGCCCCCTCGGCATTGGTTAGAGCCAGCAGTTCTTCGCGATTTTTGACCAGTGCCGTTGAGTAATCCTCAGCCCGTGTCAAACGCTCGATAAAACGGGCCTGAATCGCCTTTAGCCGCAGCGTATGATCCAGGTTTTGAGTATCTTCTTTGGTCCCGACTTCTAGAGCCATGATTTGCCCTAGAAACTCGCAAATCGTCCGAATTGAGTAGGAAATGAATTTATTAGACTGGTGGTGACAGGCAATCAGCCCCCACAGCTTGCCTTCCTTTAATAAGGAAATAGACATAGAGGCCCCAACCCCCATGTTGCTCAGATACTCGATATGGATTGGGGAGACACTGCGCAGCACTGCTAAACTCAAATCCACTGGTGGCTGTTGAGCCATTGAAGGCAGCGCCAACAACTCAGCTGGTGTGTATTGAGCGTTGGGAATAATTCGCAGCGGATTTAAGACATAGAGCTGTTTAGCTTGCCTGGGAATATCGGAGTCGGGGTAATGAAGCCCTAAATACGGCTCCAGAACGTCCGCTCGGGATTCAGCAATGACAGTGCCAGAACCATCGGCGTCAAAGCGGTACACCATTACTCGGTCAAACCCAGTGAGTTGACGAACCTCCTGCACAATTAAGTCACACAGGCCGAGCAAATTCTGGGTCTTCTGCATCCGAGCCAGGATGCCTTTGGTAATGGCGTAAAAACTAAAAAAGTCTTTCTCTTCCTCTGGTGTAGGCGGCTCCAACTCCAAAATCAGCTTATCCTGTGGCGAGCGATGCAGGATGCCATCAAAACGGTAGGGGCCGTTTGCCGTTGACACGCTCAGATGTAGCGGGTTGAGTGCTTCAAAGTTTCCTGACAAACAAGTCCGAAGGGTTTGAATCTGATCCGCCGATAACAGCGCCGCTAGAGGCTGGCCCAGCAAATCTGCTGGCGCGATTCCTATCAGTGCTTGGGTCGTATCGCTAATCTGCTCAATTGTGAAGTCGGGTGATAATACCAGGAGAATGCCGTGGGGTTGGACAGAACCCGGAATGTGAATCGGTTCGCGATCGCAATTGGTCAGATTAACAGCTTCGTGCTCAGCAAACTCAATCAAAGACATGGGGTCAGGAAAACATCAGGTGATCGTCATTGTGCAGCAGGGGAAGAGTACCCGCCACAGAACAAGTTATGAACTTTGCCCTTTTCAAAGACTGTAAAAACTACAGAGAAGCCCCGACAGCATTCCCGTAAATTCACTAATCAGGAGTCTGGTTAAATAGCTCTTTTTAACAAGCCATACAGCATGCATACACAAATTCCCTCCGAAATAAAGACCGCTTAAGGCGACCTCTTAAGGCTCAGAAAGCTAAACTGAGATTTCTGGCTTGAGCCTGGGCTAACTGAACCCAAAGACTATGAGAACTGTATTCCTAACCTTATCGCCTGGCGTACTCTCGTAGAAATCTCTGCATTACCCAGTTCTGCAAGGGTATCATTTATGACTATTGGCTCTTCCCTGACCATCCTCATTCTTCAAGATGAGCTTGAGACTCGGGTAGATTACTGTCGTTTCTTACAGCAAGACAGTACTTACACCTATCAATTGCTAAAGCTAGGGACGGCAGCAGCAAAGCAATTGAACTTACAGACGGCGGTTGATGTCATTCTGCTCGATCTTGACCTACTAAATAGAGAGGGCATTGCTCTTCTGAAGCACCTTAGACAGCAGTGGAGCAGTGCTCAGGTTGCCATCATCGTTGTATCTGCCGCAGAGGATGTTGAAACCGTCGTTGAGGTGATGAAGGGTGGTGCTCAGGACTATTTGGTTAAGAATAAACTTACTCCTGAGCGCTTGCACCAAGCTATCCACCAAGCCCTGGAACCAACGCAGGTAGCCCGACGGCTGAAGCTTAGCCAGTTTCCACCTCAGCAACAGGCAACGCAGCAGATAACTGATATTACCCACCAAGAACGTCAAGAAATTGACTTACAGGAACTTGGAACAAATTTGCACAGGCTCTTCGCTGTCGTAGATGATGTCGTGCTGTTACTCGATCGAGACGGCACCTATCTCAAAAACATATCCACTAATCCTAAAAACTTTTACCGACCCGCAGAAGAATTTTTAGGTAAATCGCTGCGAGATTTCTTTCCCACTGCACAAGCAGAAGTTTTCTTAAACTGCATCCAGCAAGCCCTGGAGACTGGGCAAACCCAAAACTGTGAATACAGCTTAATCATCGGTGACGTAGAACGATGGTTTGATGCTAAATGCTCTCCTCTTACAACAGAAACGGTGCTGTGGGTAGCACAGGACGTTAGCGAAAAAGCGTGGCTCGAAGCTGAGCGCAAACAAGCAGAAGCAGCTCTTAAGAAAAGCGAGCTAACCAACCACATCATCGTTGAGACAATTCCTGATCTGCTCATTCGGATGGATCGGAAAGGACGCTACAGCAATATGGCAGGAGGTCGGGCGGTTCGCGTCAAGCAGCCAGTTACATCGGCGACCGAACCAGAGCTTTATAGTGTTTTGTCGCCTGAACTCGCTGAACAGCGACTTTATCACGCTAATCAAGCCATTGAGAGCGGCACCTTACAGATCTATGAGCAGGTTTTCAATTTTGAGGGCGAACAGCGCTACGAAGAAGTCCGAATTGCCCCTCTGAATGATCAAGAAGTGCTGGTTATTATTCGAGACATCACCGAGCGCAAGCACGCAGAAATCGCTTTGCGCTGCCTAGTGGAAAGCACAGCCGCTGTCACAGGCAAAGACTTCTTCTCAACCTTAGCAGAGCAATTGATGCTGGCCCTGAAAGTACAATATGTCCTCGTTACCAAGCTAGTGGGCGATCACTTGCAAACACTGGCGTATTGGAAAGATGGTCAGTCTCAGACAGAGATTACCTTTGCGCTAGCCGATGCCCCCTGCTGTGCTAGCGCGATCGAACACGGACAGTTCTATTGCCCAAGAGGGCTGCAACAACGGTTTCCTCAATATCCCCTGATCCAGTCTCTGCAAGCAGAGAGTTATCTAGGCATTCCCTTGACCAGCGCAGATGGGCAGCGGATTGGCAATCTCTGCATTCTAGACAACAAGCCGATGGAGAACATTCAGTGGGCAGAGGCGTTTTTACGCATCTTTGCCATGCGGGCAGCAGCAGAGCTAGAACGGCAGTACACCACTGAGGCTCTAGAACAACTGAACCAAGAGCTAGAGGTTCGTGTAGAAGAGCGCACGGCAGAACTCCGCGATAACGAAACAAAACTGAGCGCCATATTTAATCAGGTGGCGGTTGGGATGGATTTGGCAACCCTAGATGGACAATTTCTCAAAGTTAATCAAAAGCTGTGTGACCTCCTGGGCTATACCCAGGAGGAGTTATTAACAAAAAACATTAAAGAGCTGTCTCATCCAGAGGATATAAACGCGGAAGAAGAACAACGGCGGCAACTGTATGCAGGTGAGATCGATTCTTTTTCGGTTGAAAAGCGCTCCTTGCACAAAAACGGTACTACAGGTTGGATAAACCTGACGGTTTCTCTCGTTCGCAAACTATCAGGAGAACCTGATTACACGATTGGAGTTGTTAAAGATATTAGTGAACGGGTATGGCTCGAAGCGGAACGCAAACGAGCAGAAGACGCGTTGCGCCAAAGCGAAGAAAAATTCCGTCAGCTAGCAGAAAATATCCAAAGCGTTTTTTGGATCAGTAATGCTAACTGCAGCGAGATAATCTACGTTAGTCCTGCGTATGAAACAATTTGGGGCCGCTCCTGCGAGTCGCTGTATGCTTCACCCGCATCAATTGTAGAGGCAATTTACCCCGAAGATAAGGAACGAGTTCTGACGTTTTTTGCTCAGCAATCGCAGGGATATGACCAGGAATATCGCATTGTTCGAGGTGATGGAACATTACGCTGGATTCGCGATAGAGCTTTTCCAATTCACAACGCTCAAGGAGAAGTCTACCGACTTGCCGGAATTGCAGAAGACGTTACCGAACGCAAGTGGGCCGAGGAAACTCTCAATCGTCAGCTGGCTACAATTGAAGCTGCGATTGACGGCATCATCATTCTCAACACCAAAGGCGAGTACGCATACTTGAACGATGCCCACGTCAAGCTATCGGGCTACGACTCTGCCGAAGAGATACTGGGCAAACCTTGGCAAACCCTGTTTTCTCCGACTGAGAGCAGTCGCTTTGAACAGGATGTGTTTCCCAAGCTGAGGGAGACTGGGGCATGGCGTGGAGAAGCGATTGCCACGCGTCGAGATGGGAGTACCTTTGACAAAGAAATTTCCCTAACTCTTACCTCTAATGGAGAACTCATTGGTGTTTGCCGCGATATCAGCGACAGGAAACGTTTAGAAGCCGAACGCAGGCAGACTGAACATGCCTTGCAGCAGAGCGAAGAGCAGTTTCGCGCTGTCTTTGACTATGCACCTATTGCTATTAGCCTAGCTAGAATCGACAACTATCAAATTTTTAGAGTCAATGCGGTGCATCGTCAGTTATTTGGATATAGCGATGCTGAATTGGAAACCATGTCATTTGCTGACTTTACTTATCCAGATGACCTAGCTCAGGACATCGAACGTGTTAAGCAAATGCTCAACGGAGAAATTCCTGGCTTTCAAATGGAGAAGCGCTTTATCAAGAAGAACGGGAATGTAATCTTGACAAGAATGACGGTTGCCCTCATTCGTAATCGAGATGGCTCTCCACTATACAGTATGGCCATGATGGAGGACATTACTGAGCAGAAGCAGTCAGAAAGGCTTTTGCAAACTCAGCAGGCGTTTCTTCGTCGTCTTATTGATACCGTTCCTAATCTAATTTTCGTTAAAAACTGGGAAGGACGATTTACGCTTGTAAATCAGGCAACTGCAGATACCTACAATACAACAATTGAAAACTTAGTTGGCAAAACGGATGCAGATTTTAATCCTAATACGGCAGAAGTCGAGCAATTTCTAGCAGTAGATCGAGAAGTGATGAACACTCTCTGCACAACAGTTTTGGAAGAAACGATCACCTCTTCTACTGGTCAACAACGCTACTTTCAAACCATTAAGTCCCCACTGTTGTCAGCTGACGGACACTCTAGAGAAATCTTGGGAGTTGCAACTGACATTAGCGATCGCAAACAGATTGAGGAACAGTTGCGCCAAATCAATGAGGAGCTTGCCCATAGCAATATGGAACTTGCTCGTGCCACTCGCCTCAAAGATGAATTTCTGGCTAACATGAGTCACGAACTGCGCACACCACTCAACGCGGTTCTTGGGATGACTGAAGGGCTGCTAGAGGAAGTCTTTGGTGAGCTGAACTCTAAGCAAACCAAAGCCCTGCGAACTATCGAGCGCAGTGGATCCCACCTACTGGCGCTTATTAATGACATTCTTGACGTCGCCAAAATTGAGTCGGGTCAAGTAGAGCTTGAGCTCCTACCCACTGCTGTTACTCCCCTGTGCCACTCTAGTTTGGCATTTATCAAACAACAAGCCCTGAAAAAGCGCATTCAAGTCGACATCAAACTGCCCTCCAACTTACCGAGCTTATTTGTGGATGAACGGCGAATCCGCCAAGTTTTGATTAACCTACTCAGCAACGCCGTTAAATTTACGCCAGAAGAGGGACACATCACTTTAGAAGTTATCAGGGAACAGCAGGCGACAGACCTTAATTCGCAGTCCCAGTTGCCTTTCAAAGAGAAAGTGTGTGGGAGAGAGTATCTTCGCATTGCAATCACCGACACTGGCATCGGCATCGCCCCAGAACACATTAGCAAACTGTTTCAGCCTTTCATCCAAATTGATAGCGCCCTCAACCGTAAGTATCAGGGAACAGGATTGGGGCTCGCGCTGGTCAAGCACATCATTAAACTCCACGGTGGACAAGTAGGACTTACCAGTGAAGTGGGGGTAGGAAGTTGCTTCACAATCGATCTCCCGTGTACTCCTTTCACACCCTCTGAATTCAAATAAGCAGGTTGACCAAAAGTTGAAAGGGCTGCAATGCCTGGAATGCTCAATCTGAGAGTAGCAGAACAGTTCCTCTGGACCAAGCATAGAAGGGTTTCGCTGAATACTGGCTTTGTTACTTTCAACTTATAGGAATCCTTCGTTTCCTATCCAAAACTCAGGTTGAAAAGATGTCTCCCCTCATTTTGTTGGCAAAAAATGAAGCGAATATTATTACGATTTCGAGTTGGCTCAAGGCCAAAAAACATCGGCTGATTTCTGTCAAGTTTGGGCAGGAGGCCATTGCCCTAGCCCAACACATAGCCAGCTTCCCCTGATCCTCCCTCCATGCCTGTCAGCCGCCCTGCTAAGCTAGCCACTACCGTGACTAGCTGTATCGGTTCTATAGGCTTGCTCAGGTGCATGTGAAAGCCTGCTGTTAGGGCTCGCTGGCGATCATCACTGCGAACATAGGCGGTGAGGGCAGCAGCGGGAATTTGGCCCCCCAAGGCTGGGGACAGCGCCCGAACAGACCGGATGAGGGAATATCCGTCTTCTTGAGGCATACCAATATCGCTGAGCAGCACATCGGGTTGATTGGCTTGGAGCAGGGCTAGTGCCTCTGATGCAGAATCCGCCGCCAGCACTGTAGCTCCAAACTGCTCCAATGCAACAACTAAAAACTCACGGGTGTCAGCTTCGTCATCCACCACCAACACCTTAACCCCGGCTAGAGCATATGCCAAATCCACAGAAGCCATCCAATTTGTCTCAACCGCCGGAGTTGAAGGCGTTTCTACAAGTAGGGGCAGCTTTACCGAAAAGGTGGCCCCTTGACCGACGCCAGGACTGTCTACCTGAACGGTGCCCCCATGTAGTTCGACCAGGGTACGCACAATTGCTAGGCCTAACCCAAGCCCACCATGTGCCCGCGTCGTGGTGGCATCTGCTTGCCGGAAGCGATCGAAGACATGAGGTAGAAAATCAGGGCTAATGCCTTTGCCCGTATCAGTTACAGTGATTTGCACAGAGGGAGTGGGAGCGGGGAAGCGTTTCAGACGAACAATGATGTGGCCCCCTTCGGGGGTAAACTTAACGGCATTGGAAAGCAGATTCCAGACGACTTGCTGGAGGCGTTCTGAGTCACCGGAAACCAGGCCCGCCTGGGGATCAATTCTGCTTTTAAGAGCAATGGATTTGGTGCTGGCAGTGGGTTGTACGGTGTCGAGCGCAGCCTGGATGAGGGGAGCCAGGTTGAGGGGCCGCAAGGTAAGCCGAACTTTTCCGCGGATGATGCGGGAAATGTCGAGCAGGTCTTCAATGAGCTGGGTCTGGGCTTGAGCGTTGCGCTCAATAGAGGCTAGAGCTTGCTCAGTTTTTTCAGGACTCAGTTTGCGATCGCGCAGCAGCCGTGACCACCCCAAAATCGCGTTGAGGGGCGATCGCAATTCATGGGAGACAATCGCCAAAAACTCATCTTTCATCTGGCTGGCCCGCTCTAGTTCCTGACGAGCGGCCCGCTCCCGATCCAAAGCCTGAGCCCGTTCTTCAATCACCAGCTTTTGATCGTGAATATCGGTGCAGGAACCAAACCATTTGGTAATTTCCCCAGCCCCATTTCGTAGCGGCAGCGCCCGACTCAAGTGCCAGCGGTATTCGCCATTGCTAGCTTGCCGCAATCGATACTCAACCTCATAGTGCTTACCCGTCTGAAGGCTCTCTTGCCAAATGGCTTGGGTGCGGGGCACATCCTCTGGATGCAAAATGGTCTGCCAGCCCTTTCCCTGTGTCTGCTCCAACTTGGTGCCTGTGTAGTCGTACCAGCGCTGATTAAAATACTCGTGGTAACCATCAGGCCGAGTGATCCAAAACATTTGAGGCATGGTGTCGGCCAGAGTACGGAAGCTCTGTTCGCTCTCACGCAAGGCAGTCTCAATCCGTCTCAATTCCGAGACGTCGAGCACGGTGGTCCCAACACCCAACACCTCACCCCCTGGCAAACACACCGGGAAGTGGTTGGACAGACAATGCCGATACATACCAGGCGCTATGTCCCCTTCAAACTCCAGGTTTAGAACAGGTTCTTGAGTCTCCATCACCTCCCGGAACATTGCTTCAAATTGGGGGACTAAAGCTGGCACAACCTCTTTAAATGTCCGCCCTATATGTTGACTCAGCGGAACAGCATTAATAGCCGCTAGAGCTTCGTTGGCATAGAGATAACGCAGCTCGGTATCAAATAGAGCCAAACCAATAGGCGAACTGGTCAAGAATGCGTTCAAAACCGTTTCACTACGCTGACGAGCTTGCTCCGCCCGCTTGCGATCGCTAATATCTTGGCTGATTGCAAGTCCCGCAAAAATGTCGCCATTACTGTTGCGCAACGGCAGCACATGAATATCGTAGATGAGGTTGCAACAGGGAACTTCGAGGTGGCAGGACTCTCCCAGCAAAGCCCGTTGATAAATCGGACCTAGCACTTCATAGCTCTCAGCCGGAAGCGCCTCCTCAGCCGTTTTGCCCAGCAATTGATCCTGTGTCATGCCAGTTGCAGCCAAGCCTAGGCCCTCAGCCAAGACATAGCGCAAATCAGTATCAAAGACAAAAACACTCCCATTAGGAAAGTTTTCTAAGACGGTGCGGTTCAGCTCCTCACTGTGGCGGAGGGCCGACTCAATCTCCTTAAGCTGAGTGATGTCGTGGGTCACTGTTAGCACTGAAGTGACTGAGCCATCTTGATCGAATTCGGGAACAAATCGAATTTGATACAAGTGCAAGGCTCCATCAGGGCTGCGAAGACTAAACTCATCAGTCAGGGTTTGACCTGTACGAATGACGGTTTGCAGGTTAGTCTGCCACTTGGTTAGGTGCGGGTCATTGGCCCAGACTTCGCTCAGGGTTTTACCAACTAGGTCTGTCAGGGTCAACCCAGTCGCGGTTTTATGAGCTTGGTTGGCGTAGGTGTAACGCAATTCCCGATCGAAGCGGGTAATAATATCGGGGGAGTTTTCAGCTAAGGTTTCAAACTCCTGCTGCCTAGCCCGCAGTGCTTCCTGACTGGCTTGTAACTGCTGATTGGTGTTTTGGAGACGTCGATTGAGCAGCAGAAGCCGTTCTCCCATCTCGGCTTGGGCTTGGTATTCGATGCGACGAATTTGCTCCTGTGCCAGGGTAGTCTGAGCCGCCAGCCGTTCAGAAATGGCCGTACCTACCACCAGTGCGATCGCACCTTGCAAGGCCAAGCTTAGCTTGTGCGTGTGCAACAGCTCAGGGTCAACCGGAAAAAACGGCAGCGTCATCGCTTGGGGATAGACCAGCAGATAACAAAGCAGCGTGACTCCAATCGTGAAGCTGGACACCAAAACTCCACCCCAACGGCCATAGCGAGCAGCAGCCCAAAGGGTCGGGACACTGCTGAGCAGGGCCAACTGGAGAGTCGCGAAGATGCTGCTTTGGGTTGCCTGAACGGTCAAACAGGCAATATAAACCGAGACAACCAGCAAAATGCCAAACTCCACGCGACGGGAGCGGGGCAGCAGGATTTCAGAGTCAGCGATGTTTTCCTGTTTAGAAGTTTGCAGCCAGCCCCACTGGTGCAGTCGGGGGGTCAAAAACAGCAGAGCTACTGGAGCCAGAGTGATGGTTCCGAGGGCATTTCCCAGCCACCAATGAACCATTACTCTTCCCAGATCTGCCTCTGGCATTTGATTCAAGGTTGATAGGGTCAAAACCCCAACCAATGCAGAAGCCGCACAACCAGCCAAGGGCGCACTCAGTAAAAATGCGATCGCATTAGATAAGCCCTTAATCGTTAAAGATCCGTTGAGGAGCCGTCGATAGAAGAACCAAGCTACCAGCGGCTCAACAGCATCGGCCAGCCCCACTAGCCGCAGCCAGCCCTCGCTGCCCCAATAAGGGGCAATCACCACTGAGGCTAGCCCGGCAAGTAAAGCGCCGATAGGACCAAGCCAGAGGGTTAGTGATATCGCTACACCCGAAGGTGGAAACCAGAGAGAAACTGCGGGCTGCACTCTAAAAAGAAGTGCCGTCCCATGAGCCAAAAACAACGCCAATAAGCCAATAGCACATGCAATTGCCTTAATCCGACTTAGCCCAAGGGAACGGAAAAGTTTTTGCCCGATCACAGTCACTCTAGAGCGTAAACGTTAAGCAATCGCACTCTACTGGGCGACTCAGATCTGCGCCAGGAAATGCACATCCCAAAACCCTAAACTACCGCAGGAGATAGAAACCAATGTCTATCCTGGGGTAGATAAAAATAAGAGGCACATTTTTTATAGGAACAGAAAAATTAGGTCAATTTGGCTAGGACGACCCCCCAACCCTAATTTTGCAAAAAATTTGCCTGGACTACTACAGATAGTCCAGGCAGACAAGAGTAATTCAGCGCCAAAGGCTGAAGATGGCTTAGAACTTACCCATTAGCACTTCAATACAGCGCTCACAAATAGTGGGATGTTCAGTGTGTTGACCGACCTGTGTGGAGTAGTTCCAGCAGCGATCGCACTTTTCGCCCTCAGCATCCACGACCCCGACACCCAACGAGTCGGATTCACTGCGATACGTGAGCCCAGCAAGCGCATCGGCAGAGTCTAAGACCTCCACTTGAGACACTAGGAAGAGATAGCGTAGCTCATCGACGTGGCTACTACCAGAAGCAATGCTATCAGCAGGGTTCATTGCCGTGAGCACCTGGCGCAGATCAAGATCAGCAACGTAGAGCAGCAGCTTAGCCTCTAGAGAGGAGCCAATGGCTTTACCCGTACGGGCCTGCTCCAGTACCTTATTCACCTCCTGACGAATGCCGCGCAACTGAGTCCAGGTTGCAGAAAGCTGAGGCTGTTTCCACCCTTCGTCTAGCTGTACCCAGCCCGCTTCAAACACCGACTGGTGGGAAGTAGGATAGGGCAGGTTTTGCCAGATGTCCTCAGCCATGTGAGACAGAACGGGTGCGATCGCACGCGCCAAATTCTCAATCGCTACCGCGAGCACCGTCTGGCAGCTGCGCCTGCGGAAAGACTGGGCACCACTGATATAGAGCCGATCCTTAGCTACGTCTAGGTAGAAGTTGGACAAGTCTACAACGCAGAAGTTTTGGATGGTCTGGAAGAAGCGGAAGAACTGATAGCTTTCAAACGCATCCTCCACATCGGCAAAGATTTCGGTCATGCGGTGCAGCATGTAGCGATCTAGCTCGGGTAGCTGATCGTAGGGCACTGCATCCTTAGCTGGGTCAAAGTCGTACAGGTTGCCCAGCAGGAACCGTGCCGTGTTGCGGATTTTGCGATACACATCGGCCAACTGCTTCAGGATGTTCTTGCCCAACGGCACGTCGGAGGAATAGTCCACAGACGACACCCAAAGCCGCAGCACATCAGCGCCATAGGGAGGTTCTTCCTTCTGGTTTTTGCCGCCCTCGATGACCGTGCGCGGATCCACTACGTTCCCCAAGGATTTACTCATCTTGCGGCCCTGCTCATCTAGGGCAAAGCCGTGAGTCAACACGGTTTTGTAAGGGGCGCAACCATTGACCGCTACGCTGGTCAACAGGCTCGATTGGAACCAGCCCCGGTGCTGGTCAGACCCTTCTAGGTACATTTCGGTGGGATAGTGCAACTCAGGGCGCTGCTCTGCCACGGCCGCCCAGGATGAACCTGAATCAAACCACACATCCATCGTATCGGTGCCCTTGCGGTAGGTGCGGCCATTACTGCGGTAGGGTTCAGGCAGCAGATCCGACTCGGACATCTCCCACCAGGCATCAGAGCCATGTTCAGCAAAAATTTCCTGAACGTAAGCAATGGTCTCAGCATTGATTAAGGGCTCGCCCGTCTCCTCATCGTAAAAGACAGGAATGGGCACACCCCAAGTGCGCTGGCGCGAAATACACCAGTCAGAGCGATCAGCCACCATCGAAGTGATGCGGTTTTCACCTTGGGCCGGAATCCACTGCACGTCTTGAATGGCTTTCAGCGCTTCGTCGCGGAAGCCTTCAACCGAAGCAAACCACTGCTCAGTCGCTCGGAAAATGGTCGGCTTCTTGGTGCGCCAGTCGTAGGGATACTTGTGTACGTAAGGCTCATGCTTCAGCAACGACCCAGCCTTTTCCATCGCCTCAATCACGGCAGGATTGGCATCCTTAAGCACGTTCAACCCTGCAAACGGCCCAGCCTCAGCCGTCATAATGCCACGCTCATCCACAGGAGAAAGCACCGGCAAGCCATAGCGTTGACCCACCCGGAAGTCCTCATCCCCGTGCCCTGGCGCAGTATGAACCAAGCCTGTACCGGATTCGGTCGTGACATAATCGCCGCCGACTAGGATGGGGCTGATGCGGTCAAATAGGGGGTGCTTATAAGTAGAGTGCTCCAGCGCTTCACCCTTGACCTCAGCTTTCACCGTGAGGCCTGACCCCAACACCTGGGTCATCCGCTCTGCCAAATCTTTGGCGATGATCAGATATCGGAAGGGCGTGCCCGACTCAACCTCAACAACTGCGTAGGTCAGTTCGGGGTTAACGGCCACAGCCAGGTTTGCGGGAAGCGTCCAGGGAGTTGTCGTCCAGATGGCAACGCCCAGTTCAGACAGGTAGGGTTCCAGGGCCGCCTTTGCTGCATCTGACGCGCTCACCATGGGGAAAGCAGCGTAAATACTGGGCGAAGTGTGGCCTTCGGGATACTCCAGCTCAGCTTCAGCCAAAGCGGTTTGCGACGACGGGCTCCAGTGAACGGCCTTAAGACCCCGGTATATGTAGCCTTTCAGATACATCTGGCCAAACACATTGATCTGAGCCGCTTCATAGGCAGGCTTGAGCGTCATGTAGGGTTGCTCCCAATCGCCCCACACGCCGTAACGCTTGAAGCTTTCGCGCTGCTCGTCGATGGTTTGCAGGGCAAAGGCGGCTGCTTTTCGGCGCAGTTCGATGGGGGTGAGTCCGGCGCGCTCTTTGGCATCCATTGCCTGAAGCACCTTTAGCTCGATGGGTAGGCCGTGGCAGTCCCAACCAGGGACATAGCGCACTTTACGCCCCCGCAGCATTTGATACTTATTAATCGTGTCCTTCAAAATCTTGTTCATGGCGTGACCAATGTGCAGACTGCCGTTGGCGTAGGGAGGGCCATCGTGCAACACAAAGGGGTCGCCAGGGTTGTTCTGTGCCAGCTTCTCGTAAATCTGCTGCTCAGCCCAAAACTTCTGAATCTCGGGTTCGCGCTTGGTGGCGTTGGCCCGCATATCAAAGGCGGTTTGGGGCAGCAGAACGGTTTCTTTGTAGCTCTTAGTGTCTGTCACAGCCGGAAGGACAACAGTTAAAGGACAACAATGCAAGATGTATCTATATAAGGGTAGGCCAGGTTAGCACCGAATGACAGTTCACCCGCCAACGTTTTGACAGCTTGTAGTATATTGTCACCCATACGTAGCACAACATTGCTTTAGCTGCCAGTTTGTTTGAAAACTCTGACATCTTTTGTATTGGGTAACGTCTTCAACTCAAGTCACCTTCAAACCCAACTTTGCCGTAGAGGATATCTCGGTACTGCAATGCCCCTACGGATCCCCGTACAATAGGTGGGTTTCACGTTGTCCGAGCCAAGATGTTTCCTGCCTTTCTGCCTGCTGGTGCCGCAAACCTCACAGAAGAAACCTCTCTCGAACTGGCCCGCCAGATGCAGCAAGCGGAGATTGCTACACCACTGAGCGATCGCACCCTCACTACGGCCTTTGTCTGCCAAGGCCAAGGCGACCCACCGCTGCTGCTGGTGCCGGGTTTTGACAGTTCCCTGTTTGAATTTCGGCGGTTGGTACCCCGGTTAGCCCTTCAACGACAAACCTGGGCAATGGATTTGTTGGGGTTTGGCTTTAGCGATCGCACCCTCCCTACCCTCGATCCAGGCGCGATCAAGCTGCATCTGTACAGCTTCTGGCAGCAAAAAATCAATCGGCCTATGATCCTAGTCGGCGCTTCTATGGGGGGTGCTGCGGCCATTGACTTTGCCCTTACCTACCCAGACTGTGTAGCAGGATTAGTGCTGTTAGACAGTGCCGGGTTTGCGGCAGGGCCAGCAATGGGAAAACTTATGTTTCCGCCGCTGGATAGCTGGGCAACTTCGTTTTTAGCGAGTCCTGGTGTCCGGCGCAAGATTAGTGAACAGGCTTATTGCGATCGCACCTTCGTTACCCCCGATGCTGAGCTGTGTGCAGCCCTACACTTGCAACTTCCCCGATGGAAAGAAGCACTAATTGCTTTCACTAAGAGCGGCGGCTACAACTTCTTGAGCCGAAAAATTGCTCAGATTAGCTGTCCCACGCTCATCGTGTGGGGCAGACAGGATCGCATTCTTGGGATTAAAGATGCCAATCGCTTTCACCAAGCCATTGCAAAGAGCCAATTGATCTGGATTGACAACTGCGGCCATGTTCCCCACCTAGAAAAACCTGAGGAAACAGCAGCAGCCATTCTCAGTTTTGACCCCTCTACACCTTAGTGAGTCACCTATCCCTACAAAGTCTGCGGCAAAATTGATCGAATTTATTGCGTTTGCAAAGGACATGGATATACTGAGTCTGAACTAAGCTTCTGAACCGCGTTAAAAACCCTTGTGCTAGCGCCGACCGGAAATGCCTGGGTGTTGTGACCTATGACCCAAAATCGTGATGCCTCCCGCCGATCTTCTGCCAGAGGCCGGGGGGGTAATCCTCAAAAACCGCGCCCTCAGGCTGCTAAAGGTTATCCCGCAGTGCCGCCACCGAAGCGTGACCAGCGGCCCCTTAAACCCGGTGGATATTCGGCCCCGGTTCCACCTCCACCACCGCCAGGACAGCCCGCATTTGCGCCCAATGGTGTTCCCTACGCATCTGGCCTAAGCGAAGGTATCCCAGACCCATCTCTTCTAAACGATGCCCCGGATCCCTCTCAACAGCAGGGTCGGGTCGGAAAACAGCGGGCTCCCCGTCGATTGTGGGACAAGTTGGCTAAGAACTGGACCCTCTGGTCATTGCTGTCCCTTACGGCCATGGGAGGAATGGGCATTGCCTCAGCGGTAAGTCTGTTCCGCATTCCCAACCTTCCCAACTGTCGCGCTATTTTTTGGCCCACAGCTTCTGCTACCACCCGTATCCAATGCGCTCAAGCCTATGCAGAGCAAGGCACTGTGGAGGGGTACTTAGAAGCCATCAAACTGGTAGAGAAGCTACCCGATGATCACCCCCTACGAAATGAGATCAATCAGCGAGTTGAAGAATGGGCCGACCGAGTTCTGTCCCTAGCTGAAGAAACCTTTCATGCGGGCAAGCTAGATGAGGCAATTTCAATTGCCCGACGCATCCCCAGCCAAACAGCAGCGGCGGGCCTGGTAAATGATCGGGTTGCCACTTGGAACACAATCTGGGAAAAAGCTGAGTCTATCTTCTCCGCAGCGACAGCCGACTTGAAGGACCGAAAATTTCCCGATGCCTTCACCAAAGCAATTCAGTTGCTCAATGTCGGCAATCGCTACTGGGAAACCACGAAATACGAAGAGTTGACTCAGCTCATCACCCAAGCGCGCGAAGACCTCAACAAGTTAGGTCAAGCTCGTAACCTAGCCCGTAGCAGCACCCTAGACAGCCTGTTAGAAGCGATCAAAATAGCTAGCAGCATTGAGTCAAAAAGTCCGTTGTACGGAGAAGCCCAAGAACTGATTAAAGAGTTTGGGCGAAACATGTTGGACTTGGCCGAAGACGCTTTAGAACGCAAAGATATCGACACTGCTAACAAAGTGCTCAAAGCCATTCCAGCAAAAGCCGATCTAGGCGCGGAAATTGCCGATTTCCGAGGCATCATGGATGCCTATCAGCTCTCCTGGCAGGGGGGCACTAAAGGCTTGGAAGGGGCTATCTTGCGGCTACAAAGCATCGGTCAGGATCGCCCCCTGTATGCCAAAGCGCAATCTTTAATGGAGCGCTGGCAGGGTGAGGTAGAGGGCCGTTCTCGCTTGGACTGGGCTAAGCGCTTAGCAGAACCTGGCGCGCCAGGTGATCTGCAAGCTGCGATCGCAGAGGCCGAAAAAATTTCACGAGGCAATGCTGTCTGGGACGAAGCCCAGGACTTGATCGACGACTGGCAAGGGCAGATTGAAATTTCCCAAGACAGACCCTTCCTAAACCAGGCTGAACAACTGGCCCTCAATGGAAATTTATCTGGCGCTATTGATGCCGCTGCAGCAGTCCGTCCAGGTCGAGCTCTCTACGACGAAGCGCAGGAATTGATCGACAAGTGGAGACGCCAAGTTGAAGAAACAGAAGATGCCCCGATTTTAGCTCAAGCAAAAGAGCTAGCTGCCACCGGACGATTGTCAGAAGCTATCTCAACGGCTTCTCGAATTCAGTCGGGTCGCGCCCTGTCTGATGAAGCCCAAGAGGCAGTTCAGGGTTGGCGCAGACAATTACAGGGACAACAGCGCTTACAGGATGCCTACCAGTTTGCTCAGCGAGGCACGCTAGATGCTGTTGTCGCCGCCATTGATATGGCCCGTGAAGTGCCGGAAGGCAGCCCCCAAAAGGCCGAAGCTGAGCAAGCCATCAACCGTTGGAGTTGGGACATTCTGCGACTAGCCGAAACCGAAGAAAATTACAACTTAGGACGCGCCATCGAGATTGCTCGCAAAGTGCCTTCTCGCACCGAAGCTTATGCCCCCGCTCAACTCAAGATTAAAGAATGGCAAGCGCTGGTTGATCGGGCTTCTAGCAGCACACCTTGATAACCTCTTAAATGAGTTCAGGTTTGCCATAGGGACAGCCCACAAGGTCCTTACGGCAAACCTAGTACCCCGTAATTGCGCCCAGCGATCGCAACATCCGCTCTTCGGGTTCCGATAACCCCTTGGCCCCGCGAATCTTCACCTCTTCGTAAGGCCGATCAGGGTGCAACACCTGCACACAAGTCCCCAAATCCAGCCGCCAGAGGCGAATCTCCTCATCCTGGCTGGCCGTTGCCAAGTAACGCTGATCAGGACTTACACAGGCTTGCCAGACCGCCTGAGTGTGGCCCGGCAGCACTCGAATCTGCTTATTTTCGGTGACAGACCACAACTCCAGCACCATCAAATCACCTGCGATCGCAATAAGTTGGCCTGCGTCGTTTGCCATACAGCCAATCAGCCAATAACCCTGAGGGTGCTGCCAGGTACCTAAGCATTTACCATTGGCTACATTCCACCAGCGGGCCGTGCCGTCCCGGCTAATGCTCAGTAGGCGTTGGCCGTCGGGGCTAAAGCTTAGAGCATGGGCCTGCCGCTGGTGTCCCTCCATCACCTGCAAGCACTGCCCATCGGCAAGCCGCCAGAGCCGCAAAGTGCGATCGCTGCTGCTGCTTGCTAGATATTGACTATCCGGGCTGAGGGCCAAGGCCGAGATTGCCCTTAGGTGGCCTGCCAAGGGCTGACTTACCGCCCCTTGTCCTACCACGTCCGAGCTTCCATCCCTGGCAGTCAATGACCACACCCGCACTAGGGAATCCTCACCGCCGCTGACCAACCAGCCGCCATCTGCACTTAAAGCCATGACCGTAGCCGGGGTCATGAGATCTTCACTCAGCACCCGAACACACTTTCCGGTATGGCGATTCCACAACCGCAGCGTGCGATCATCACTACTGCTGGCTAGCCATCGGCCATCGGCACTGGCCGCAACCGCGCGAATCCGGCCCGTATGTCCCTTTAAGCCCTGTGGCCGGGTAATTTGTCCTGCGGCTGCACTGACCTGCCAGGTGCGCAATAAGGTGTCATCGTGCCCAGTAATCAACTGTTTGCTTGTGCCATCAAAGGTTAAGCAGGTGAGTGAATAGCGCTGGCTCCACAAACTTCGCAAACAGGCCCCGGTTTCCACATCCCAGACCTTGACCGTGTAGTCGCTTCCCGTCACCAGCAAGCGACTGTCTGGGCTAAAAGCTAGTGACCAAACGGGCAACGCGAATTCTGGTAGGACGCTCGTGCGATCGCGACTGTCCACATCTAAGATGGCCACAGTACGATCAGATCCGCTATAGGCCAAGTAGCGCCCATCTGGGCTAACAACCATGGCAGGAGGCGCACCTGTGTTGATTAGCACAATGCGGCGGGGCTGACCTGCCTCCACATCCCACAGGTAAACACAGTGGTCATCGTACCCTGCGGCAAAAGCAATCTGGTCCTGAGAATTGGGTCCTAATTCATTCGAACTGGCGATAAAGCCCACAGTTCTGATCCAAGCGGTGGGTTGCACCTGGAAGAACTTGAGCAAATCTCCCGTTTCGACATCCCAAAGACACGCTTCTTGGCCCTCCCCACACGTAATCAGACGATCCCCCTGAGCGCTAAATTGAATTGCTCGAATTGGCTCCCCCACCTGAGCCAAAATCAATCGTTGTGTACCCGAAGCCAAGTCCCACAGGTAGAGACAGCCCTGCTCATCACCCGTAGCTAAGAGGTCTCCCTCTGGACTAAAAGCCAAGGCCTGCACCGCCGAGGCATGCCCCAACAGCGGCAGATCTAGCTCATAAGTACTCTCCAACCGCCAGAGTTGCACCCGACCATCCTCGCTGCCGACCGCGAGCAAATCTCCCTCAGGGCTAAAAGCCAGGCATCGCACTGCCTGACGGTTGCCATCTTCTAGAAACCGCAGCAGTTTACCGCGACCCACTTCCCAGTGCAGTAGGCTGCCCTCATGATCTCCCACCGCTAAATTTCGGCCATCCTGGCTAAAAGCCACAATCGGATCACGCCCTAGGGCTGTGGCAAAGACCGTATCTTGAAATTGGACGTAGCTTAAATCTGCTCCTTGGAGGCTAACTTGTTGCAGATTGGCTTGCCAGATCACCAGCCGAGAAAAGTCAAAGCCGCTAAGGCTGAGGCCAAGAGACTGGCAGAGATGGACCAAATTTCCTGCCCCGTAGCCTGCAACATCCAGAAAATGAGTTCGCAGCGTTCGGTGAAGCTGTTGAATTCGCTCGGTCAAAGCTGAGTCAGTGGGGTAGCGGCTCAGCAACAACTGGCTCAGAGGTTGAACAACCCGCTTGAACTGACAGGACTGCACTGCCTCCGGAGCCGTTACTCGTAGCAACGGCAAGCGATGAAACAAGGTAACCTGACCGCTATCGATTTCGGCTGCGAGTGTCTCCACTGCTCGCTCTATCGCCAAGGCTCGAACCACCGGATTGAGATCGAGAACGGTGTCTGCAAAATCAGGAGGCTGGCTGTTGAAGCATAGCGATCGATTCAGCAAGGATTGCACCATCACCTGGGTTGATAGATGAACCATACTGTTGCTGAGTTCTTGCAGGGCCACAGGTTCTTGGGCCAGGGCCAACCAGTACAAAAGCTCTCGCTCTGGTTCAGACAGGCGATCGAGCACCTGCATCAAGCTACGCGGTTCGGTCTGCGGGAGAAGGGCCTCGCCCTCCAACATGCGGCACAGGTTGCCACCATGCATATCCAGGATAGGGGTGAGGCTTTTAAGCAGGCGAGGGCTGCCACCATAGCAACTCACCAATGCCTGCCAGGTCTCTAGGGAAGCACTGGGCCATCCCTGAGCTGTGAGAAAAACGCCAGCCTCGGCGGCAGAAAAGTCGCGAATAAGACGCGATCGCACTAGTCGCCCCTGCAAAGAGGCAAACTCTGGTGGACGTTCTCGGCTAATCCAGAGCACACAACTTTCGTGGCGCAGCCCAGCAACCCGTTCTAAAAAGCGATGATAGGGCACACAAGACGTTCGGTAGGTGCCCGCTAGCTGCCCCGCCTCAAAAAGCACCTCACCATTGTCGATCAGCAACAGACAACGCCGCTGGGCAAACTGATCAACTACCCAGTTAACCTGAGCCTCCCAACTCTCAGACGGATCTGGAGCGGTCCCCAGCCAGTGTGCCAGTTCGGCCAAAAACTCATCTGGGGAGAGGTCAGGCGTAAGTTCCAAATAGCCACATAGATCAAAGTCGCTTCTAACCTGTTCTGCCACTTTGACAGCCAAGGCAGTCTTGCCAATGTCTGGCAAGCCCCATAGCAAAATTAAACGACACCCCTCCACTTCAATCGCCTGAACCAGTTCAGCCAAGTCACTCTCTCGCCCCGAAAACTCGGAGACATCAATGCGAAGGATATGGCAGGGAGCTAACTGAGTTAGAGAACGGAGGGTGCGCCCAGCCTCGGCACGGGGCGATGCTGACTCCAAAGAAGGTTGAACACTGACCGTAACCCCATCCGTTGAGAAGTCCTCAGGGAGTTCTGGCGTGGGACTTGCTTCAGTAGGTCCTCGCTGTGCCCATTGAGTCAGCGCATTGCGAATATTGCGTTTGTTGATTGGAATGCCTGTCACCTCTGACAGCAACTGCCAGAGCTTGGGACCAACGTCCTTTTTAAGATAGTCGTCGGTATAGCCAACGCCAACAGTATGAATCATGCTGGTGTAGGTTTCGTTATCCCAAGACCCTTTCAGTACGACCCGTTGGACATCTGTTAAAGGGCGACCTTTGACCAGAAGAACCGTTTCGTTAACCAGGTTAATAATCTCGTCAAAGTCCATTACACAAAGACGTTGCAGACTGCCCCTGACCCAGCTTTCTAGTCTAACCTGATTTTTTCATAACGCTTTAGAACTTACCAATGCATCTATGAGTAAGCCGTTCTACAAGCATTCAATCGAAGAAAATAGGCAGAATTCCTTTAACTAAAGAGACAATGTCAGGCTAATTTCTAAGAACATTCCCGTGAGAATTAACTTTAGGACGTTGCTGATCTTAAGGTGCCTTTTGAGATAGCAACCAGGATATTCGTACTACTTTTAATGTGTATCCGGTACAGGTCTAAAGCAGACTTATTTACCACAAACCTATTTACCTAGAAACAGACCGCTTTCGGTGCAGACTCCCTTCAAAGGTCTGTCCCAACTTGCTCTGGGCAGCGAGGGCAAACGGGCATATTCAAATACAATGCCAACGGTGGGTACGCTGTTCCAAATGCCTGAACTTAGCATGCGATCGTAGTAGCCACCGCCGTATCCCAGACGATAACCGCGCACATCACAGGCCACCGCAGGCACCAAAATCAGATCTACCAGAGCCGGATCGACTTGGGGCGAATCGGGATGAGGTTCTAAAATACCAAACTTGCCCTTGGTTAAGGGCCATTGGCCCTGAGGACTCCAGTAGTGCCAGGTGAGACGATTTTGACTAATGCAACGGGGCAGTCCCCAGTATCGAGCCGGATGAAGCAAGGGGCTAAGGTCGGGCTCTTTTTGAATGCTGCAATAGACCAGAACAACGCGGGCCTGCTGAAAGTAAAGCCAGTTTTGTAAGTGGGTGCAGATGCGATCGCTTTTTTGCCGCCATAGGGGGTCAGGAATGGCCTGTCTAGCCCTAATAAGCCGCTGTCGCAAGTCAGCCTTGGCCTGTTGAATGGCATTTGCTGAAGCCGGAGATCGATCAAACACCATGGTAGGAAGGAGCCATTCTAGAAATACAGCAGCAGGTTGAGACCGGGAATTGTCCGCGAGAACGTCCAAAGCAGCAGGGTGACATACATTAGCCCCAACGCCCACTGGTACCAAACCAGCGTGGTGATTAGCCCTGGCACTTCTTCATCGCGCAGTCGGATGTCATTAAAGCCGAATTTGAACCAGTTGTTGAGGCTGAAGTCGTAATAATTTAACCAGGACCAGCGACGGTTTTGCAAAATTGGGGTAAACCTGTCTCGGAAGAAGGGAAACAGCGGCATGATTGGGAGCCTAGCGATCAGCAGTCGCAGTTGCCGTAGACTGCCGTCTTCCCTAAAATAGCTCTCCTCCATCAGGTCATGAAAACGGCCTTTTTGTAGAATGCGGGCAATGCAAACCAGGGGAAAGGGCACCGTCAGCAGGGCCAGCCAGGTGAGGGTTGCAGCGGGATAATCCGCAGAGCGCAGCACCATACTCACGCCACACGTGGCAAAGAGAAAAAAGCTGCCAACCATCCAGAGCACCTGATCGAGCGGTGGCACAATCGGGGTGGGCAGACGACGACGGTAGCGGTCGATAAACCAGAACAGGATCGCAAACCAGGCTAACGCCATTAAACCAATCCCAATAATCAGGCCGACGCGGGTGCCGTAGCCGCTTAATACCACCAGAGCATCGAGCCAGAGCCAGTGAATGCACAATCCCAGCCGCCCTATCAAAGACAGAGGACGTCGGGTGAGAATGCGATCGCGCACCTTCACATAGGCCGCCAGGTCGATGCCCTCTACCTCCAGCAGATCACTAACGCTGAGAAAGGGATGATCGACCCGACGCGCCGCAATCGCCCGAGCCTGCTTTTCTGTAAAGCCAATACTGACCAGCTTTAGCAGAGAGGCTGTGTTGACATTCACGCCCACCAGTTGATTTCGCAACTCTCGCAACCGTAACCGCTCAGCCGTATATTCCACCTGGTAGGCATCTGCAATTTGCTCTAACCGCCGAAAATTACGCTCCAGGTTTCGCAGCAGCGTTTCATTCCCGGCTAGAGTCGGCACCGAAAAGACTCGACCGATCTGGCCCGGATTGCCTAAAATTCTAGCCTGGTCAGCATTGAACTCCATTCCAGACACATTAATGTAAGCCCGATCTTGGAAGGTGGTATCTCCCAGATCAACCTGAGCTGAGAGGACAGCGTTGCGAAAGTTGATCGGTTCATTAAAGCGAGCCTGCCGCATAGACAGCGGTGCATCAAAGCGGGCCTGGGTGAAAAATAGCGCCTTGGCAAAAGTATCTTTAACAAAAGAACTTGGCCCCTTCCAAAAGGTTTGGGCAAAGTCGGCATCTTCCTGCCACTGCACTCGGCTGAAATTGGCCTCCTTTTGGAACGTGCTTTGGTTGAAGTTAGCATCTCCTTTGAACTCGCTGCCTTGGAAGTTGGTGATGCCGCCAAAGGTGGTCTGATCAAACCGGGCATTTTTGAAGAAAATGCCGTTGCGCAAGTTTACATCCTGCGAGAGCCGAGAACCGGAAAAGTTGACCGTTTGCCCAAAGCGAACCCCAGGCAAGCTTAACACTTGATCAAATTGCGCCCCTTGTAGCAGCAGCCGATCGAGAAAGAAGATATCGGATCCCACTACGTTGCCAGCAAAGTGGGTTTGCACAAAGATTAAGGAACCTCGGATCAAGTAGATCTGCTGGGCCGTGGACTTTTCCTGAATCAGCAGCGATCGCGAAAGTTGATTGAGTTGGCTGAGTCGGTTGCGATCGCGCCGTAGTTGAGTTTGGGTTGTCTCATCCAGCAGAGGGACCAAGGAGTCGCCATAGAGGGGTGCCCGCAGTCCCAATCGGGTCAAGTCCAACTCCCCCAGCACCAGAGAATAGCTCAAGTCTAAGCCAATTGGGCGACTACCGCTTTGCAGTTTGCTCTGCACCTGCCGATAAAACCGCTCCTTGAGATCCCCCTCAGTTCTCAGGTCAATCACCAAATTACGCAAATTCAGCGTGGGTTTACCATCACGCTGATCCAAAGTGTTTAACCGCTGCTGCAACAATTCGGGCGTGAGCACCGGAAGAGAAGGCTTTGCTCCGTTGGTTTGAGCGAGTGCCGTCTGCGTTGGTAGAAATAGAAAAATGAGACACGCAAAGCCGCATGCCACCCATCGGATTAGCTGTTTTTTTTGCCAGCCCATACCCACCTACTCACAAGAAAGGAGTGTTGCAAATTGCAACACTCCTTTCTAATAAAGGCAAAGAGTGCCTTATCTAAAGCCCACAGAAGCTTGCCACACAAATGCAAGCAGTAGAAAGAACACCGGGATAACCGGCAGCACGTCTACCAACGGGTCAAACATAGAATAGGCTTCGGGCAGCTTGGCTAGCAGCAGTGCAGCGTCCATAGAAATCTCCACCTCTCGAACACAGGCTTAAGAATTGCATTACATCTTAACACGCTAGGGAACGCCAGCCGATAAGAGCGGTTCGGGCGTTAACCATTCTGCAAACTCGGTAGCAAACTGGTCTGTCAAGATGGCGTCTCGAATGCGTTGGGTGAACCGAATCAGCTCTGTAATATTGTGAATTGACAGCAGCGTAAAGGCCAAAATCTCCTTGGCGTGGAGTAAGTGGCAGAGATAAGCCCGACTGAAGGTCTGGCAGGTGTAGCAGGGGCAAGTTTCATCCAAAGGCGTGTGATCGCGTCGGAAGCGAGCATTCTTCAAGTTCCAACGATCGCCCCCAACCAGGGCACTGCCATGCCGCGCCAGTCGGGTTGGAATAACACAGTCAAACAGATCAATCCCCGCAGCAATAGCCTGGGCCATTTCCCGATAGGTGCCAACGCCCATTAGATAGCGGGGCTTATTCTCCGGTAGGCGCGGCGCAGTGGCCTGCACGATCTGAGCGATCAGTTCGGGCGGCTCGCCAACACTGACTCCACCAATGGCGTATCCGGGTAGGTCTAGCGCCGCTAGGGACTCCGCTGCCTCGGCCCGCAGATCAGGGTAAACGCCCCCTTGCACAATGCCAAAAAGGGCCTGATCTGGGCGTTGATGGGCTGCAATGCACCGCTTCAGCCAGCGAAAGGTTCGCTCAGTAGACGCAATGATTGCATCGCGCTCTGCTGGATACGGCGGGCACTCGTCAAAGGCCATAATCACATCCGCTCCCAGGTGATTCTGGATCTCGATAGATTTTTCGGGGGAGAGGTGGATCATGCTGCCGTCACGGGGTGACTTGAAGGTTACGCCTTCTTCCGTGATGGTGCGAATTTGGCTGAGGCTAAACACTTGAAAGCCGCCAGAGTCCGTTAACATGGGGCCGTTCCAACCCATAAAGCGGTGTACCCCACCCGCTTCGGCCACCAGATCTTCGCCGGGTTGAAGGTGCAAATGATAGGTATTGGCCAGAACCATTTCGGCCCCGGTGCCCTTAAGCTGCTCCGGGGTAACGGTTTTGACGTTGGCTAGGGTGCCTACGGGCATAAATCGGGGGGTGTGTACGGGGCCGTGGGGAGTCTGAAACACACCGACTCTGGCCCGCGTGTGGCTACACCGGGCTTCACACTGAAATGAAAACGCCTGCGCCAATCTTAACTACCTGTGCGATCGCATCCACTGACAGAGCTAGACTGCTCACGGCTCAAACGCCGGAATGAAGAGTCTTTACTCCAGTTTCCACAATACGACATTTCAAAGCCCCAGTGGCAAGGCAGGCTAACGCCACTCAAAAACCGGGTTTCTGAGTGGCGTGGACTTGAAAGCGTTCATCAGAAACCCAGTTTCTTGGGCTAACCCCCACATCAGCAAAAATTCAGGTTTCTTAAGGGTTAGCTGCACACGTTTGAGCGCGTAGATCGGAGCCATCTTTGGCTGTTGGCGTGGAGGTGAATCAGCAGAACACTGGTCAGCACCACTGGGGCTAGCAGCGCAATCACAATATAGCCGCGTCCGTGGCTCCAGCGGTGGGGCAACCGTCTACGTGGAGTGGCAGGAGCCTCAGAAGTAACCGTATCGGCGGATGGGCTATAGGAAATTCGTAAAGTCGTCATAGCGCGATCAGAGATAAGCAGGCAGAAATTGTGGCGTGAATGAAACTCAGGGCAAAAGGCAGAGATAAGACTTTAGCAGTACCAACTATCCCCATCGGGGTTGGCTCTGCCTTGAATGGTGACTGGAAAGGTTTGTAAGCGCCGAAGAACTTGCTGAATGTTGGCTAAAGGACCCTGCAAATCGAGATCGACAGCATGGGTTGGAGCATGACCCCAAAAAGATTGAACTGGGGCTGTTTGTAGAGTGATGCCACAACAGGTCTTCAACTCCTTCACAACGCGGGTAACGCTCACTCGATCCGTGGCAGTAATGCGCAGACGCA
>DATNQF010000004.1:0-15390 GCA_036702855.1 Trichocoleus sp. | reverse complement strand
GTCCAGATTGGCGTCGGTGTCATAATACATGCGGGCCATGAGCGTTCTCCTAGTCGATTCCTGGGGTGAGTGATCACTTCACTGCAAGCTCTTGATCTTATCAAATAAAGAAACCCCTCTCTCGGAAGCTAGATTTCTTTCAGTAGAAACCGACTTTTTTACTGAGACCCAAGGCAGAGGCAGAAACGTGGGTTCTGCTTGAAGCGCAGGAATAACTTATGAGAGCAGCCCGAAATCCCGGTTTTTCATGGCCTTTAATGCCGCTCTCCTCCTGCCTCCCTTCTATCCCCATACTTGCGCTGATACGCCCAGTACATTGCTTCTAGAAATGTATCTGCTGTCATCTCCGTAGGTAGAGCGTCTAATGCCATCTTCTCTTTTAGAAGGCGGCCTAAGTGTAGACTGACTTCGCCTCGCGCTTTAGAAGTCATGCCGGGGCGGCGCTGAAGGTATTCGCGAATCGCAGCGAAGTCATCGGGGGAAATCTTGTCAAAGTTGGCTAGATTAAGCAGGTCAACCGCAATACTTTTAGAGCGCTCATCCATTGCAATGGTTTGAACAGCGGCGGTAGGGTCGTTTTGCACAACCAATGTTCCTGCTAGCCAATCACCAATGCGCTTCTCCTGACGGCCCAGCACAATGCAGAAAAAGCCAATAAAGAGGATGTCATCAATGGGGCGGGCTAGCGATCGCAATGTCGCCTGAAACAACCGCTCTGGCTGCGCATCGTCTCGAATCACGCGAATTTTGGCGTAGCGTTTGCCAGGAGTTTGGCCATACCAGTAGGTTTCAAACCCCACAAAATAGCCGACGTAAAGGGCAAACATCAGCAGGCTAAAGATAGCAACCAGCCAGAGTTGTAGGGTATTGGTATCTACAGATACAAACAGCTCCATCTCGGTAAGCTGAAACGCCAGAAACATCCAGAGAATCAGCAACAGCAGCAGCACGAGCGCCAGGATGGTGTAGTCGATCAGCAACGCAACAGCACGGCTACCAATTCCTGCCAGCGTAAATTCCAGTTCAACGCTTTCGGGTGTGCGGATCGTGACGGTATTGAATAGCCCCATAAACCAGATGCCCTAGAAGCCAAAGGAATCAAGCCTCAAAAATCGGATTTGGGATTGCGGAGTTGAAGATCCAGACCTTCTCGACGGCTCCGTAAATCATAGTAGAGAACTCCTTTAACTGCTTGCCAGAAGGGCAACACCACCATCCCACCTAAAAAGCTGAGGACGAATGTCAAGGTGTAAGCCAACCAATAGGCAGGCGTTCCAGGATCCAACCCTAGCAGTAGCAGTTGAGGCAAGTAGTTGAGCACTAACACAACAGGCAAGTTAATTAGGAAAGCTGCCACAACTACAAACTGAATTCGGACCACAGAAGTCTTGGTTAAGTTCCAACTTCGGGAAATACTATCGCTGGAAGTGACCTCTGGCTCAATCGCTAAGGGTACTTCTGGTATCAACAGCCGTGAGATTAACCAAATGAAGCCAATCACAAATACAGCAAAGCCGATGAGAGCCCCCACAGCAACACCAATAGCTGGGCCAACGTTTTCACCAAAGATGGGACTCAAAGCGACAGCAGAAAGGCCGCCTACTACTACACCGGGAATAATGGCTGCAATGATAAGAACGAGATAGGCCGCAATAAACAACAGTCCGATCAACAAGGCCAACCCCAGAAAGGACCAGAGCTTTGGGGTGACGTGGCGACGCGCTTCGTCTGGGGTTTCAGGCTGGCTAATCACTTCCTGAAAAGCCAGTCGAGACATGAGCCCTGCGATCGCAAAATACTTAGCCCATCCATATACCGGAATCAGCAGCCACAAATAGGCTTTAACCGACAATCCAAAGTACATTTTGAAGCGGTCACGGTACAGCCTCAAAGCTGCACTCACGACATTACCCGGATTCAATGGCCCCAAGGTATCCGGACGGCTGGCAGACGACGCCATGACCTTATCCCCCAAATGGACTGTAGGTATCTTGAGAGTATCCTAGAGGCAAGGTTGAATCAGCGGAATTTTCGGCAAACTTCATGAATATTCAGCGGTGGATGGCCCGGCGGGAAAAAAGCTGGCGGCAATTGGAGCAGCTTTTAGGTCAGGCAGAGAAAAAAGGAATCCAATCTTTGACGAGTGACCAGATCCGCAGCATGGCCAGCCTCTACCGCTCGGTGTCAGCAGATTTGGCGCGGGCTAAGAGTAACGATGTCGGTCAGGCTGTCACCCAAGATCTACAACGACTTGCGGGCCGCAGTTACAGTCAGATCTACCAGGGATCTCGGCGGCAGGAATGGCAGGACTTACTTGACTTCTACCGCTATGGCTTCCCTGAAACGGTGCAGCAGAGTTGGGTTTATATTGCGATCGCAACCCTGCTTTTCGTCCTGGGTGGGCTAATCGGTTGGTGGTACTCTTGGCGCGACCCCAGTTTTATGAATCTAGTTCTGGGCAGCAGTTTTGTTGAGGAGGTTAAAGAAACTAAGGAACTCTGGACCGTTTCCATTATGGGCGTTGAGCCTGTAGCCTCCAGCGCCATCATGATCAACAACATTTCCGTATCCCTAGTTGCGATCGTGGGCGGAGTCACCATGTTTCTGCAACACATTCCGCTGATTACGCCCCCAGGCGCGTTCACTGTCTACATGATGGCGTTCAATGGCCTCATGATTGGCTCAATCGGCACTTTGGTTGCTCAAGCGGGCTTAGCCTATGACCTGTGGGCCTTTGTCTTTCCCCACGGTTCGCTAGAGTTGCCTGCCATTTTCTTTGCGGGAGGTGCAGGGCTGTTATTGGCCCGTGCCATTCTTATGCCGGGGCAGTACCGCCGATTGGATGCACTGAAAGTCTACGGACTGCAAGCGGCCAAACTAGTCTACGGCATCATTCCTCTGCTGATAATCGCAGGTACCATCGAGGGCTTTTTCTCACCCCAAACCTGGATTCCCAATGTAGTGAAATACGTTGTGGGAACAGCTATTTTCGTGGCACTGGTGCGCTACTGCTGCCGCAAAAAACCTACTTCTGAAGCCCAGAAAGTATTGCCATAGTAGAGGTTGACACATCCAAAATTAGGCATGGTCATTGCGTAGCTTGCTTCCCGTAGAGTGCAGAGCGCTAGCGCAGCCATGCCCTTGGACTACGCGCAGGCTCGGAATGACAATGCACAGCTTTAGCCCTGCCAGTCCACTAGATCAAATTCTGGGACTGCAAAAAGAACACCGTTAGCCGAAACAGGCTGAGGCCAATAAAAGCCAAAAGCACAATGGCAATGACGACATTGGCAACATCACGCAACGAATTCATATCAGTTCAGGGGTAAGGCTAGCAAAATCTGCACAGAGATTATCGCGTAGGACACCCTTCAAGAGAACACGATTCTTTACGGCCTTGCTCCAGGCTCCTGGCGACAAAGCTAAGATCTTCAAACTCCGGCCCTTCAAGTGAATTGACTTAACGATGACTTCCCAACTGCCCAACCCGACCCTGACTAGCCTGGAAACAATTCCATACCTCAACAGCGAGGGGACAATTCCCGAAAATCTACAGGGCAAGGTTGGCATTTATGCAATTTATGATGCGGATCACGTCCTTCAGTATGTTGGCTACTCTCGCGATGTCTTTCTCAGCCTGAAGCAACACCTGGTGCGTCAACCAAACGCCTGCCACTGGGTCAAGGTGCAGCTAGTCGAGCGGCCCAATCGAACGCTGCTGGAGGGCATCCGCACTGCCTGGATCGAGGAAACCGGGACGGTTCCCCCAGGCAATGGAGCCAAAGCCGACGCCTGGAACCAGCCGCTAGATGCGAAACGGGCCATGACGGACGCAGAAAAAGCGGAGTACGAAGCGTTAGAGGACCTAGCCCAGATTAAGTACTTGAAGAACCTGGCCCGCCGATTAGAAGCCCAGGTTCTCGACAAGTTGAAAGCACGCGGCGTACAAATGGATCTGCGGTTCAACCCCAAACTCAAGGAAGAGGGGCTGCTAGATCTGAAATAGGGGCATAAAGAACCCAGGTCTCTTCTGTGGTGACAAACTCTGTTTTAACGTTGCCAAAGTAGGCTCAAAGAAGAGGGTCTGCTGAACCTGAAATAGTTGCATAAAGAACCCAGGTTTCTTCTGTGGTGACAAACTCTGTTTAACGTTGCCAAAGTAGAAACCTGGGTTCGAGGATGCCGGTTATTTACCGGGGAACTTTTCAACCCGAGCGTCGGCTTTCAACTCCATCTCGCCCTGACGGATCTCTACCCGGTTGAGGCATAGGTCCATGCCCTCTATCTCAAAGTTGCGGAGATCGAGCAGATCCCCTGCGCTCTTGACCAAGCAGTTTGTCAGTTCCGAGATCTCCCCATTGTCGCTAGGCTGAATGTCCTCTAGGATGATCTGCTGACCACTAGGGGCCATTTTGGGCACTGCAGAAAAGGAGATGTGCTTAGTCTCTCCGCTGTCAGGCAGAAGAACATCAGCTGCGATCGCAACTTTGCCTTCCCCAGGCAAGCGAAACTCAACCTGCTGAGTATTTACCTTAGTCGGCTGCCCGTTCACCGAAATCTCTAGCCCTTGCAGCTTGCGCTTAATGAAGTCAGAGTTAAAGGCCCGATCAATATCGGCTTCCTTCAACAAAATCATGGCACTAGCATTGGTTGGCCGAGTTAGCTCAATTTCGCCAAAAGCCACTTTCAGAGGATTAATGGCAAGACCATCGGTCTGAACTTCCAGCTTTTCAGTGCGCAGGTCCTGCTTCATTACCAGACCCTCACCCTCGATCTGCACAGAGTCGAGTTCCCCCTGAAGCAGCCCCAAAGGATTGGTTTGCACGTTAACGTCTAAATTCTCGACCTCATCTAGTTGGGTGGTCAAACCCACTTCTACAGCCTTGCTAATGGCCTGATCCCCTAGGCTCAAATCGCCTCCACTCATGCCGTAACCATCCTTAGTATTTAGGTTCTGAGCGTTTAGTCTAAGAAACCTAAGGGCGGCTCATGCTCTATCTAGCTACCGTTTTCCAACTATAGGAAGATACGGCTTGCGGCAGAGACTTTTCTTTACAAACCATCAACTACGTCACTTAGTAGTCCAGTTCCTCTTCGTATTCCGTGACTTTTTTCTTTTGAGGAATGTTCACCGGAGGCGCTTGATAGGGTTCAGGCTGGTCATCAGACCAAATATCTTCAGTCACCTCTTTAAAGTCAGCCTCAAACTCAGCGTACTCTGGCTCACCAGAGGTGTCGCTCCAGTTAGACTCTTCCAAAGGCGCTTCACGATACATCTGACGCCGTACGGGTTCTGGCTCAACTGGAAGAGGCTCCGGCTCATCCCAGTCGTCGTCACTCCAGCGCTCCTCTACCACAGGCGCACGGTTACGAATCGGTTCAGCCGCCACCTGGGTTCCTGAGGGTAACTGATTGGACGTAGACACCGGCATGATGTATTCGCTGTCGCTGTCGCGTTCCCACGGGGGGCTACCAATACCCAACCGCTCTAGCAGTCCCACGCTGAGCTGCACTAGCTTTTCTTCGGCCCCTTCAAACACAATTAGACGATCTGGGCCGCTGCTGACAATTTCATCAATGGGCAGCTCATAGGTGCTGATCACCTGGTCAGGGATTTGGGGCAGCCCTAAAGAAGCAATGACAATCGTTTCCAGCTTGCCAGTAGTCACATCAAACTTGAAGCCCCTGACCCGGCCCAACATTTCACCCGTTTCAGTGACAACTTCACAGTTAACCAATGTGCTAAAAGGCGCAACGTTGATATCCTCATCAACCGCCGCGTCATCATCTACCAAAATCACATCCCCAATCTGGCGAATGCTGCTTAGGGACATGATTTGCTGCGTCCCCGACACCACCCCAGAGAGAATGCTTTCGCGTAGGCCAAAGGCGACGACTTCACCTCGATCCACATCAACCCAGATTTGGCTGACTACCCCCAAGCGCTTGCCTGCATTGCGGGTAATTACCTGGGTGCCCAAAAAGTCAGAGCGAAGACGATACTTGTCGAGGGTCATGTCATCCATCTCGCGAGTCGAGAAATTTTAGCTCATACGCCTATTAAATGTCCATCTTAACCACAATCGCACAAATTAACAGAGCCAGGTTTCCGAACAGAATTGGGGGGATACTGTCCGGTTTACACTGTGGCTGTACTCTTGGATTGCAGATCGATGCCAAGCACCTGAGTATAGGCTCCTCGGGCTTGGGTGACGCCGATGGTGCGCTCTGAAGACTCGATCATAGGACGACGTAGGCTCACCACAATGAACTGGGCTTGCTTAGCCTGGTGCTTGATCATGCGGGAAAGCCGCTCTACATTCGCCCCATCGAGAAACATATCTACCTCATCAAAAGCGTAGAAGGGGGAGGGGCGGTAGCGTTGTAGCGCGAAGATAAAGCTTAATGCAGTCAGAGATTTTTCACCCCCCGACATGGAAGCCAAACGTCGCACGGGTTTGCCCTTAGGGTGGGCGACTAGATTAAGACCGCCATTAAAGGGATCTTGCGGATCATCTAGCTGCAAATGACCGTCCCCATCGGAGAGTTCGGCAAAGATAGCCTCAAAGTTTTTATTCACCGCATCAAAGGCTTCTTGAAATGCCTGTCGCCGCAGAGTAGTGAAATTCTCGACCCGCAACAGCAGCTCAGTGCGCTCTTCCTCTAGAGTGCCGAGCTTTTGGCTCAGGTCTTCCAAGCGTTCCTGGGTGCGGTTGTATTCCTCCAGCGCCAGCATGTTGACAGGTTCTAGCGCTTCTAGGCGTCGCTGGAGCGATCGCAACTCCTTAGCCAGCTCTTCTAGATCTAGATTCTCTGGGATTTCGGGCAACGGATCGGGCAGATCTGCTCCCTGAACCTGAAGTTGGGTTTGCAGATCGTTCAACTGCTGCCGCCGCTCCTGCTGCACCTCTAGCAGCTTTTGCCGCTGCCACTCCTGCTGCTGCTTTGCAGTTTGTCGTTCTCGCAATTGGTACTCCATGCGATCGCGCTGGGCCTTCTCAGCCGCCAGGGTTTGATCGAGGATCGCAATGGCTTGACGGGTTTCTGCTGCCGCCGTTGCTAGCTCAGTTTGCTGAGCCTCTAGGCTATCGAGCTGGGTTTGCTGTTCGTGCTGCTGCTGGCGGAAAGTCTCGATTCGCTGCTGATTCTGCTGTAGGGTTGCTTCTAGGCGTTCCCGCTGGGTTTGCAGTTCCTGCAACCGCCGATCAGCAGCCTGTAGGGCCTGCTGCCGCTCTGTAAGCTGACCTTCTAAAGCACGAATCTGGGTTTGAGCCTGCTGCCACTCACCGTGACTTTGGGATTGCTCCAGGTCAGCTAGGGCCTGCCGCTTAGCCTGGACTTCGGCCTCCTGGGTGGGCAAGGTCGCTTCTAAGACTTGTAGCCGCTCTTGAACGCTGGCAAGTTCATGTTGACCGCGTTGGAGTTGAGTTTGGGCCTGAGTCTGCCGTTCGTGGAGTTGCTGGTGCTGGGTTTGATTCTGCTTCACCTGCAATTCCAATTCCCGGTGCCGCTGACGGGCTTCCATGAGGACTTGGGAGGTTTGGCGTATTGTGCCAACCGCCTGCTCAATAGAGGTTTCACAGCGAGCCAGAATAACTTCAATTTCTTGGAGTCGGTGACGCAACATTTTCGCCTCTTCCGACTCTGCAGGTTCCATCGTGCCAAAGTGCAAACCACCCTGCCGCCGATTCACGCTGCCCCCGGTCATCGCACCGCTGGTTTCCAGCATTTCACCATCCAGCGTGACAATGCGGAATTGGCCTAGGTGCTGCCGGGCTTCCTCTAGCGTTTCAAAGACAACTGTGTTGCCGAAGACGTAGGTAAACACCTCTTGATAACGCGGTTCGCACTCAATCAGGTTAACGGCGTAGTCAATGAAGCCAGTGGGTCGCTGCCAGGCCGAAATAGGGGTGAAGTGGGGCGCGCGAATAGCATTAAGCGGCAGAAAGGTAGCCCGTCCCGCTCGCCGTTGCTTGAGTAGGTCAATACCTCGGGCGGCAACTCTGTCGTTTTCGACGACTAGATACCCCAAGCGCCCCCCTGCAGCAATCTCTAGGGCTAGCTGATAGCGCGGCTCGACCTTGCCCAATTGAGCCACTAACCCACAAATTCCTTTTAGGCCGCTCTCTAGCAGCACTTGAGTTGCCTGGGTGCCCTGGCTTTCCTGAAGCGCTTGGGCCTGAGCTTCGAGCTTGTCGAGCTGTCGCTGACTCTCCCGTTGCTCTCTCACCAGTCGCGTTTGGGTCTCTCGCTGAACCTTGAGATCTTGTTCGACTTCCGCGAGCTGCTGCGCCAAAATCTGCACAGTCTTCTCAGCCGCCGCCAGTTCTCGAGTTGCCAAGATTTGACCCTGAGCTTCCTGGCTACTGGCTTCCTCCGTCAGCGTTCGCAGGGTATCGGTGTAGCTCTCGATCTGCTGTTGGAGCTGGGTCTGGCGCTCTTGCAGGCGCACTTGCTCAGTCCGCTGCGGTTCCAGCGCAGTTAAAAGGGTTTCGAGTTGGTGACGTAACTGGGTTTGTGCTTGCACCCAAGCTTCAGAGGCAGATGCGATCGCACTAGCCGCTTCCCGTCGCTGGTCTAGCTCCTGCTGCACAATATCTCTGGCCCGGACTAGACTCACCAAATCGCCTGATTCGAGTCCAGCAATCTCCTGAGCCAGCGTCGTCAGTTCCTGCTGATGAGTCTGAATTGCGATTTGTGCCTGTCGTAGTCCATCCGCAGTTGCATGGCTAGCCTGTTTTAAGGCTTGCTCTTGCCGCTGGAGTTGCCGCAGTTCGGCATCTTGAGTCGCCAGCTTAGACTGCAACGCTAAGTGTTCATCCTCGCCTAGCGCTTTGACCCGAGCATTGAGTGTTTCGAGTTCTGTCCCTAGACCTGTTAAGACCTGGGTAGCTTCTGCAATAGCCTGAGCCAACTGCGTCGCTTCCTGTTCACCCGCCTCAATCTGGTGCTGCAATTGCGCCGCTCTTGACTGCTGACTACGCCAAACTAAAACCTTTTCCCACTGACTCTTTTCCTGAAGTTGGGCCTTGAGCCGCTGATACTTTTCAGCCTTTTGCCGATCCTGCGCCAAGCGCTCTAGCTGTCCCTGCAACTCACGCTCGACGATTCGGAATCGTTCTTCTCGGTCTTTGACGACTTCTAGCTTCTCCCTCGCCTGATTAATCTTGCGATCAAAGGCGGCGACCCCGGCCAGCTCGTCAATGATCTCTCGCCGCTCTCGCGAGTTCATTGAAATAATGCTGGTCACGTCCCCTTGCAGAACTACGTTGTAGCCCTCAGGGTAAATCCGAAACCGCTGAAGCTGGTCGTGCAGCTCGTTGAGCGTGCAAGATTCCCCGTTGATGTAGTAATTAGAGGTGTAAGTGCCCTGGCTGGTTACTCGCAACCGCCGAGTGACTGTCCATTCTCGGGGAAGCGCAGGCAAAGGCACAACCTTATCGCCAGTTAGCTCGGTTCCCTTAGCACCTCCATTGTGCCCAGAGCTATGACTGGCAGCTAGTGCCCCCACCGTCGGCTGCATCTCGTCATCCAGCAACAGTTCAGGCGGAACGTCACTAATATCAAAGGTAACCGTGACGATAGCCTCAGAGGTGGCGCGACGGTTAGTTTGAGATTGGTTCACCAAGTCAGGCAGCCGGTCGGCCCGCATTCCCTTGGAACTGGCTAGCCCCAGCGCGAATAGGAGCGCATCTAGAATATTTGATTTCCCAGAACCATTTGGCCCAGAAATCACTGTGAACCCAGGTAGAAGCGGAACCTGGGTCGTACCCCCAAAAGATTTGAAGTGAGACAGCTCAACGCGCTTGATATGCACTGACCAGCATAGCCTCGAGGCGCAGGAACAAACGTACTAACAATGTATCATTTTGATCTTGGTTCGGATCGGTTGGCTTGGTTATTGCCCCATTGCCTGCACCCTTGACCGCACGTTTACCCGTAAGTTTAGCCGCAATTCGGTCTTATCTCTGCCGCCTAAGTTTAGTGCAAATACAAGCAATTGCTACACAATTTTCCCCATTCTGATGGAACTATTAGGCATATATCAGCAAAGCGGGTTAGGAAAGCAATAATGGAGGCAAGTGCCTGCACCATCAACTTCCTCATCAACGCTGTGACACTAAGCACTACAGAAGCTCTGTCGCAACCCGCCATCCTAGGATTTGACCCAGGACGGCAAAAATGTGGACTCGCCATTATGGGTCTAGACCGAACGCTGCGCTATCAGGAAGTCGTCACCGCCGATGCGGCGCTGAACTGCATTCAATCCCTGCGTCAGCAATACCCAATTTCCATCATTGTTATGGGCAATCAAACCACGTCGGCAGCCTGGAAAGAGCGGCTGACAGGGCTACCGGATGCCCCACGAGTCATGCTGGTCGATGAGCGATACAGCACGTTGGAGGCTCGCGATCGCTACTGGCAGATGTACCCACCCAGGGGGATGGGCCGTTTACTGCCCCAATCCTTGCGAAAAATTCCTCGCCCGATCGACGACATTGTGGCGATTTTGCTCATTGAGCGTTATCTCAATCGCTTGACGTCCAATTAAAGCCTTTTAGAATGTCAGGCTTCTCGACACAACCTATTGGGCTGGCAAGCCAAAACAAAAGCATTAAGTCTGTGTCATTGCGAGCCTGCGCATAGCCCAAGGGCATTCAAGAAAAGCGCAGCCATGCCTGCTCGCAATGACCATTTACACCTTTAGCCTTGTCCACTATCCTAATGATTTCACAGCAAGCGATTCACAGTTTGGCTCGAATGGTAAAAGAGTAGTCGCCGCCGGGTTCAAGCTGATAGTCAAAGCGCTCTAAAAAGCGGCTCAAGGGTTCACGGATCAAGGCCCGGCCTAAGGACGGTTCGACCCTGAGTTGTCCCTGACGAAAGCGCCACTGAAATTGCCACTCGTAATCATTAGCCCGCACTTCACCCTCAATCCTGCCCTGGCTTAGGGATTGATGGGTGATCCGGACATAGGCAGTAGTTTCGGGCAGGCGTTGAGCAGACACGAGCGTTCGCAGAGCGTTTAGGAATAAGCAGTAGGATTGTGTTACGGGTTATCGCTGGTTGATTACAGCGTCCCCTCTGTAGGTAAGATAACGGGACGGCCTACGGCGGTCTACCCCTTAAGGAGTTCTTTGTGAGGCAAATACAGCCTTCCATGAGGGAGTCCTATTCAAGGGAGGGCTAAAAACGGTAGCCTATGATGAAAGCATAGCTAGCGATCGCATCAGACCGCGCCTAAAGCCCATGGCTTACTAGGTTTAGTCTGGCCCTTTTAAAACCTGCAAGCGTTTAGAGTCGAAAACTGCCCGTGCCTAAGGTCGGCATTATTTACAACGATGTTAAGCCACTGGCGTGCCAGATTGCGCACGAATGGCAAGAAAAGCTGACGGCCCTTGGCTATGACACCTGCCTAGCAACCGGGGCGGGAGGTCTGTTGGGCTATTCCAGCCCAGAGCGTCCCATTTGCCACACCCCTACTAACAGCCTGGTGCCACCGGGTTTTGATTCGGATATGGCTTTTGCCCTTGTCTTGGGTGGGGATGGCACAGTTCTCTCTGCTTTCCGCCAAATTGCGCCTGTTGGTGTGCCTCTGCTGACTGTCAATACTGGTCACATGGGATTTCTCACAGAAACCTACCTGAACCAGTTGCCTGAGGCCATTGACCAAGTCCTAGCAGGTCATTACGAAATTGAAGAGCGGGCCATGCTCTCGGTGAAACTGTTTCACCAAGAGGAAATGATTTGGGAGGCACTCTGCCTAAACGAGATGGTGCTGCACCGAGAGCCTTTGACTAGCATGTGCCATTTCGAGGTGGAGGTCGGCAAGCACGCTGCGGTAGACATTGCAGCCGATGGGGTGATTATTTCCACACCCACAGGTTCCACTGCCTATTCTTTGTCAGCAGGAGGACCTGTCATCACACCAGGGGTTCCTGTGATGCAGCTGATTCCCATTTGCCCTCACTCGCTAGCATCACGGGGTCTCGTCTTTCCCGATACAGAACCTGTAATTATTCGTTCAGCGAATCCTGATCCGTTGGTCATGGTAGTGGATGGTAATGCTGGGTGCTATGTTCTGCCCAAGGACTGGGTCTGCACCTGCCGCTCACCCTACACAGCTCGCTTTATTCGGCTACAGTCACCCGAATTTTTTAAGGTGCTGCGCGAAAAGCTGGGTTGGGGGCTGCCGCACATCGCCAAACCGACCTCTGTTGAACTACCCTAAGGGTGCAGTGAAACGGGCATCGGTTAGGATGTTAAAGCGCTTCTAGGGGTATGAAAACAGCATAAAAACCATGAGTACTGATCCTGGCCCTCAGGTTTTATTGACTATCTCCAATGATGATCTCGCCCGACAAATGGGGCTGGATCTCAAGGAGGCTGGCTATACACCTGCGATCGCAACTACCGCTGCCCAGAGCCTAGAAATCATTCAAAAAACACCCCCCGCCCTCATACTCATTGACCGTATGCTGGGTGGCGATTCTGGTTTAGCCCTGGCCCAGTCCCTACGCAGTCAGGGATTGCGAACGCCCATCGTGCTGATGATGGCCCGCGACTCTCTAGAGGATCGCATCGCCTGCCTAGAAGCAGGGGCAGATGACTATTTTCTTAAACCCTACCGCTCTGAGTCCTTTCTGCGGTTAATCCAGCTCTACCTACAACCTAAGCAGCCAGGAGGAGAACTCCTGCGCTTTGGGGACTTAACATTAGACCTTGTCAACCGAACCGCTAATCGCAATGGTCGAGTCATTGACCTGACGATGAAAGAGTTTGAGTTGCTAAAGTACCTGATGGAAAACCCCCGCGAAGTGCTAGCCCGCGAACAAATTTTGGAAAATGTTTGGGGCTATGACTTTGTTGGGGAATCGAACGTGATTGAGGTTTACGTTCGCTACCTACGGCTCAAAATTGATGGCGAGAATGAAAAGCGGCTGATTCAAACCGTGCGGGGAGTCGGCTACGTTTTACGAGAAAGCTAGACAGCAATCGGTAACGAATGATGAAAGACGACTTAGCCCAGACAAATTCATCCGCTGGTCAGCCTTCGGTTTTTCCCAGAGGCTTCTCAAGACCCGGCTTCGGCTACAGGTCCATCCAAGTTTCCTACAAAACTTCTCGCAAGGCAGTGCTATCTACACTCGTTAGCTTGACTGTAGGCATCTGCCTTTTTGGGGCGACCAGTTGCACTACTCCCGTTACGCCTGAAAGTGCGTCCACGTCAGGAACAGCCCCAGAAAGAACGTCCACAATGCCGTCTACTCCCAGTTCTGAAGTCCAAGCCAGCCCCCTGCCGGGGCAGCAGTTACCCATTTCTGCTAAGGCCGAGATGGGCGGGCAAGAGATCTTTTTGGAGGTTGCTGAGACAAGAGAACAGCAAGCGCTCGGGCTCATGTATCGGCCTGCACTCCCAGCAGATCGAGGAATGCTGTTTCCCTTCTCACCCCCCCGGCCTGTCAACTTTTGGATGATGAATGTGCCTGTGCCGCTAGACATGGTCTTTGTCTACCAAGGCAAAATTCAAGCCATCGCTGATAGTGCTCCTCCCTGTACCGCTGAACCCTGTCCGACGTACGGCCCTGGGAGACAGATTGTTGACTATGTCATTGAGCTACGAGCAGGACGAGCTGCCGAGCTAGGGCTATCGGAGGGAGACACGGTCACCATTACCCCCTTGGAAGCGCCCCAAAAACCATCAGCAGGAACTCCCTAAGGTTGCTGTCTCAAGCTCTCCCGATTCATGAATCCTTCTTCTTGATTCCCGCTTGTCCTAAGTCGTTCTTGAAAACGAAACGTTAACTTCTGTAGTACTGCTTAAATTTAGTTTAAATCTGCAAGAAAACGATCTATGCAGTAGTGAGCGTGATTTGATACGCTATCTCCACCGCATTCGGTATCCGTATTAATTTCCTCTAGTTTCCCTAGACCCCAGCGCTACTAAGGCAGATGGGCTAGGAATTATTGTCAACAGCTTAGAAGGTCATGTCGTAGGTTCACGGATAACCGTTCGGTTAACCCGCAAAAAATTAGTGAACCTCCTGAAGCATCCTTTTGTAAAATCGTGTCCATTGCATCTCAGTAGATCACTGAAGCAAATCGCCATCAAAGGAGGTGAGCATCTATGGCAACTAGAACCCATACCCATCTAATTCGTTTCTTGCAAGAAGAACTGTCGATTTCAACGCCTTCGATTGAACTTGCTCTCCGGCATATTGAACAAGATCCAGGCCCCCTGCCTATGATTCTTTGGCAGTATGGCTTGATCACCCTTGAACAACTTGAGCAAATCTATGATTGGATGGAAGCTGCGTAGTTCTCTACCCCTGAAAAAAACCAGCCACTCAGTTAATTCACAAGTTAATTCACCAGAGGCGTAGCCGTGCTGCTACGCCTCTCTCTTTAAAGAAAGGGAAAAATAAGAAAAAGGGGAGCCTTCGCGAGACGCCCCTTCACCTTTCAATTAGTGATTACTTAGTGATTACTCGGTTAATGCTTACAGACCCCTAACCTGCTTTAAACACCTGGCTAGCAGCCGCAATTCCTGCACCGGAGCTGAACTGGTCATACCCTAGTTCAACCAGAGTGGCCTCCAAGGCACCGATAGCCGTCAGCACGTCGCGATCGCTTACAAAACCCAAGTGACCAATTCGGAAGATCTTGCCTTTCAGATCGTCCTGGCCACCCGCCAAAATCACGTCAAACTGCTTCTTCATCACGGAGCGGATCTGCTCAGCATCCACCTGTTGGGGCATCACTGCCGTAATTGCAGGACTGCCGCATTCGTCGGCTGTGTAGAGCGGTAGATTTAGCGCTCTCATTGCCGCACGGGTTGCCCGCTTTTGACGGTCATGGCGAGCAAAAATAGACTCTAGTCCTTCCTTTCTCATCATGCGAAGAGAGGCCTGAAGGGCATAGAACAGGTTGACCGGGGGGGTGAAAGGATTGCTGTTCTTATCTGCGTTCTTCTTGTAGGGCTTCAGATCGAGATAGAACTTGGGCAGAGTGGCAGTTTCATAGGCAGCCCAAGCCTTGGGGCTAACTGAAACAAAGGCCAACCCTGGGGGAATCATGTATCCCTTTTGGGAGCCGGAACCAACGACGTCTAGGCTCCACTCATCGACAGGTACATTACAAGCGCCAAGACTAGTCACTGCATCTACGATGATCAACGCTTCGCCATGAGCTTTCACATGACGGTTGATGGTTTCGAGGTCGTTAATAACCCCAGTAGAGGTTTCACTGTGGGTAATAACGACCGCTTTGATTTGCTTGTCGGTATCAGCTTCTAGGGCTGCTTTGAAATCATCGGGATTGAGCGGCTTGCCCCATTCAGCCGTAATTTCTTGCACATTTAGGCCAAAGGCTTTGGCAACCTTGGCCCAG
>DATNQF010000021.1:0-21021 GCA_036702855.1 Trichocoleus sp. | reverse complement strand
CGGGAATTGGGCTGGAGATATGCGATCGCATGAGGCGTCATACCGCCCATCCACAAGCTGACGGTACCGCTGTCTGGGTTAACCCCAGTAATGAGACCATCCGTTGCCGTGCGCAACAACGCTGCGTAATAAGGAGGCTTTGTTAGCTCTGCTCGTCGCTTTCCAGTCAGTTCGGGGTGCTGATCTGGACCCGTCCAACGCTGCACTCGCTCCGTCGTGCGGTTGAACACCACTTGCAGAGAAGTAGCAGGCATAGTTTCCCACAGCGTTTGAGTGAGCGCGTAGGTAAAAGCGCCCGCATAGAAGCCGCCCCACTCTCCCTCCAAGGCCAATCGGTCAGGGGAGGCGGCTCGCAGAAGCAGCCCCGGCCAGTCCACCCCTTGCTCATCTGGGGGAGGCGTTTCCAGAAAGGCGGTAGCGATACCCATGGGCGTCGTGGGGCGCGATCGCACTTTAAGCATGCCCCAATGAATCTGGCCTAAGTCACGATGCCCCGCATCTAGAATGGTCGTCAGTTGCCGAGTCTTGAGCGATCGCAAAGCACGTCTTAGCTCGGCCTCCAGCAAATCTTGCACCTCAGGGCGTTCCTCCGAAGGCAGCACCCCATCAATAGGCACCAGGCTGCGCCGCAGCGTTTCAGGCTGATCACTTAGGCGAATGCGACTGCCATAGCCGCTAAAATGCAGCACGATCACATCTCCCGCCTCGGCTTGCTGCACCAGATGGCCCTCAATGGCCTCTAAAATGCGCTGCCGGGTTGCCACCCCATTTGTCAGGGTCACAATGTCCTCAGGCTGAAACCCAAAGCGGTAAATCAATAGCTCCCGCTGCAGTTCTACGTCGGTAATCGCCCCTTTCAAGCCAACATCCTGAGCCAGCGCCGGATCAATGACTTGGTTTGTGTACTGGTCAATCCCAATCAGCAGCGCCAGCTTTCGCTGGGTAGGCTGGGCTAGAGCACTCTGATAGCGTCCAGCCCAGCCCAGGGCGGTCATTTCACCAACCCCTAGCGCTGCTAGCGCTAGGCTCACTTGCTGTAGAAATGCTCGTCGCCCCAGTCCCACCGAAGTGCCACTATTCCTATCTCAAACGGCTCGATCCTAAACTTCCTGAGCGACCCGCATTGCCTTAGCTAGCTCGGCTGCCACTTCAGGACGAGAGAACTCAGGAGGGGGAAGCTCACCCCGACGCAGCATTTCTCGTACCTTAGTCCCCGATAGGTGAATGCGTTCTTCCTTCGTGCTGGGACTGGTTTTGGTGGTAGCCATGCCCCCAGTGCGGATGCAGTAGAAAGCGTGCTCAAACTTCATGGGAACGATACCCAGTTCCGCTGGCTCAAACTCATCAAAGATGTATTGAGCGTCGTAGGTGCCGTAGTAGTCCCCAACCCCGGCATGGTCACGGCCCACAATGAAGTGGGTGCAGCCATAGTTCTTGCGAATCAGGGCATGGAAGATTGCTTCTCTAGGCCCAGCGTAGCGCATTGCCGAAGGGTTGATCGCCAAAATCACTCGGTCTTGAGGGAAGTAGCGCTCCACCATGATTTCGTAACAGCGCATCCGCACGTCTGCTGGGATGTCGTCTTCCTTGGTAGCGCCCACGAGGGGATGCAGGAAGAGGCCATCTACCGTTTCCAAAGCGCATTTCTGAATGTATTCGTGCGCGCGGTGAATGGGGTTACGGGTTTGGAAGCCCACCACAGTTCGCCAGCCCTTTTCCTTAAACAAGGCACGGGAAGCGGCTGGGTCGATTTGATAGGTGGGAAACAGGGGATGGGGGTCGCGCTCTAACAGCCAAACCGGACCCGCCAGGTTAATCGGGCCTTGGTCATAGACCACCTTTACACCGGGGTGCTTCTCTTCATCGGTGCGATAGACATTGATGGCTTCGCGCACCTTGTCATAGGTGTATTTCTGGGTCAGTTCCAGAACACCCACAAAGCGGCCAGAGGCATCGTCCAGGCGTACCAGGCTTCCCTCTTGCAGCGGAGCGGCGACCTCTTCTGTGACTGACAGAGTGACAGGCACTGACCAGGGCAAGCCGTTAGCCAAGCGCATGTCGGTAACGACGGTATCGTAATCGGCCTGCTCCATAAACCCGGTGAGGGGGCTGAAGCCGCCAATAGCGATCATGGCCAGGTCAGAAAATGCGCGTTCATCTAGCGTGACGCGAGGCAGATGATCGGCCTTGTCAAGAAAGAGCGCCTTTTGTTCTGCTGTGACAATTCGGTTGATTAAGGTGCCGCCGTGGGGAGCAATCCCGTCCTGGATAGTCATCTGGTTAATACCTCCCTAACAAAAACAATAAACCCCCGCTCAGCCAACCCCAACATCAAACTCCTGGACATGGGATGAGCGATCGCACAAGATCTGCCTCCGCGCAGCAGACCCTCCTAATTCATAAAAATACACAACGGTTCCCTTGTCACCCTAGGGGCGGCCCCAATTTCTGAGTTGGCGCGCAGGAAGGGTAAAAAGGGAACCTAGTTTATTAGTTAGGAAGCTAGTAAAAGGCAAGACTAGAGCGCAGCCGTTTCAGACCGAACAACAGAACCTTCTGCCGTTGAGTCAGACGAAACAAAGGGCTCAATCAACCCACCACCTAGAACAATGTCTTGGTCATACCAGACTGCTGCCTGTCCCGGCGTCACCCCAAACTGAGGCTCATCAAATACCAGTCGGACCCGATTGGTGTCTCCGCCAGACGATTCTCCATCTAGGGGAAACAGCATAGCGTCCACGGGCTGGGTGCGATAGCGAATCTGAACCGAAACCCGCAGAGGAGCCGTCGGAGCTGCGATCGAAACCCAATTGACCTGGCTCACCGTACATTCTGGCCAATGAGCTTCTGAACGGTCAGCCACAATAACTTGATTTCGGGCCACATCAAAGCCCACCACGTAAAGTGGATTGGCAGCAGCAATGCCTAACCCCTTGCGCTGACCAATCGTGTAGTGGTGAATGCCCGTGTGCTGTCCTAAAACTCGACCTTGAGGATCAACAATATCCCCAGGTTTAGGTGCCAAATATTTATCTAGAAAGGATTGCATTGAGCCATGATGCTCAATCAGGCAAAGATCTTGGCTGTCGGGCTTTTCTGCGGTATGTAGACCCAATTCAGCTGCCATGCGCCGGGTTTCCGTCTTCGTTTGGTCGCCCAACGGGAACAGGGAGCCTGCCAACAATTCTTGGGTTAAGTCATACAGAAAGTAAGACTGGTCTTTGCCAGGGTCAACGGCTCGCCGCAGTTGGTAGCGGCCAGTTTCAGCATCCTGGGTAATCCGAGCATAGTGTCCCGTGGCAATCCGATCGGCCCCTAGCTCTTCGCGAGCATATTGCAGCATGGGGCCAAACTTAACCGTTCGATTGCACTGCGAACAGGGCAGCGGTGTCACCCCCTTTTGATAGCCTGAGACTAGATAATCCACAATGTACTGTTGGAATATCTCACGACTATCAACAATGTGATGCTCGATTCCCAGTTCATCGCAGAGGCGAGTCGCGTCTACCATGCCCTCCGAGCAGCACTGTCCCTTGCCCTTCATCAGCCAGAGGGTGAGTCCAACGACATCGTAGCCCTGTTGATGAAGAGTGGCTGCGGCGACAGAACTATCTACCCCGCCTGAAAGTCCGACAACAATTTTTTCCATTCCCTCAAAAAGTATGGAAATTTTCTCAGAAAATTCCTATCCTAACGTTCGACTAGTCTAGCAGTTTCGCATTGACGCACTGCGCAAGCGTGCATTAATACAAGTCTTAGTCATTTGCAGGCTTTGGAAACCGATTTCTTTTCCTAACGCTAAATCTTGTTCTAATCTAGGCAGGATCATGATGAAAATCCATACTATCCTAACGTCTCAATGGCGGCATCGCAGGCACGACTACCAAGGTTCAGTCCCGCCGATGAATCCTGTCCTAGCCCTAATGCTTGTGGCAGGGAGCCTTGTCGTGGCAGCACCTGCCAGAGTAAGCGCGCAGCCTCCATCTCTGCTGCTAGCTCAAGCAATGGATGTGCCTCCCGCGCCCACTTTTCTGGGAAGCAGTGGTTCTCCCATCCCCGGAGCCACGACCTACAATACTGCTGCGGTTCCAGCATCACAGCAATATGTGGTCTACGTTCCTAGCGCCGACCCCATGCTACTAGATCAGGTCCGCGGTCTAGCCCCAGATGCCTTTGCGACATACTACCAAGGACAATCGGTTATTCAGGTAGGGCGATTCAACTATTACCAAAATGCTCAGCAGCAGGTCAGCACGCTAGCAGCCCAAGGTATTGGGGCGCAAATTAGTGAGGCAGCGCCAGCTATACCCCAGTATGGCCAGATGCCAAGCCCTTCCCCTTCGGTAATCAGCAGCTATAGTTCCGCTCCGAGCAGCTATGCCCCTGCTCCAAACAGCTATATCAATTCAGGAGATCTGCCGCCTCTACCCGTTGTGGCCGTGCCTCAAGGCTCCGCTCCCCCAGCACAGGTTGCCAGTAATCAAGGTGTGACCTTTGGGCAACCCGCTGGTGTCTACCCCAGTGCCCCTAGTACGACGACTTATGCACTCGGTGCAAGTGGAGAAATGCCGCTTCCGCCCTCATCGGCTCCAACGGTGGCTGCTGCTCCCGTCGCAAACTCGGGAGGTGGTGCTCCCTACTACGTCGTCATTCCAGCTCCCACAAGGGATCTTCCTGCCATTAGCAGTCAAGTGATTCAGCTGGGTACTCCGGCTGACCGGGTGCAGCAGCGGCAAGAACCCTTAGGGCCAAACGTTGCTGTTGGGCCTTTCCGCGATCGCGGCTTGGCTGAGCGTTGGAATAGCTACTTCCGGGATGCTGGGATTCCCGCCAGTCGGGTCGTTTATGAACCGTAACTCATGAAGGCTGCTGACCGTGCTGTTCCTCGTCAGTCTGAGGTTTCTGCTGTTGGGATTTCTGCGGTTAAGGGCACGACTGAACAGGTAACTGAACAGGTCATTGTCACAGCGGAGCAAATGCGGCAGATTGAGAGTCGCCTCTTTGACGCAGGCATGCCAGTGGCGGCGCTGATGGAAAAGGTGGGTGGTCTGATTAGTAGTTGGTTTCAGGCTGCTTTTCCCAGGGCAACCCATCCTCAAGTTGGCGTACTGGTAGGGCCAGGACACAATGGGGGCGATGCGCTGGTCGTGGCCCGGGAGTTGCACTTGAACGGTTATCAGGTGCAAGTGTACGCGCCTTTTGGCCGGATGAAAGAGCTGACGGCACAGCATACTCGTTATGCAGCTAGCCTAGGCATTTCTTTTGAGTCGGATATTGCTCCTCTAGGCTCCTGCAATGTCCTAATTGATGGGCTGTTTGGGTTTGGCTTGGAGCGAGCCATTGAGGGTGATCTAGCTGAGGCGGTAGAGAGCCTCAACCAGTGGCCTCAACCCTGCGTCAGTATTGATTTGCCCTCCGGTATTCATACTGACTTGGGTGCAGTTTTAGGAACGGCAATCAAGGCAACCTACACTCTCTGTTTGGGACTGTGGAAACGCGCCTTTTTTCAGGAGAGTGCGCTGCCTTGGGTGGGTAAAGCGGAGTTAATTCCGTTTGGCATTCCACAAGCCGATGTCGAAGCAGTTTTGGGCCAGCCTGCGGCGGTGCAGCGGTTAACTTCAAGGGTTGCGCTGTCTTGCCTGCCTCTACCGCGTCCTTTAGTAACGCATAAGTACCGTGTCGGTAGCCTACTGCTGGTAGCAGGGTCGCGGGCTTATGGGGGGGCAGCGTTGTTAGCGGCTCTGGGCGCTAGAGCCAGTGGTGTTGGCATGCTAACGCTGGTAGTGCCTGATAGCCTGAAGCTGCTGTTGCATGCTCAGTTGCCCGAAGCCTTGATCGTAGGTTGCCCAGAAACGCCTGAAGGTGCGATCGCACAACTCCCTGACAAGATCGATCCAAACCAATACAGTGCGATCGCCTGTGGCCCTGGTCTATCGCGTCAGGCAGGGGCTATTTTTGATCAGGTGATAGCTAGTCATGCTTCCCTGGTACTGGATGCCGATGGCCTAAACCTATTGGCTGACCGCAATCCAACAACGACCCTAGCTCAGCGATCAGCACCGACGGTACTAACCCCGCATATGGGCGAATTTCGGCGGCTCTTTCCAGAAATTGCAGACCAGGAAGCCGATGCGGGGACGGCAGCGGTGGAAGCAGCGACTCGCAGCGGCACGGTGATGGTCTTGAAGGGGGCGAGAAGTGCGATCGCACATCCTAGTGGTTCACTCTGGTATCTGCCCGCCAGTACCCCGGCTCTGGCCCGAGGCGGCAGTGGGGATGTGTTGACGGGATTAGTGGGCGGCTTGCTTGCGCAGAAAGCAGCGAGTTCATCCGAAGGACCTCTAAATGGGGCACTGGAGGCTGCACTAGGGGGTGTCTGGTGGCACGCACAGGCCGCTCAGGCAGCGGCAGCCGAGCGAACCACATTGGGGGTTGATCCGGCAACCCTAGCGGAGTACCTAAATCCTACTTTGGCCGATTTCTGCTCGGCCTAATGACTTCAAAAATGTCTTCAGAGTGACGAACTTAAGGGTGACACACTTGCTTTGGCTGCAACTTCCCTCAAATGGTTTGGTAGATTCTTTACCCGATGATTTCAAGCAGGGCTTTCGGCTGTTAGTCGGCTTCCTGTGTGTATTGTGGGCACTGGAAATTTTGGATCTCGTCATGCGAGGGGCACTAGACCGCTTTGGCATTCGCCCCCGGCAACCTGCGGGGCTACTGGGTATTCTGTTTGCGCCCTTCCTACATGGAGATCTGGGACATCTCGCTGCCAATACAGGCCCATTAGCTATTTTAGGAACCCTGATTCTGCTGGATGGAGCCCAAACCTGGTTGATTGTGACGCTGATGGCTTGGCTAGTAGGAGGCTTGGGGGTGTGGCTGTTGGGTCGGCCTCGTACCAATCATTTAGGAGCCAGTGGCTTAGTTTTTGGCTATTTAGGCTTTTTGTTATTACGGGGCTACTTTGTCCAAAGTCCGGCTGCGATCGCAATTGCTACGTTAGTTGGCTTTCTCTACGGAGGAGCACTCTGGGGTTTGCTGCCACTTCAGCGAGGCCGCTCTTGGTCAGGCCATTTGTTTGGGTTTGTGGGCGGTGCGATCGCAGCCCGTTATCTAGCCGCCCTCCAAACGTGGGGCAACAGCTTTTGAAGCAGACCTTTTAGACTTTTTCCCAGAGTAAAATCGGCAGCAAAAAAGGCGCACTATAGTGCGCCTTTTTTCTATTTGCTATTGCAAGATTGCCCTATTTGTTGGGCTGAGGAGTCATACGCAAGTAAGGACGCACCTCGGTTACCCCTTTGGGGAACTTCTGCTTAGCTTCTTCTGTAGGAATGGAGGGCACCACTACCACGTCGTCGCCATCTTTCCAATCAACAGGAGTTGCAACACTGTAGTTGTCGGTTAGTTGCAGAGAGTCAATTACCCGCAAAATCTCGTTAAAGTTGCGGCCTGTGCTAGGTGGATAGGTGATGGTTAAACGCAGTTTCTTGCTGGGGTCAATGATGAAAACGCTGCGCACAGTCAGCTTAGCGTTGGCATTGGGGTGAATCATGTCGTACAGATCAGCCACCTTCTTATCCTCATCCGCAATGATGGGATAGTTAACAGTGGTGTTCTGCGTTTCGTTGATGTCGTTGATCCAGCCCTTGTGGGACTCAACACCATCGACGCTGAGAGCAATGACCTTAGCGTTGCGCTTGTCAAACTCAGATTTAAGTCTAGCTACGCTGCCCAACTCAGTGGTGCAAACGGGGGTATAGTCAGCGGGGTGGGAGAAGAGCACAACCCAGCTATCGCCAGCCCACTCGTAAAAATTAATCTCACCCTCAGAGGTCTGCTGGGTGAAGTTAGGTACCTGGTCACCTAATAGGAGCGCCATATCTAAAGTTCCTGTGATCTCAATCTGGACGTGTCAGTCTTCGGCAAAACCTTCATAAGGTATCTTGCCATAAACCCCGGTATCCCGGTCGGGGTTTAGAGGATTCTCTTAACAATCCTACTGCGAATTGGATCCCTCGATACAGAATTTCCGAGATTCGACTGGGTTTGAACCCAGAAGATGGGCTTTGGCTTGATGGTAAATCCTTATGAGGCACATCCCTCTGGCAAGACTTGATGAAGCCTAGACAAAACCTCCATATCCTTCCAGAGAAATCTCTAAAATTGTTTCCAAATTTTAGAGGTAGACGGATATGGCAACCTTGACAAACCCTGTCAAGATTTTTGATCCAGCGGTCAATTCTACAACGACCGGGCTTGGGCTCCTAACCTACAATCAGTTGCCATTTACCCCCCTCTATGCGCTGCCTTTTGCCAACTCCCTCTCCGGCTTTGTTTTCTACAACAATCTTCCCAGCTTGTTGCAAAACACCAGCCAAACTGCTGGCAGCCTTACTCTAGATAGCAATGGCTCTACTTTTAATGGTCGGCCGGGGTATGCGACTCCCTTTCCTAACCCTCAACCCATTACACAGTTTTCAGCAACAGCCAACACAGGCTATGCAGGGTTTGCAAACTATACGATTGATCTGAGTAATCTCAATGCTCTTAACCCAAGCAGTCTTAGTAACATAACCCTCAAGCCTGTCAGTACCGCTCTTCCTATCCTTGACCCCAATCAGGGATTTACGCTGGAGTTTAACCTGGCGGTTTTAGCAGAACAGAGCAACCCAGCCCGGGCTGGTTTTAGCCTACTTGTGGTTAGCAATGACTTGAGTAAGGCTATTGAACTGGGCTTTAAGGAAGCAGGCGTCAACAGCGATCGCATTTTTGCCCAAGGCCCTGATATCAATACCGAGAGCGAGGATACTCAAGGTAAGGCTTTAGAAATTAGCACCGCCAAGACTTATCAGCTTAAGGTCAAAGACAATACCTATAAGCTTTTGGCCAATGGCGTAGAACTGCTCACCGGGCAAATGCGAGATTATGTCTTTGAGCCTACCAAGAGCAATCCGCCTTTTCCTAATACGGTTAATCCCTACGAAACCAAGAATCTGATCTTCTTTGGTGACAACACCGATCAGGCGAATGCAAAGTTTGCTCTAGGCGCAGTTTCCGTCCTGCCATATCAACAGAATCCCACCGATCCCGTGGAACCCACAGGCACTCTAAAGGTAGTTCCAACTGCCAATAGCCTGCTCAAAGTAGAGAAGAGCAGCGAGAACACAACTGCTTTTTTTGAGACGGTGCGATCGCAAGCCAAAGTCCCCGTCACCTTCAGCTATTTCAAAACAGATGATGCCCAAGGCACCATAGAAGGCATTGCTCCTGGCTCAGCTGGTTATCAAGAAGCAGCCTTAAAGCGAGCTATCACGATTTTTTCTACCCCTGAGCAGTTTGAGTTTTCTGACCTCAGCTTCGCCCGAACATTAGGCATCTCATCAGAGGGCTACTACAGCTTCCTTCTGTCTGAACGCGGCAAAGTCTTTTTAGGCAATACCGCCAACACTAACAGCAAGCTTCCGCTCACCTTTCAAGACGACGCAGGAACGCTCTCACTTCGGTGGGACACAGATGGTAACGCTAGTACCGATGAATGGAGCTTTAAGCTACAAGTTAGCAATAATGCCAAGCCCCTAGGTAGCCGACTACAAGCCGAGGCAGGGCAAGCGGTATTTGATTTGAGAAGCCTTTCAACCTCTGTGACGGGGACAGCAACCATTTACCGGGAAGCTGCCTATGACAATGTGTTGGGATTTTACATGGTAGAAAATGAGCAAGGGCAGGTGCGAGACGAATTTGGTAACTTGCTCAACCCTGGCGACAACGGTTATACCCAAGCTGCCGTGAAACAATGGGCAAATCGTAGCAGTTTGAGCGGCTTTAACCAGCAAACGACGAGCAGCACCTTTCAACTTGAAGGCGGCAGCATTTGGGCACCGTTTATTGTGGTGCAAGGCAGCATTGAACAACTGCTAGACAACAACCCCAATAACAACCCAGCGGTTTACTTTCCCTACCTGGGCGCTAATGCTGACAAAACTGCCCATATTTGCTTACTAGGCGACAACACCTTCGGCTTTGAGGACATGCCTAATGGAGGCGACTTCGATTTCGACGATATGGTAATTCGTGTGACCTTTAGCTGAGGACGCCCTCGCCCTACGCTAGAACTCAACCTTTGTGCATGCCCTGCCCCTGTTAGAAAGCGTTAAAGTGAGCATAAGTAAGCATTGACCTTAAAAACAGCTATGGCAGAGCAACCCGGACAAGTCCTTCTTGTTGATGATGAACCTGGCTTGAGAGAGGCTGTTCAAGCCTATCTAGAGGACAGCGGTTTCTCAGTCCAGGTCGCCAGTAATGCTCAGGAAGGCTGGGAGTTGCTTCAGCAGCAAACCCCAGACGTGCTGATTTCGGACATTATGATGCCGCAGGTGGACGGCTATCAGTTTCTCAAACAGGTGCGGGAAGATGTTCGGTTTAAGGGATTGCCTGTGATTTTTTTAACAGCACGGGGAATGACGAGCGATCGCATTCAAGGTTACAACGCCGGGGCCGATGCCTACCTACCCAAACCCTTTGATCCTGAAGAGTTGGTCGCCATTGTTGGCAATTTGATTGGTCGCCGCGCGGCTCAGTCCCCTGACGGTTCAGAAACACCTGACATTGCGATGATGGCGCGGCAAATAGAAGAGATTAGGGAGATGCTGAGACACCGAGGTGGTGTCGCAAAAACCCCGTCGCCAATTCGTGTTGACTTGACGCCGCGGGAACAAAGCGTGCTCAATCTAGTGGCTGAGGGCTTAATGAATAAGGAAATTGCCCGTCGCCTTGAAACCAGCGTCCGTAACGTCGAAAAATACGTCAGCCGTCTCTTTAGCAAAACCGGGACCAATAGCCGCACTGAATTGGTGCGCTTTGCATTAGAGCATGGGTTAGTCACTACCTAATGCGTTTTAGCCAGGTTTTTATGCCTGTCCAAGTTAACTAAATAAGTCTAAGGGAAAGGGGCCGTAGGTACCATTTACTTCGTCTACATCAGAGCTGTGGTAGGTGATTAACACGCCTCTGGAGCCACCCCTGTAGTTATCCAGATACCAAGCTCCTTTGAGGGTATTGAACTTAATGTAGACAGGCCCTTCTCTTTCTGGCAGGTTTAGGTTGACAGGATTACCGAGGGCAGTAACGTAGGCATCGGCGGCAGCTTTGCCTTGCGCTAGTGTATCTGCGCAAATTCCTAGAGTTTGATAGTCAGAGAGGTCATTGAGCAGTAGTAGGGCGGCTCGGACGTCTTCTTTTTCTTGGGCCTCAAGTGCAGGGGAAACATCAAGGCAGCTAAAGCGGTTGAGCTGTTTACGGAGAGCTTTAATATCGGTGGCACTAATTTCAGTCATGGTTCTAAGGAGATAAGAGACGAGATTGCAATTCTTTCCTTAGCAACCATACTTCCTGATTGGGCTGTTTTGCGCAGATCAAAAGCACAGTGAAGTATCGTCCCCGCTAGATTGCTCCAATCATGGAAGGTGCGATCGCACTTGTTTCTTCTGTATGAGAAAGGTGCGATCGCATCATCTCTGCAATTAGTAGCAAAATCCTTGGCTGGTAGGAAAGACTGACTCAACGAGTTTGTTTTTGCATTCCTATAGATAACTCAACAGTTAGGCACGACGGCTTTGGGGAAAGCTAACCAAAGGTGCACTTTCTCCCCTGCCATCAGGCGCACATCAATGATCTATCACGTCCGTGTCATGGACATGCCATCGAGCGAACGACCTCGCGAACGGCTTCAGTCCTATGGTTCTAAAAATCTAGCAACCGCTGAACTGCTGGCAATTTTGCTAGGTAGCGGCACCGGAAAAATCTCCGCCGTGGGGGTTGGTCAGCTCATTTTACAAGAGCTAGGACAAAGTGAGCGCGACCCACTAGCCATGCTGCGAGAGGTGTCGATCAATGACCTCACCAAAATTCCCGGCGTGGGACCAGCCAAAGCAACGACCATTCTGGCAGCCATTGAGCTAGGAAAGCGTGTCATCCAGTCTAAGCCATTAGACAAAACGGTTGTAGACGACCCGGCCATTGCCGCTGCCGCGCTCAGCCATGAATTAATGTGGCAAACCCAGGAACGCTTTGCGATCGTACTGCTCGATATCAAGCATCGTCTTCTAGGTACCAAAGTTGTCACCATTGGCACCGCTACTGAAACCTTGGCCCATCCCCGTGACATTTTTCGTGAAGTGATTCGCCAGGGGGCTGTTCGCTGCATTGTGGCTCACAACCACCCCTCCGGTAGCCTTGAACCCAGCCCCGAGGACATTCACCTAACCCGCCAACTGCTCAAAGGCGCTCAGTTTTTGGGTGTGCCTCTTTTAGATCACCTAATCATTGGCAATGGTGATTTTCGAAGCTTGCGCCAAACCACTCAGCTATGGCAGGAATGCCCCCAGGAAGCCTAATGCAATCCCATATGATAGGGGCGCACTACCGTAGCTATGCCTTTGACCATTGAGCTTGCGCCCCGTGCATAACCTATGATGCTCAGTGAAAAAGCTAACCCCTCTACAGCAAACAGTAGTTCGCAGTAGGTTCTGCCCGCCTCACTTCGTAGGCTGCCCCAGGAAGCAAGATAAACTCACTAGCGCCGACTGGATTGTTAGGATTGCTCCAATCATAGGTGTAGCCAAGCCCTGTCCAAGGTTGCTGAACCGTATATTCCTGAGAAAAGTGGTCGGGGCGAATACTTTTAAAGTACAAGTCTTTATAGAAGGCCCGATAATTCTGAATGCCTGCTTCAGGCTTCAAGCCTTCAAGTTTATCAGGGGTAGCATTGTCAAAGACGAGATTACACTGTCGATCATCAACCTGAGGATCAACGCAGGGCCGGAAGAGATCTTGAGGACTTACCCACATCTCAACAAAAACATCGTACTGCCAGTCTGGAGCAAGCCCAAGATATTGTTTCAAGCGTAATTCAAGGTCTTTCTCAGTCGCCTTAGGATTATCTTTCAAATATTCCCGGCATAACTGCTTCACTTGAGGAGAAGCAGTCACCCAAATCACCCTGGATTCATCCTTCGAACTATTATTAGCTGGTTTAATAAATCGGTCGTAGCTGCTTTGCGACTTCCAGGTAACGACCAAAACTTTAGTTTTATCTTCATTCCAGATTAACAAAGGATTATCTGGACTAATCCAAACTAAATTGTCAACTACTTCTTCTGGATCAACTAGGGCTGCATCTTCTACTGCCGCCCGGTATTCTGCTTTGAGAGCAGCCTCAGAAGGAATTTGAGAGCCTCCTTTTTCTACAAAAAAGAGCTGAAAACAGAGAAAAAATGATAGAACTGCAAGGCCGATTCTTATTGTTTGTTTGCGCGTCATTTTTGATTGTCACACCCAAAAGGCTGGTAATAGTATTCCCAGCCAAAACCATGAATCAGAGTTACCATCACGGGTGAGAACGGGCGCAAAGTTTTTTTACTATTAAGAAATCATTTATTGAGAAATTATTCTGAAACTAGCTGTCCATTCTGCACAGTGAGAATTTGGGAAGATCGAAGCCACTGAGCATCGAAAGACCCTAGATGAGTTGTGGTGATCAGGGTTTGAAATCGGTCTTGGATAGCCTCTAAAAGCTGGTTCTGGCGCTTTAGGTCTAATTCAGCTAGCACATCGTCTAGCAGCAGCAACGGCGGATCGCCCACAACAGAGTCAATCAGCTTTAGCTCTGCTAGTTTCAAAGCAAGAACCAGGGTACGCTGCTGACCTTGGGAACCGTATTGACGGGCTGGGGTATCGTTGATGCTGAACTCGATATCGTCGCGGTGCGGGCCAACTAGGCTGGTACGCTGGTGCCGCTCTGCGATCGCACGTTGCCGGATCTTCTCTAAAAACGCCGTTTGGATAGCGCCTGGATCATCTTCCTTCATCGGCACGTTAGGCAAGTAACGAATCTGAAGCGCTTCAGTTTGGCCGCTAATGGCCCGGTGCCATATTTCTGCGATGGGGGCCAACCGTTCGATAGCCCTAGCCCGCCGCCGAATCACCCGCGTTCCTAGCGCTGCTAACTGAGCGTCCCACAGCGCGAATTGAGTAGTATCTACTTTTGGGGGCAGTTCAGGCTCATCTTCCTCTCCATAAGTCTGCCGGATCAAGGCATTGCGCTGCTTCAACGCCTGGTTGTACTGGCCCAAAATGTGAGCGTAGACAGGTTCTAGCTGTATCAGCAGCGTATCAAGCCAAGTGCGCCGCTCCCCCGGCCCACCCCGCACCAGTTCCAAGTCCAGACTAGAAAACTGCACTGCATTGAGTGATCCTAAGAAATCGAGCTGTCGCCGCAGCCTTTCGCCATTGAGAATTGCAGTGCGACGGCTGCCGTTTCGCAGAATCAACGAGAGATCGGCTGGTCCCAATTCCCGGTGTACTGTGGCGCTGATTTGGCTAGCAGCAGTTCCCTCTTGAATCAAATCTGGGTCGCGGTTAGTGCGGTGCGACTTGAGTGTGGCCAGTACCTCCACCGCTTCCAGCAGGTTCGACTTACCCTGAGCGTTCTCCCCCACCAAAATGGTTTTGGGAGCGCTAAAGTCGACCTGCTGCTCAGCGTAGTTACGAAAGTGTCTCAGGTGGAGGTGCTTCAGGTACATTCAAGCAGCGTGGCATAGCCCAATCAAACCCTCAGTTTAACGAGATCTAGTATCTTCAAAACAAGGGCGGACATGTCATTCGATCTTATGGGCGTGTCATTGGGTTGTAGGAACATATCATTCGGCAAATCATCTTTGATGCTTTGCCCTAAACTTTGACCGCATGACACACCTCTACAGGGCTGATTTGGGTCGATGAGGAATTTACCAGTCGGAGCGACCGTCATCCCAAATCCGCATAAGTGCAGAGATTGAGGGACAGATTGATGAACCATGCAACTTCGCTGAGGGTAACACTGAGAGCAACAGCGATTGGTTTTACTGCTGTCTTGATGTGGGCAACCCTAGCCTTTTTGACCAAATTGAGTGGGCCGATTCCCCCCTTTCAACTCACTGCGATCGCATTTACCCTAGCTTCTCTAATCGGGCTGGCCCTCTGGCTTAAAGAGGGTAACAGCCTACACACCTACCTGAAACTGCCACTACCCGTCTGGCTAACTGGCATTGGTGGTTTGTTTGGCTACCACTTCTTTTACTTCATTGCGCTTCAGAATGCGCCTGCGGTCGAAGCCAGTCTGATTGCCTACCTGTGGCCGCTGCTGATTGTCTTGCTCTCGGCCTGTTTGCCGGATGAGCGGCTGAGTTGGCGGCATGGGTTAGGTGCGATCGCAGGATTCCTTGGCGCAGGTCTTCTCGTCACCAATGGCAAAGGGCTCTCTTTTGATCCAGAGTTCTTGTCGGGATATCTAGCGGCTTTAGTTTGTGCCTTTACCTGGTCAACCTACTCCGTCCTATCGAGAAAGTTTGGAGCGGTTCCAACCAGCGCAGTGGGAGGATTTTGTGCGGTGACGGCAGTTCTCGCCTGGGTCTGTCATGCCCTTCTGGAAACAAGCGTATGGCCTAACTGGGGGCAATGGGGGGCGATTCTTCCTCTAGGGCTTGGCCCGATTGGTTTAGCCTTCTACACCTGGGACTACGGCGTTAAACACGGCAATATCAAGGCGTTGGGTGCGTTGTCTTACCTAGCGCCTCTGCTGTCAACCTTGCTCCTGATTGCCACTGGCTTTGCTACCCCTTCTTGGGCCTTAGCTTGGGCCTGCTTATTGATTGTAGGCGGCGCAATTTTGGCCTCTGGTGATTTAACCTGATGAAGGCAGATTTGATACGAGCAGCACCATGGGTTCTGAAAAAGTCGCCATTATTGGCTGTGGTTACGTCGGTAAACAAGTAGCCCAGCTTTGGCAACAGCAGGGGTTAATCGTCACCGCCACCACGACCCGGCCAGAACGCATCTCTGAACTGCACCTTGTTGCCAGTAGTGTCAGGGTGCTTCGGGGCACGGATCAAGCTCTGCTCCGGGAAGCTTTGGAGGGTCAAAGCTGCGTTTTGGTCAGCGTTGCCGGGGGGCGAAGCGCTAGCTATGAAGACACCTACTTAAAAACGGCACAATCCCTCATTGCGGTGTTGCCTGATGTGCCCAGCGTGCGGCAGCTTATTTTCACCAGTACCTACTCAATCTACGGCAACTACAGCGGCGATTGGGTGACAGAGGAAACCCCCCTCAAACCCGCCACCGCCAATGCTCAAGTTATGGCTCAAACCGAGCAGGTTTTCTTAAGCGCAGCTGAGGAAAACCGGAAAGTATGCATTTTCCGATTAGGCGGCATTTATGGACCGGGGCGAGAACTGGCTAAAATCTACAGTCGCGCTGCCGGAACCACTCGACCGGGAACTGGCGAAGAAGGCAGCAATTGGATTCATCTGGATGACATTGTGGGTGCGATCGCATTTGCCCGCGAACATCGGCTCAATGGTATCTACAACTTAGTCCAAGATGAGATCCCCACCGTACGAGAGCTAATTGAGCGAGTCTGCCGCAGTCACGACTTGCCCTCCGTGACTTGGGATGCGTCTCAACCAAGCGATCGTCCCTACAATGTTCGTGTCTCCAACCAAAAGCTAAAGGCAGCAGGCTATCGTTTTGTGCATCCCACCTTTGACCTGCCACGTTTAACTTGAATGCTCCTTAAATTACCTATGGAAAAGCGGCTCATTCTCTTTCGTCATGGCAAGTCTGACTGGGATGCCCAGTTCCCATCTGATCATGAGCGCCCTGTCGCCAAACGGGGTATTCAAGCAGCAAAGGTGATGGGGAAACTGCTGGCAGCCGCAGGGCAAGTGCCGGATTCAGTAGTTACTTCATCTGCTGTGCGTGCCAAAACCACCGCAGAAATTGCAGCAAAGGCAGGTCAATGGAGCTGCCCCATGCGGGTTACTCCTGAGCTGTATGAAGCAACCTCTGAGCAGGCATTACAAGTCATTCAGCAGGAACCCGACAGCACCAACATACTGATGCTAGTAGGTCACGAGCCAACCTGGTCGGAGCTGACCCGAAGACTCATTGGCGGAGGACATGTCACTGTACCAACCGCTGTTCTGATCGCAATTGATTTTGAAGTAAATTCCTGGGTGCAGGTTACCTTTGGCTCGGGCAGCCTCACCTGGCTCATGCCCCCCAAATTCTTTACTGAGGGCAATTTCCCCACCCTTTAACGGGTCATTTATTTTTGTAGAGTGGCTAGTGTGCCTTGCGTAGCTTTCAGGTAATCTTCTGGGGCCAGTTGTAGCATGTTGCCCCGTTTACCCGCAGACACGGCAATACGCTCAAACCGCGCGGCTGAATCGTCTAAATAAACTGGATAAGCTTTCTTACACCCAAGCGCTGTTACGCCTCCCCGAATGTAGCCTGTGAGGGGTTGTACGTCTTTGAGTGGCACAGTATCAACTTTGCGATCGCCTGTCACCTTCGCCAATGCTTTCAGATCCAATTCTGAGTTGGCAGGGATAACAGCTAGACACACCCCATTGCGATCGCCTCGCACAACCAAAGTTTTGAATACTTGCTTATAGGGCAAACCCAGCTTTTCCGCTGCCCGCTCTGCTGCCAAATCTTCCGGATCAACCTCATACTCTAGCAGTGCATAAGCAATCTGCTGCTGATCCAAAATCCGGGCTGCATTGGTCTTCATGGTCTGCTAAGTATCCAGGCCTATGCCTCAAAACTCCAGTTCCTGCCTCTCTGTCAACAGCACCACCAGCAGGGCGGAGAGAATCGTCGGCAACAGCGTATCTCCGCTCTGCCATCCTAGGCACGCCAATAGACTGAGGCAGAAGGTCATTGTAGCGAGCGGGGAGACCAAAAACTCTAGGAGTTCCAGGCAGTGCAGAAAAATCTTGAGAATGGCCATTGCAGCTCTCCAAGGGGAATGACTGGGGACAATTAAATTTAGGACTGGCCCTTCAGGAAGCTCATCAAGTTTTGCAAGAAGGAGTGGCTCAGGTTAGACTCTGGTTCTAAGGGCGCAGGCTCAGAGTGAGGCGCTGACATAGCTGTAGCTTCAGCCGGGGCAGACGCAGTCATCGGCATTTCTTCGATCAGATTGACCACGATTAACCGAAAGGCAACTTGCTGAACCTTCTCGATCGGCAACCGTAGGTGTTGAGCGATTTCCTTCAGCGAGGTCTTCCCATCAGTGAACTCCCAAACTTGCCACTCTGTTTGGCTGAGCTTCAGACTGGGTTTTCCCGAAACAACGCTCATCAAACTAGAGGTTGGGTCGGGTAACTTGTCCTCTAAGACTGTCCAATTTTTTAGGGCTCGCAGTCCAGCCAGCGTCACTTCTACGGCAGGTGCGTTTAGCCCCGTCATCTCCTGAACTGGTGCTTTTTGAGCACTGTCGAAGTGAAACCAGCCATCTTCTAGGCTAAACAGAGCACAGACTTGCTGCATTACCTGAGTGTAAAACAGCAACTTGAGCTGATCCGCCTGCAACGCGCCCTGGGATTTGAGGCACAAGCCCAGCGGAGTGCCAACGTCACAGGTTTGAGCCAGGCGGCTGGCAGCGCGATCACCCAGCCAACCTCGTTGACTGATCAGGGTGAGCAGTCCTCGATAGTCAGAGCGGTGAGCTGCTGCGACGATCCGCCCTTGCTGAAACCAGACATAGTGGGACCGAGGACTTCTCGACTCGGATGGTTCGGGCAAGGGAGTAATCAGCAGCAGGCCCGACTTATGGCCCTGTTCTAAGAATTGAAAAATCTCAGCCAGTGAAAATTCCGCGAGGTGCCCTGTAATAGCCATAGTTTTCTGACATCAATGTATGGACAATTGCTAAATCTGGCAGAGACGCTGGTGCTCCATGTAATGCTGCACGAGGGCTAGAACCGCTTGGGCAACTGAACGACGATCGTTTGCATCAACCACAATGACGGGAGGCGGTTGTTTACCCTGGACATAGCCCAAAGCCAGCACAACGTTGTCTGCTGACCAAGCCCCAGGCATATCCATATGGGTTAGCCCTAAGATCATGGGAGCTTGCGATCGCTGCTGCATAAAATTCAGCACTCGCCGAGCGTAGCGAAACTCATGGGGACGATGGGCAGCTACCAGCATGGTGTAGGCATGAGCCTTGCCAATCAAAATGTCCCACATAAAATCAAATCGAGCCTGACCAGGCGTGCCATAGAGGTGAAGCGCCATATCAGGGCCAAACTGTAACCGACCGAAGTCAAAGGCAACTGTTGTTTTGTGCTTTAGTTGAGCCGTTTCGTCAGTGGCGCGACGGTCAGTATCGACCGTTTCAATCTCACTCACCGACCGGATAAAGGTTGATTTACCCGCCCCCACTGGCCCAGTGACGACCAAGCGCATTATTTCCATCAGTTCTACGGGGTATAGGTTAATGACCAGAATGGGACAGCTGCTGCTGCTGCTGTCCCATGAATTCTCCCTACATCAGAATCGACTTCAGTTCCGAGACAGCCCGCTTAATTTCCAGCATGATCAATCCCTGCTTAGCCGCATGATTAGCCAGCACCAGAAACACAGCTTCTTCGCCGCAGCTGGTCAAAATACCGTAACCATTGTCACCCTCGACAAAAATGCGGTCGATCAGACCCCGAGCTAACTCGCCTCCAATCCGCTCACCCAGCGAAAGCATAGCCGCCGACATAGCCGCTACCCGTTCTTCATCCATGCCACCGGGTAGCGTAGTTGCCAAGGGCAACCCATCGGGTGTTACCAGAGCAGCACCTTGGACATCGTTGGTGCCTGATACAAAGTTTTGCAGAACGGAGCTGAGTTTTTCTAAGTTGATAGCCATTGTGAATGTTTCCTAGAGAAGTGGTTAAACAGGTGATCCAAAGAGATGAGCTAGAGCTTACATAGCAGCGGCTCCTGTCGTAATAAGACGTCGGAATAAGCGCTCTGTCCAACCCGTTTCCTTCAAAACAGCAGCTGACGATACTTCTAAGTAAGCTTGCTCAATGAAAGCCAAATCGATCATGCAAATACGAGCTAGAGCTTCCTGCAATTCTTCTGACTTGCCCTCTGCTTTCAAACGACGGCTTGCCTCAGTAACAACAGTCGCCATTGCAGGAACAACATGCTGAGGGCCAATGCCAATCTTCACGTGGATTAAACCAATTCTCCAGCGGCGATCAGCATACTCATTCCCCCAACTATCCATGCCAGTAAACATTTCATGGAACCAGAGAACAAAGGTCTCACGTAGGCGATGAATACGACCCTCAGTCTCATTAAGAATGGCATTCATTTCTTCGTCTCTACCTAGATAGGCATAAAAGATGTCTGCCATATCAGAAGCAATTGCAAGACCCCAATCTGCGTTGGCTTGTAATACAGCCTTATCGCTATTAGTGAAATTCGTGCGCTTTGCCATGGAATTTATAAACTGATGGGGGTCGAGGGCCATTTGTATCTCCTAGGAAAAAGTTTTAGATTCGTTCGCTCTTTCTAATTAATACCCAGCAGAAACAGCGTTCAAACACCGAGTTATCACCTAAAAATTTTCCCCGGAATAATTTAATCCCCGTTTAATATTTCGCCTTTTGAAGAAGTCGTTCGTCTCCTTTTATTAAGGAATTTAATATCCTTCAAGAAAAGAAGCGATGTGTCATTGATTAACTCTGCCAAAATCTCTTCAACGAGACGAAAGCCAATACCGACTTCGCTTGCTTAGCTTGAAATACCAACATCAGAGAAGGTTTACCCCACAAAGCTTTTGAGCAATCTCATAATGAAGCAGAGCTTTAATATCATCCTTATTGTCAAGCTTTCTAGACATTCAACAGATGAGATTTTCGATCTTTATTCTGATAGCCCGAAGAGTTTAATAATGAAATAACAGCCTTCGTAATAAACCGATACATTCAACCCATATAGAAAGTTGATCTCTCGTCTTAGGCCAAGCATAAAAACCTACGCAAATCCTCTGAAAATCGACTTTCACTCAGACTCCAGAGAATAAAACTTCTTTGCTAGGTCTTCCCTAAATGTATAGTAGATAACCTTTTAATCTTATTTCCTTCGCTGCAATACAAAAAAGGCATTGCTACTAAGCAATGCCTTTTTGCATTT
>DATNQF010000225.1:0-3067 GCA_036702855.1 Trichocoleus sp. | reverse complement strand
AGGTGCGTCTGTGAATTGTGATACTATTTTCACAATTAATGAATTCTTTATGTTCCAGACAACATAAAGTCTTTCTTTTGGCATAAGGAGCGAAAAAGTAGCGACTGCGATCGCCAACTTAATATATTCAGAAATATTGCTAAATGTAGCGATAGATGAAGGCCTTTGACGGGTTGGTAGTCGGCTTTACAGCACTTCGGGATCGCTGGATGTTACTGTGCTTTCAGTAGTCACATCCGCAGTTAAGCCGTATCAATCCTATGGCTCAAATACTTGATCCCTTACCCTCCGACAGCTCAAAAAGAATTTTGTGCTGCTATATCAATGCCACGAGCAAGATCCAAATTGCTCGGATTACAAATATTTCAGATTGGTACTTTGAACGGGTTGTCTTCCCAGGTCAACGGCTAATCTTTGAAACCATGCCCAAAGCCTTATTGGAAATCCATACTGGCATGATGGCAAGTGCCATCCTGTCCGATACTATCCCTTGTGACAGGCTCATGATCGATCCTGATCCCGTGGGGGAGTCGGGTTTGGATCAGGAGCTAGCGGATGCGATAGCGCTTCATAGCCGGACGGCAGAAGATGCCCCCATTTCGAGGGAAAAAGACCTCTCACTCGGTGCGATCGCAGCTACTGCAGATTAAGGTTTAAGGCTATTCCTTTGGTGAGATCGACTGTGGGGGGCAGCGGGTGATACAACGGAAATAGCCTTACAAGGTCTGCCGTTGTTCTGCTTATAGCGTTGAATCTACCGTCTTTTCTTTGGTTATGGCGTATTGCAGCTTGGTCGATGGGGTTAACCCTATCGGCCTATTTTATTTTGGCGCTCCTTGGCGGTTGGCTGAGATATGCCCGCCTGCACAAGACGTCACGGCCTAACTGGGTTCGGTGGGGCCATATTGCCGTGGGCACCAGCATGGTTTTTCTGGTGCTGCTGCTTTTGAGCATTGGCATCATCGGTACCTTGGGAGAGTACGGTACATTAGGTCATTCGGTGCATCTTCCGGCCGGTTTGACAGTGGTCATGCTGATCCTGGCTTCTGCCTGGAGCGCCAACCGGATCCATCCCACGCGTCCTTGGGCCCGGCCTTTGCACCTATGGCTGAACGGATTTCTATTTCTTGCCCTGTCGGCAGTCTCCTTAAGCGGATGGTCAGTCGTGCAGAAATACCTGCCTTAAGTTGAGATTGGTTGTCCACCCGACCGTAAATAAAGGGTAAGACGAGCTTTTAACTGGCATCTGGCGTCTCCTTGTACTAAATTGAGACGTACTCGACTTAGACCTGCAGCTGTGACGTTTTAGCTAGATCGGTCATGACTTCTGCCAGTAAATCGGCTCCGGCTTTAGAGGCCTGTGACGTTTTTCATATCTCTCCATTAATTCGCCTAACGCTGTTGAGTCTCTATGTAGCGCTGACGCTGCCGTTGCCTTTTCTTGCAGCGGTCACTCAGGCTCCGGTACCTCCGTGGCTGCTGACGCTGGGTGTAGTGCTAGGTGCGATCGCACTGTACGGTGCCCTTAGCCAACAGGTTGTTCTTGATGCAGAGGGCATCCAAGTGACCTATCCCCAGTGGGTGCGTTGGGTGCTGCGAAAAGGATGGCAGCTGCGGTGGGATCAAATAACGGCACTAAAGCCCCGCTCAACTGGACAAGGCGGATTGGTCTATTACTTTGTAGGCACTGACCAGCAAGCTTATTTGCTGCCGATGCGGGTTGCTGGATTCGCTCGCCTAGTTGGCCTAGTCGAAAACCGGACAGGCATCGATACACAGGATGTCAAACCCCTGGCACAACCTTGGATGTATGGGATTTTGCTGCTGTTTACGCTGTTTCTGCTGCTAGTTGATGGCTGGACGATCTGGACGGCATCACAATTGGGATAGAACCATTGACACCCGTTTTTAGTCTGCGCGATGTCTGTTTAGATGCTCGGGTCGGCATGGCCCGGATTCTCAGTGACCTCTCTTTTGATTTGAAACCAGGGGAAATCGTTGGTCTAGTCGGCCCATCCGGCGCAGGAAAGACATCTCTCCTGCGGCTCTTTAATCGCTTGCAGGAGCGGAGCACTGGGCAGTTAGCGTTTCAGGGACAGCCAATTGAGCAGATTCCAGTCATTCGATTGCGGCAACAGGTGACGCTAGTAACGCAGGAATCTCGCTTATTGGGGATGACCGTACGGCAGGCGCTCAACTATCCTCTTCAATTACGGCATATTGCTCCAACTGTGGCGGAAGCTCGCGTTCAGGAATGGACAGAGCGGCTGCAAATCCCATCTGATTGGATGGGCCGCACCGAAGCCGAACTGTCTCTGGGGCAGCGGCAGCGGGTAGCTGTTACTAGAGCCGCGCTGACTCAACCAACGGTACTGCTGCTAGATGAGCCCACGTCTTCTCAGGATGTAGGCCAGGGCGAGCGGATGCTGCAGGAGGTCGTTAAGCTTATGACCGACCAACAGGGCGTGCTAGTGATGGCAAACCATCAATTGGAGTGGGTAGCGCAATTTTGCGATCGCATCTTGCACCTGCAAAATGGTCAATTGGTCAATGACCTACCTACTCAGACAGTTGATTGGACCCAGCTACGCCAAGCTATTATTGCCGCCGAACGCCAGGAACAGGAGGAATGGACTTAGCGCTCTGATGAGTGAGATACAGCGCTAACCCTTCACCCTCTGTAAGATAAAACCTTGCCGAACACGTGGTTGCTGCACCCATTGCCCCCTCTTATACCGCTTGCGATCGCATCCCATGCTTGAAACTCCCTCGCCCGCTTCCTCCCAACCTGTTGCCACTGAGACAATCCCCAACCGATTGGTTCAGCCGATCGGTGCCAAAGCACTCTATGGTCTTGCCTATCAAGACAGGGCTCTACTCACGGTTGATCCCTATCGAGGCTATTTGCTGCGCGTTGATCCCAGAACCGACAACGCTACGATCTTGAACTCGCAACAGGTTGATGACTTTGAGGGCACAACGGGGCTAGCAATCTGGGAAGATACGCTCTGGTTTACGAGGGATCACAGCGTTTTCTGCTGCCGCCTTGATGACCTCACCCCTCAAG
>DATNQF010000213.1:0-46004 GCA_036702855.1 Trichocoleus sp. | reverse complement strand
AGGGACGCTCGTCTAAGCTGCTGACTGTCCAGACCCCGGCTTGCAGCCGTTGTTCCAGCGTTCGAGCCCGCTCTTCGTCTAGAAGCAAGACGTTGCGACCTTCGATAATGCGGCCTGTCGACTCGTCAAAATCGCTGCCTGTTGCCAGTCGGGTTCCGCCCAGAGAAATCAGCTTGGCTTCAAAGGGGCTTTTTACCTTGAGCAGAGTCGCTTTGAGATCCCAGTAAGAGCCTTTGCGGAAAGCCCGACGTTCCTTCTCACGGGCAACCAGCAGTTTGACAGCAACGGACTGCACTCGACCAGCTGAAAGTCCACCCGCAATTTTTTTCCACAGCAGGGGAGATAGGGTATAACCCACTAGCCGATCCAAGATTCGGCGGGTCTCCTGCGCTCTGACCAATTGATCGTCAATACTGCGGCAGTTATGCAAAGCCTCTTGAATCGCTTCCTCGGTGATCTCGTGGAACACCATGCGCTTGATCGGCACATTCGGCTTTAACACCTGCAACAGGTGCCAGCTAATGCTCTCCCCCTCGCGGTCTTCGTCCGTTGCTAGAACCAGTTCATCAGCTTCCCTTAAGGCGTCTTGCAGGGTTTTGACGACCTTTTTCTTGTCGCTGGGAACAACGTACAGCGGTTCAAAGTCTGCTTCTGGATTCACCCCCAAAGGAGCCCACTTCTCACCCTTGACGTCGGCAGGAATTTCGCTGGCCGACTTGGGCAAGTCGCGCACATGGCCCATCGACGCTTCTACCCGGTATCCCTTGGGCAGGTAGTTGCGAATGGTTTTGGCTTTGGTTGGGGACTCAACGATGACGAGCGTTGACATAAGCTGGCTGGCGGTTTTGAAAACAGGATCTAGAAAAGACGAACTTGAAATTAGGCCAAATAAAAGCCTTGAGTGAAAGCCTTAAGGGAAATCAACCTTAAAACCAGGGAGACTTGCTGGCGCGTCTATCTGAGCATGCCCAGGTGCTAACCACTTTACTGCACGTGGTCAGTCTTGGCGGGAAGTCTTGAAAGGCGAAAGGTCGGGAAGTCACGCGAATACACCACAGTGATGGGAAAAATGCAGGGGGAAAATGCGATCGCTCACGCTGTCGTGCTAGCACCCTTATCCCCATTTCTACTCGAAGACTTGACTTAGGAACAGGGCTAGGGTCGAAAACAGATCGGATCGACCAACATCTTGCATTGCCTGCTTTCAATAATGAGTGAACGAAAAGAATTTGTTATCTCTCCTTTTTTATATCGATATACCTAAATGTGATCCGACGTCCAGCGTCAAGCCTGAGAAAACACAAGGATTCACAAGGTGTCTAGGATAGCCAGGAGGCTTTAAGGTAGGTAAATCGCAAACTAAAGGAGAAAATATTGGTTTAAATGCCGTTTATAGTCATTTGGGCCTAATAAAGGCTTAGCTTACCTAAAAATAAGTTTTGCACCAGCCCAAAAAGGAAATTTTGCCGCAAGTGCTTACTGTCAGCGGGACACGATAAGATGCGACATAGACCGATGTTCATAATGAAATCTCTACTTGTGAATCTCTACTTGAGGTGTCGGAGCCCATGGATTTTGCAACGCTGAGTGCTCAACTCAATGCGGGCACGATTTTGCCTGAAGGCATTGTCATTCTGACGATAATCACCGTTTTGGTCGGAGATCTGATCCAGGGCAGGGCCTCTTCCCGGTGGACTCCCTACGCCGCTCTGCTGGGCCTATTCGCTGCCGTTGCAGCAGTGGTTGTGCAGTGGGATGTGACTGATCCCATTGGGTTCTTGGGCAGTTTCAACAGTGATGCCCTGAGCCTGATCTTCCGGGCTATCATCCTTCTCTCCGCCGCAGTGACGGTGCCCATGTCGGTACGCTACGTTGAGCAGTCCGGCACCTCTTTAGCGGAGTTTCTAGCCATTCTGCTGACTGCGACCCTGGGAGGCATGTTCCTCTCCGGAGCCAACGAGCTAGTCACTATTTTTGTTTCCCTGGAAACCCTTAGTATTTCGTCTTACTTGCTAACGGGCTACATGAAGCGCGACCCTCGCTCTAACGAGGCAGCGCTGAAGTATCTTCTAATTGGGGCCGCTAGCTCAGCAATTTTCCTCTACGGCATGTCCTTGCTGTACGGTCTTTCTGGCGGCAAGACTGACCTGAATGCCATTGCTTCTAGCATTGTGGGAGATGGCACAGAAGCACCCATTGGCCTGGTCGTTGCCCTTGTGTTTGTGATTGCGGGTATCGCCTTCAAGGTAGCTGCTGTTCCCTTCCACCAGTGGACTCCCGATGTGTACGAAGGTTCGCCTACTCCGGTGGTGGCCTTTCTCTCGGTTGGTTCTAAGGCCGCAGGTTTTGCCCTAGCGATTCGTCTGCTCGTATCTGCCTTCCCGCTGGTAACTGAGCAGTGGCATTTTGTCTTTACCGCCCTAGCAATCCTCAGTATGGTGCTGGGCAACGTTGTGGCCTTGGCCCAAACCAGCATGAAGCGAATGTTGGCCTATTCCTCCATTGGTCAGGCCGGATTTGTCATGATTGGTTTGGTCGTCGGGACAGACGCAGGCTATGCCAGCATGATTTTCTACTTGCTGGTGTATCTGTTCATGAACTTGGGCGCGTTCACTTGCGTCATCCTGTTCACCCTACGCACTGGAACTGACCAGATCAGTGAGTACAGCGGCCTGTACCAAAAGGATCCCCTGCTGACGCTGGGTCTGAGCATTTGTTTACTCTCACTTGGCGGAATTCCGCCGTTGGCTGGCTTCTTTGGGAAGCTCTACATTTTCTGGGCAGGTTGGCAGGCCGATGCTTACGGCTTGGTGCTGATTGGCCTAGTAACCAGCGTCATCTCGATCTACTACTACATTCGTGTGATCAAGATGATGGTGGTGAAAGAGCCCCAGGAAATGTCAGATGCCGTGAAGAACTATCCTGACGTTCGCTGGGATCTCCCCGGAATGCGTCCGCTTCAGGTTGGTTTGGTTTTAGCGACGATCGCAACTTCTCTGGCGGGCATTCTCTCAAATCCGCTCTTTACCCTGGCTAATGACTCGGTCACTCGTACCCCGATGCTGCAAGCCAAGGCAACGGCTCAAGAGATTGCTCAGGTGATCCCCACAGCTCAAATTCAGGAGTAGGGACGGGGTAACTCCTAGATCCAACTCCTATCGAATTTCTAAAAGATAGAACACCGCAAAAGGCATCCATCTGGATGCCTTTTGCGGTGTTTGAAGGTGCCCAGGGAATTACCGACCTTGCTGCCGGGAGAAGGGCTTGCTGTTGACGGTGCCCAAGTGCAAATGCCGCCCGGTAGGAGAGGCAATAGGCAGCAAAATCCGGCTGTGAATACGGTTATCTTCAAGGCGAGTTAGGCTAAATTCGCCGCTCATCTGCTCCAGCAAGGTTTTGCAAATTGCAAAGTGCAGCCCAGGAGGATCATCTAGGGCTGAGGGAGCCAGCATGTCGTCCGGACGGCCTTTTTGCAGGTCTTCCAGCAAGCTGTCAGCAATCTCTCCATCATCGGTGATGGAAAGTTCGAGCCAATTGCGGTCAACGGGGCGGCACCAAATGTCGATCCGGCCACCCGGTTGCGATCGCAAACAGGCTGCCGCCACTAGTTCCGTCAAAATGAGTTCAATCTTCGGAATGTCCCCACCGATAATCAAATTGCTCTCGTTGTGAACCTTGCTCCAGAGCTGCTGTTTCTGAATCAAGCCATTCACCCGCTCCATCAAACGATTGAGCAAACTAATCAGCGGAATCGTGTGGTAGTCGCTGTGAAGCTGCCACTGTTCCTTAGCCAAGATCGGCATCAGCCCACCGACTAAGGTCTCGACATCTCGAAACGCCTGTTGAAACGCGGGATGGCCGCCAAATGTGGGTTCTTGAGCCAGTTCTGCTAGACGGTGCCCGTGCCTATTAAGGAGGCGATAAAGTTCCTCAATGTGGTGCTGCTTGTACCAGTTGAGCTTCTCCAGTTCCTCTCGCTGAGATACCAGCATGGCCACCAGACTCAAGTGACGACGTGACCAGGCAAGCTGATTGACCAACAGCGCTAGCACAGTAGTGTGATAGTCCGACCACCGCCGATCAGGACGTCCCATCACAATCAAAACCGTGGTGGGACGATGGTTGGATGAGGTGCGCAGTGCCGTGACCAAAAATTTGCACCCCGTGGGCCCCGAAATCCACCGCCGAGACACATCCGGCAAATCTTCCAACACAAGGGGCAAGATCCCATCGGTCTGAAGCGCCCAGTTGAGAATGGCATCGGAGTTGACAAAGATATCAGCGGCCTCATCGACCCAGAAATCCTTGTCCTGAATCACCGCTTGGGTAACATGGGCCGCCTCTTGACCAAGGGACCAACTCACCAAAGCAACAGCAGGCACTTGCAGCAACTGGCAGATGTGCTCAGCCGTGCCTTTTTCTAATTGTTCTAGGTCAAAGGTTCGTTGGAGGGTTCTCAGGCCCCACTGAATTGAGTCAGAAACATGCTCCTGCTGATGGGTCTGCCGCTGCAATTGCCACTGGTTCAAAATCAAGCCCAACTGCTGACTGACAGCTTCTAGCAGCGACACTTCCAAAGGCGTCCAGTGGCGGCTGATCTGATCGCACAGCAGCACCACTCCCTTGGGGGCATTGCCAGGTGTGACATTACACGCCATGAGTGAGCGAACACCCAGATTCTGGAATTGACTCCGCCAAGCCATTAGCTTCAGGTCTTGCCCAGTGTCCTCGATGCAAACGGCAGACTGACTGCGCTCCAGCATCTGCCAGTCCACATCGTCTAGCCCCGGCCAAGATACAGGCGCTCCCCGCGACTGAAGAACCTGGCTTTGAAAGCAGAGTTCATAGCCGCCCCAGTCCTCGTTGAGCAACAGCACGATCATTTGTCGGGCTGAAAGTAGAGTACACAGGTCGGCAGCGCACTCTTCTAGCGTTTTGCGCCAGTCCAGATCACTCTGAATTCCGCGAATAATGCCGCTGGTGAGCCGTTGGTTGGCCTCCATCTGACGAATGCGATCATCGGTTTCTGCGGCAGGCAGGGCCAAGGCAATCATGCGGCTCACACCGTGAAGAAATCGCTTTTCAGCCTCGCTCCAAATCCGGGCAGTGTTGCCCTCAGCCGCAACAAATCCGAGCAGCGAGCCTTGGTACAAAATGGGCGCAGCTAACAGGGATTGGGCTTTGAGCAGGTGCATCAAGCGATCGCTCACAGTAGCCGTTAGAGAACTTTGGATTTCACCCACGCTAATGAGCTGATCGTTCGAGAGCGCTTGGTAAAACCCTCGAACTTCCTCTACCGGAATCGTGAGAGTAGCGGCTTCGCTATTAGCATTGCTCACTACCTTTTTAACGGACGCATTGCGCTGCCAGAAGTAGTTGCCCTTGGGCTCAAACCAGAAAATTCGAGTGTTGGCCGGTTTAATAAATGTTTGAACTTCACTAGCAACAGCCTGCAACCGATCATTCAATCCCTCTAGCTGCCCTAATCGTTCAAGCAGGGACAGCAAAGGCTGATCAGGATGCTTCATCAACCGCCGTTGAGCTTCGGCCTCGTGCTGGTGAAGTGCATCGGCCAGAAAACTCATCAAGATGGCAAGGTGAGAGCGTTCTCCAGCGCTAGGACTAACGCCCCACCGTTGGGAGGCTAGGAGCAAAACGCCAAAGCAGATATCTTGTCTCCGAATGGGAAAGAAGGCACCACTCTGAAGGGAAAAAGATTTTGCGATCGCACTCCAGTCTCCAGCTCGGGGTTCATCCTGAAAGTCAGCCACCACCAGAGGCCGCTGCTGAATCACCACCTGCTCCATCACATCCCCCGGCACCAAGTTCAACTGGGGACGAAGGCGAAGCCCCTTGGGACCGTGATATCCCTTTGTGATCAGCTTGTGATTGACTCGGTCGTACGAACCGATCCAAACAACCTCGTAGTCAAACTCAGCCTGAAGATGGTCGAGGACAATCTTGATGGCCTCGTCTCCGCCTGAAGCTTCTCGGAGGGATTGCAAAATTCGCCCCAGGGACACCATTTGCTTTTCATAGGCTGGCCCAGTATGAGACTGACCCATACGATTTAACTGATCTCCTTAAGCGGCCAATAGAAACACGATGTAGATGCAGCCTCAGTCCTTGCAGCCCTTTCAGCAGCTCCAAGCCCAAGTGTTAAAACTATAGTGCAGATGCAGAAGTGCAGCGGTAGAAAACCAAAGGATCCTGCCCAGGAACCGCCTGGTTTCCTGGTCTTTTGAGTGAACTCGCGCTCCAATTAAACCGCCGTCTTCTACAGTTGCGCTTTTGAAAGCCCCACCAGAGCATCCCCTTTTTGAGGAAAAGGGCGCTTCGTCCGTTTTAATAAGCAAGGATGGTTTACTCAAAATACCCATTTAAGTCAATCCACCTGTCATTTCCCTTGTTGCAAGATCCCTACACTCAAGTTGTTCGACCCCTTCTCTTCTCAGGGCTTAGGCTGGATCCTGAGTGGCTGCACAAATCTGCCGTCGCTAGCCTCGTCTGGTTAGCTCGCCCTGTCCCTGAGAATCCCACCGCCGCTGCTTGGACTCGCCAGCGGCAAGACTGGCTCCAGCATCAGCTAACGGTGCAGGATGCTCGACTGAAGCAACAGCTCTGGGGATTGACGTTTGACAACCCCCTAGGGCTAGCAGCAGGCTTTGACAAAGACGGGAAAGCGGCCCGAGCGTGGCCACTATTTGGATTTGGCTTTACTGAGCTAGGAACCGTCACTTGCCATGCCCAACCTGGAAACCCCAAGCCTCGCCTGTTCCGTCTAATAGACGACCAGGCCGTGCTCAATCGGATGGGCTTTAACAATGCAGGGGCGGCGGCAATGGCAACATACCTACAGACGCTGTGGCCCGAAGGTCGTTCCCCTATCCCAATTGGGATTAACTTGGGCAAATCGAAGGTGACGCCTCTAGAAGAAGCCGCCGAAGATTACCTCACTAGTTTCAAGCACCTACAGCCTTGGGGTGATTATTTCGTGGTGAATGTGTCATCACCCAACACGCCGGGGTTGCGATCGCTACAAGCCGCCGACCAACTCGGTCCCATTCTGGCTGCCTTGCAGCAAGCCAATCGCGAACAAAAGCCTCTGCTAGTCAAGATTGCCCCAGATTTGGAATGGGATGCGATCGCAGAGGTGATCGATTTGGCTCAGCAGCATCGCCTAGCCGGAATCATCGCGACCAACACCACCATCCGTCGAGATGGCCTCAAAACTCGAATCTTGCCCAAAACAGGAAAACCCATTGAGGAGGAGGCCGGAGGCATCAGTGGAGCCCCCCTGCGCCAGCGGGCAACAGACGTGATCCGTTTTATTTGGAAAGAGACTCAGGGCCAACTACCGATTATTGGGGTCGGCGGCATTTTTACGGCTGAAGATGCTTGGGAGAAACTGATGGCAGGAGCCAGCCTACTGCAAACCTATACAGGCTGGATTTATGAAGGGCCTTGGATGACCCGACGGGTAATGGAAGGGCTGCTGGACAAGCTCGACCAGCACGGGTTGAACTCAATTCAAGACGTGATTGGACAAGGATCTCAGGAATAAAGCGCACACTTCCCCTTTTTATGCTTGAGATCGTTTGCTAAGCTTTGGGGTCTGTGATAGGTTGCCTATTCAGCACTCTAAAAATTGCCATGTCCTCTTTGCCCCGGATTAAAAGCTTACTTCAGCCCCCGACAGGGCCGCTTCAAATCCAGCTTTTTAGGGAAAGGGACCCAGGAATCCACAGGTTTGAGCGCTCTACCGCAACGATCTTTTTTTCCTTGATCATTCCGACCTACAACGAGAGTCGCAATGTTGAGCAATTGGTCAGGTCGCTCACGACTCTGTTGGATGAGAGCTGCCCCAACGACTACGAGCTGATTTTGGTAGACGACAACAGCCCCGATCGCACTTGGGAAGCGGCTTTGGAATTGAGCCAGACCTATCCCCAGTTGCAGGTAATGCGGCGAGAGCAGGAGCGAGGCCTGTCCTCCGCTGTAATTCGGGGGTGGCAAGTAGCTCGGGGCGAGGTGCTAGGCGTCATTGATGGCGACTTGCAACACCCCCCAGAAGTGCTGCAAAAAATGCTGATGACCATGCGCGAAGGGGTTGATTTGACCGTGGCTAGCCGCCATGTGGAAGGCGGCGGTGTAAGTGAATGGAGCGTCGTGCGGCGTTTTTTGTCGCGGGGGGCGCAAATGCTGGGGCTCATTTTGCTGCCTCGCGTGGTTGGCCGGGTGAGTGATCCAATGAGCGGCTATTTCATGGTGCGACGAGATGCGATCGCAGGTTCTCTGCTCAACCCCAAGGGCTACAAAATTTTGCTAGAGGTGATTGGCCGGGGCCAGGTGGAAACCATTGCCGAGGTGGGCTACGTCTTTCAAGAGAGGCTAGCAGGCGAGAGCAAAGTGACTTGGAAACAATATATTGACTACATTCACCACCTGCTGCGGCTACGCCTAGGCAATCGTCTGGCTCGTTTACAAGAACGATTTCCCCTTCAGCGCTTCATCCGCTTTGGGGTAGTGGGCTTGAGCGGCGTCTTTGTAGACATGGCGCTGCTCTATATGTTTCACACAATGCTGGGCTTCCCGCTAACCCGCAGCAAAATTTTCTCTGCTGAGACGGCCATCTTTAACAATTTCATTTGGAACGATGCCTGGACCTTTGCCGATATTAGTCAACGGCAGCAGGGTTGGGGGCCTCGCCTCAAGCGCTTTCTCAAGTTCAACCTGGTCTGTTTGTCAGGGTTGGTACTCAACGTGGGGCTGCTCAATATTCTCTACAACTGGGTGTTCGATCACCGTTGGGCCTATGCGGCTAACTTAATTGCGATCGCACTGGTTACGCTCTGGAACTTCTGGCTGAACTTTAAGCTGAGCTGGCGCGTAACTCAGGTGAAAAAATAGTTTTCTGCTAGCCAAACCATCTCTCCCGCTAAACCCGAACAACCTGACCTGTTTCGGCTGATCTGCGGGCAGCATCGGCTACCCGCAGAGAGTATAGGCTAGCTTCTGGGGTGACATAGAGCGGAGTGCCTTGCGTGAGGGCGTCTAAAACGGCCTGGGTATCTTTGGCAAACAGGCCCCGGCGAGACCCTACTTCAATCGGGTGTTCTCCAGACGGGGTGATTAACCGCCCTTGATCACCTTCAAAAATTAGGCCACCTTGAGTTCCGTGGATCTCCATAGAGCGAACCGCTGACCAGATAAACTCACCTTTGCCGTAAGTGACCTCAGCCAGCAGGCCGGAAGCGAAGCGTAGTTGAGCTGTGCAGAGGCAGGCAGTGTAGTGGTCAGCTTCAACCTGATCACCGTCGTAGCGGTTCTGGCAAGCCACTGTCTCCACTGGGCCAAACAGATCAGCCAGACGATGAATTCGGGAGAGCGCCCCCATCAAGGGAAAGCCAAAGCGCGAGGGCTGATAGGTCCACTTTGAAGCGGCTGGCCGCTGGGGATTAAAGGTGCAGTACCGAACATAGCGTGGCTGACCGACAGCAGGTAATTGCGCCTTGGTCGCTTGATGCAGCCCCCCTAAAAGTTCAATATGCTCAACGTGGAGAAATAATCCGGTTTTACGCGCCAGCGTGACCAGACGCTCGGCCTGAGCCAAATCCAGCGACAGGGGATACTCGACGACAACCTGCTTTCCGGCTAAGAGCGATCCCTCCACAATATCGCCGTGATCACAGCTCATATTGGAGACAATCACCAGATCGATGTGGGGCAGGTCGATCAAGCTTTGCCAAGAGTCACAGGCATCGGCCCCAAAGGAGTTGCAAAATTCGGTTGTCTTCTCCAAGTCATGGCCCACTACTGCAACTAAGTGCGATCGCGAATCAGCTGCGATCGCATCTGCTCTTAATTTCGCTGCAAATCCAGTTCCGACAAGTCCAACTCGAATCAACTGCTTAACCGCTAAAGGATGAGAATCAGCTACCTCAATCATCCGACGAAGAGGTTATCTTAAACAAACCGATGACTCCTCACAGTTTATGACCTTTGTCGATGCAGAGAAATGACTTTAATTAAGTGAGGTTTAATGAGCACTATTTCTACCAGAAACCTAATAGAATTAAGCGGCATAAGTAAAACTAATAATAAAATTAATTATTGATAACTAGCACTAGCAACTTTTCACGCTGTCAGTTGGCTTCATTTTCGATTTGTCCTCAAATTGCTTGCCAGAGGTGGCTTTTGGGTCCACAGCAGCAATAAACCTATAAGTAATCCCGGCAAAATCAGAGCAATCTGATTACGAATCCCGTTCAACAATGCTCGGAAAAAATGACACACTGATCAACTTTTCCCGTAGTATCAGAATTGGAGTTGATTCCTAGAAATAAATCCCTAAATACGTTTCAGTAAGGGGTTTTCAAGGATCTTCGGTCAGTTTCCTTTGTGAGATGAGAGGATAGAATCAATGGCAACCTACAAAGTTACTCTAATCAACGAGGCTGAAGGCCTAAATACCACGATTGAAGTTGCAGACGACACCTACATTCTCGATGCAGCTGAAGAGCAAGGCATCGAGCTGCCCTACTCCTGCCGCGCAGGTGCTTGCTCTACCTGTGCAGGCAAAATCACCGAGGGTACCATTGACCAGTCTGACCAGTCTTTCTTGGATGATGATCAAATTGAAGCTGGGTATGTTCTGACCTGCGTCGCTTACCCCACCTCCGATTGCACCATCCTGACCCACCAAGAAGAAGAGCTGTACTAAGCTCACCCAGACCGTCAACGGTTCTATAACGGGGGCATTCCGATGGGGATGTCCCCGTTTTTTAGAAATTTTCTAAGAAGTCACCTACTCAGTAGCTTGCCAATAAATGTAAGGGCGATTGGCAGAAACACTTTGGTACAGCACCTTCCGCGTCCCATCCCCTTGTAGGTTTAAGGAAAACTGCACCCGACCCTCTCGGAAATCCACAGCATACATAGTCATCTGCTCGGAGCGGGCGCTGCCAACACACTTAGCGTAGCCAGGTTGTAAGGGAGCCGTAAAGACAACTGACGTATCACTAGATTGCAGCAAGCTTGGAGGTTGAGCTGCGATCTCACGCAGATTCACCCTCACGGTATGGTCAGCCCCACCCTCAAAGCCCCAGCGAAAAGCCCATAGGTCAACTGAGGGCGGACAATTGCCAGCGGTTGCTTGAACGGGCAACGTTAAATTAGGAGCCACGTCAACCGGAGTCCCCACCCGCAAATCGTACTGACCCCACACCCCCCGACGCTCTTGCTGAGCCTCGATCTGAGCTTGCCAATATCGTGAGGCTGTCTCAGGACAATCTGTGAGGATAGTCGGATCAACCATCGCATCACCCTGTTCCACCAGTTGCAAGCCTACAGGCCGATTTCCTAAAAATAACTCGGCTCGGACCGGGTCTGCTTGATCAGGAGAAACGACCCGCATTTGCACGGCTTGCCCAGACGGGAGAAGGGCCGTCAGGGGGTCAGTTGCGGCAGAGGTCTGGGGCGGAACTGTCACACAAGCCAGCATCACAGCGACCTCCTGCTCCCGATCCCGAACCACCACGGTATTGGGGCCTGTCGTCTCAACCACCGTCGGTAATTGATTAGGAACCGTTGTTTCCGCAGGCGATTGAGCACGGTTTTGACTACACCCTGCTAGGGAAAGCCCCGTTAAGACAATGGCTGGGATCAGTGACAAGGAGGAACGATGCATTTGCCAAACCTACTAAATTGAACCAGATTAGGCCAAGTCGGATTAGGCCTGCTCCCAAATATCTCGAATCTCGCTAGGGAGGTGTTGGGCGATCTCTGCATTGCGCTCCTGAGGCAGGATCTCCTTAGTAGCAGAAAAGACTGCTTTGGCAGCCATCTCTGGCGGCACATCTTCGGGTAGAGCCCCTTCCTGCTTTAATCGCAGCAAAAAGGTTCCTGATTTGAGGTGGAGATCTTGAGCCGGACTAATGCGACTGAAAAACGCCACCATTACGTTGTAATCCTGCCAGAGGTCAACGACTTCCTGCTCCGATTCCGGCGCATTCTCACGGAGCTCTCTTTCAATCTGATCCGATGTTTTGTTCAGCATCATGTCTCGCAAAATTCGAAACACGACATTGGATGCCCGTTGGGCTTCGTTTTCGCTTTGCAGTCCGCTTCGCTGAATTACTTTTTCCAGAAAAGCGTGCTGCTGAACATGTCCGGTCATAACGTTTCCCATAAAGTACACAAGGAATTAGCCCAGTGAGCTAATTCCTTGCTTTCCTGTCACTATGCTGCGAATTCAGAAGGGGGCCATTGGTCTTGTGGCAGAGTTTTAGGGCGGGTCTAGAAAACCCATCTTAAAAATCTTCTTAACACCCCCAAGTATCACGCCACTTAACGATTCCCTCTCCTGCAAGCACCCAACGGCGAGCGACAAGATTTTCTCGCAAGGGTGATCGGCCCTCGCGCAGCATGGCGTACTTGTAGGTAATTAGCTTTCCGGCACTTTCGTTAAAAGGAATTTCGCCAAACCAGGTATTTTCGTTGATGTATTCAAGCGGGTAGGCTTTGCCGATGTCCCAGCAGCCCAGTTCAGGGCAGTCACCAATCACTACAATGCTCTCACCCGGTTGAGTGTTAACCCCATTAAGCTGTACCCGCACGATGATATCGCCCTTAACCCGTTCACCGACATGGCTAAAGACCAAGACTTCGCGGGAAGCCAGATCCAGCCCTGTAATGTAGCCGTCGGTCACAGTGACTTTACGACGGGTTAATACACAGGTATGTTCGCCATCGGGTAAATCCGTCTGCACAGAGTCAACTACGGCATCGCCTCCTCGGTTCATCGCAACAAAGCAGCGGGAGTCACGATACTTGCGAACGTAGCAGTACAAATCTGGTGTTAGGTAACGCTGCCACTGGCTTCCCAAAGAAATTGCCGGGTTTAGTCGCCGTAGTCCTGACAGTCGTCGGATGCTTTGATAGAGTTCTGTATCGGTGTCCCAAGTCTCCATCAAGGGGCGGTTATAGGGATCTTGACCGCCATTGGTGTCGTTGTGGAGGCACTGCTCGGTGCCGTAGTAGAGGCAGGGAATGCCGCGCGAGGTCATGATCAGTGCGATCGCAACCCGCAGCATATCGGGATCGGGATTCAACGACTGGAACCGGGGCATGTCGTGATTATCGATAAAAGTAACCAGTTCGGTTGCCCCGTTGTAGCGACAATCTTGGTCAAAAATCTCTTGAATTAGGTGAAAGCCTCCCTCAGCCCCTTGGCCCAACGCTCCTCGGATAGCGACACAGAGACCAAAGTCGAGCAGGCTCATGCCAGAGTTGTTGGCATAGTCAATAGAGCGATCATCGCTGGGATGGTTGTAAATCCACTCACCAAAGATGAATACGTCAGGCCGATGCGTGGTGATGTCCGCACAAAATTCTTGCCAAAACCAAATCGGCATGTGCTTAACGGTATCAACCCGCAACGCATCCACACCCCGATCTAACCACTGCTTAATAGCTGACTTAATATAGTTGCGATACTCGGCATTGTTCTCATTAAAGGTGGCTAGTCCTGCCATCTCACAGTTTTGCACTTGCCACTCGTTTTCCCAGTCCATCACTTCGCCATAGTGGTGGTACCAGTGCTTTTCATCGTTATGAAACTCCGCAATCAGAGTACCATCGTCGTACAACGCTCCCTTGGCTCCATCAATATCGGGGCTACTATGGTTGCAGACAATATCAAGCACCAGTTTCATACCGCGCTTGTGCAGTTCTGCAATCAAGCGATCGAAGGTGGTGTTGCGCTGATCCTGGGTGGCATTGAGTGAAGGGTTTTCGTCCTTGCCAATAAAACGGGGGTTGAGCCGTTTAAAGTCTTTAGTCCAGTAGCCATGAATTGCAGCGCTCTCAAAAAAGACACCCTCTACCTGTTCAAAGAGAGGAGTGAGCCAGACAGTCGTAACGCCTAAATTCTTCAGGTAATCGAGCTTTTCAATGACACCCTGGAGATCTCCACCCCAGTATTTCCCCCAATCGGTCTGAGTCGGGTCATAAATTTCAGGATTTGGGCCTTCGCTGTTGTCAGGATCGCCGTCGAAAAAGCGATCTACCACAATGAAGTAAATTGTTTCCTGGCGAAACTCAATGTCGCGAGTGTAGAGAAATTCTAGGTCAATGTCAGCTTCGGTTGTCGTGACTTCTTGGAGAATCTCTTCAGAAGCTGGGGAGGTGAAGCGGGGTGTGCTGACCATAGGAGATGAGAAAAAGAGGAAGCAAGCTCATCTTACCGAATGCTTCTGCCGGGGAGTTTCTATCCAAAGAGTTAAGATCTGCCCATTGCGGCATAGCAAAACTCATTCTTAGGTTAAGCAGGCGTTTGTGAAATACATAGGGGCATGTCATTTGGCAGAAAGCCTTGGGTACATTGCCCTAAAGCCTGACAGAATGACACGCCCCATCGGATTATAAAAATGTATAACTAACTTGCCCTACCAAACGTAGACACGGGCCTCGAAGGGAGGTAGATCGGTTACCAGAGTGTTGTCAGCAACTTCTTCATCGTAATCACGCGTCCATTCATGCCAGGTTCCATTTTCTGGGAAACACTCGATTGCATAGTCGCCCAAGTAATTTTCTGACACGTTAACAACGACAACGACCCGAGAACCCTCATCATTCCAACGGGTATAAGCCAATACACGCTCGTCTTGGTTAGTGTGGAAAAACTCAATATTGCCAGTATGTAGGGCGTGGTTGTTCTTTCGCAGATTAATCAACCCTTTGTAGTACTGAAATAGTCCCTGGTTGTTCTCATTTTTGAGCAAGGTCCATTCAAGCTTGTGGGATATGACTTCCTTGGGTTGGCAGGAGCCAAACTCCTCCCCCATGTAGACCATAGGTACCCCAACAGCCGTAAAGAGTAGGGCAGCCCCTAACTTGGCTCGACGGAAAGCTTCCTCATCAAAGATTTCGTTATTGGCTAACTCAATCATGACGCGGTTGTGGTCGTGACTAGAGAGATAGTTCACTGTGTTAGTGACTCCCATATAGCCCATGCGCTTGGGTTCTAAGGCATCTTTCAATCTCTCTAAGTTAGACTCTTTGCCAACTGCAAACTCCATGACGGAGTAAGCAAAAGCATCATTCCAGCAGCCGTCCATAGGGCCGTCTTCGTTGGTGACTACGGGCGTGTTAGGAATAAACTCAGCAATGTTGTAGAAGGGTTTGGGTCCAGCTTCTTCCTTGGCAGCCTTCACCGCACCAAAGAGAAAATCGAAGTTGTCAATTTGCTTCACTGCATCATAGCGAATGCCATCAATGTGATATTCCCGAATCCAGAATCGGATCACATCATCAATAAATTTGCGGGCTGGGAAAATCTGCAAATTGTCGTCAAATCGGGCATAGTCAAACTCTGGCCCCCAGTTGTATTCAGGGTCGCTAGGCTCTTTGCTGTACCAGTAGTTGATATCAATTTGGGTTAATGGCGCTTCTGAATCGGTATGGTTAAAGACGCAGTCGAGGATGACTCGAATACCTCGACCGTGACATTCATCGATCAGCTGTTTTAGATCTTGGCTCGGACCGTAATTAGACTCAGCTGCAAAGAGGTGCCGAATCATATATCCCCAACTGTAATCACCAGGGTTTTCATTAACGGGCATCAACTCAATGGCGTTAACCCCTAGTTCACTCAGGTAATCTAGCTTCTCAATGACGTGCTTATACTGGCCTCGGGGATAGGGGTCGTCTTCCCCGCCTGAGAAGTCCCCAATGTGCATTTCATAGATGACTAGTTCGTGGTCAGCGGGAAGATGAGCCTGATCATTCTTCCACTCATAGGTATCCACAACGGGTTGACCGTTTCGAACGCGAATAATGCCGTTTTGAGTTTCATCATCTTTTACTGCGATCGCATAGGGGTCAGTAACATCAACCCAAGCATTTGACTTAATAAAATAACTTTGCGATCGCACCGCAAATTTATATTCATAATCTCCATCTTCTAGCTCGACTTTAGTGCGAAAAACGCCATCCTCTCCCTTTTTCATGGCGATAGGTTCCCAATTGGAAAAATCGCCTTTTACAGCGGCTTGTTTGTTATAAGGAGCGAAAAGTGTAAATTCTACTTTGTTCATTTATTTCAAAAAAGAGTGACGGTGGAGATTGCAACTAAAGCGCTCTCAACTATAATCGTCCTCACTTTTAAGTGTGTTTACATCATTCGCAAGAAAGACTCATAGGATACAAAAAAACCCCCAATAAATTGGGGGTTTTTCTTAATTAAGAGTGAGAGGAAGTTGCTTATCCAGCAACAGCTAGGCTACCTGCGATCGCAGATAGAACTGCGGACACGGCTGCCGTACCGAAGATCCACCAAGCGGCAGCTTCAGCCGTCTTGCGAGTCTCTTCAACCTGATTTTGAGCTTGCAGTTTTAGGTCGCGAATGCGCTCTTCAACCTGCTTCTCTAGCCGCTCAGCCTTTTGCAAAACGCCGTTGCGAGCGCCTTCAATCTGATCAAGCACTCGGTTCACATCAGCCTCAGAGATCGCCTCGTGGGAGCTAACCAAGGCCACCAAGGTATCACGATCAAAGTCCGACAACCGCGTTTTCAGGGCATCAAAGCCAGCCTGAGGATCGTCAAACAGGCGGCGCACATCCCGCTCAATGCCTTCGTAGTTCAACTCAGGTCGATCAAGCGAGTTGAGGTAACGACGAATACGGCCCAGAATACTCAGAACCACATTCTTGACTCGCTCCTGCACACCTCGGATCTGCTCAACAATCTGGTCTCTGACAGACATTACCCGAGCAACCGTCGCTTCAGCTTCTTCGCGGGTCATATCGGGCCGCTGAGCCAGCAACGCTACTAGGGCATCACGATCCACCATCGAAAGACGTTCACCCAGTCGCTGTGCGCCTAGACGAGGATCATTCAGCAGCAGGTTAAGGTCGCGCTTGATGCCGTCAGGATTGAGGGCTTCTTTGTCGGTATTGCGCAGGTAATCTTCCAGAGCTTGCTCAAAGGAAAGCGCTTGAGATTGAGCCCGCAACGCCAAACGCTGGGGAGAGCGCACAAAGCTCCGAATAGTGCCCTGAATCTGATCAATGAGCTGATTGGCTTCTTCCTGGCTCAAATCCTGCCGTTGGGACAGCAACTGAACCAGAGTGTCGCGATCCATGGTGGAAAGACGGTCGCGGATTGCGCTGGCTCCCAGCTTGGGATCACGCATTAGCGTTTGCAGGTCACGCTTAATGCCTTCGGGGTTCAGCTCAGGCTTACCTGTGTTGCGCAGATAAGATGCGATCGCATTAGTTGCTTGGTCGTACTGAGCCTTGGCCTTATCAGTCAATGCACCGGGAGCATGAACCGTCTGGTGCCAGTTAGACTCCACCTGATCCACAACGTGATGCGCTTCGGCTTCGCTCATATCTTGGCGCTGGCTCATGAGTTGCACCAACGTATCCCGGTCAAACTGAGATACTCGACCCCGCAGACGACGGATGCCTTCATCGGGCTCATTGAGCAGCGTCTGCAAATCACGCTTGATTCCCTCAGGGTTAAGCTCGGATTTGCCGGTGTTACGCAGGTAATCTTGGACAGACTGCCACTGATTGGTAACCCGAGTTTTAGCCGCTGCTTGCAGACCTTCTGCATTCGCAATGGTCTGGCTCATTACCCGCTCCATAGAGGTAGCAATTTGCTGTGCCTCATTTTCATTAAGCTCAGGGCGGTTCCGAAGTATCTGCATAAACAGCTCATGATTGAACTGGGAGAACCGATCTTGCAGATCTTCAACGCTGGCCTCGTTGTCTTCTAGGAGTGCCTTAAAGGCATCTTCGCCCATTGTGGAAAGCAGCTCATCACGAGGCGTAAAGCGCAGGAAGGTGATTACCCGCTCTTGGGTTTCCTTTGAAGCTTCCAGACGAGCAATCTGAGTCACTTCAGTCAATACTTCCTGTCGAACTGACTCCAATTGCAAAGACGTATTGCGAATCTCTTCGGGAGTCAGCAGGCCGCGAGATTGCAGCACGTTGACAAAATCACCCCGGTTCAGCTGAGCCAGTTCGCGACGCAGAATGTTGGGATCAGCCGCAGCATCATAGAGAACAGTGCGGAACTCAACCCGGAGCCTTTCTGGCCGGAGCTGCCAAGGATAGCTATTGAGCAGATAGTTCTCAACGTCTGCTTTCACCACGCTAAAGGGTTCTTGGGGTTCCCCGCTTACCTTGCTGGTCAGCGTGTTGACCTGGCTACCCACCTGGTCGCGAGTAGATTTAAACTGCTGAACAATCTTTTCAATGTCCAGATCGGACAAATCGGTGCGCCCCATCACAACACCCATCAAAGTGTTCATGGCGTAGGACATAGGGCTAGTCATCGGGTTAGACTGGTTGCCCTGTTGCTTAGGCTGGTTGGAATTCTGACCTCTGCGGGCTTCTTGCAGAAGCTGATCAAGCCGCTGATCAAGCTTTTCAGAAACCAGCTCTTCGGGCCGAGCAGACTGTAGGTAGTTCACCATCTCTGATAAGGAATCAGATTCTGGGACCCGCATTAGCGCCCGCTGCCAGCTGCGGTACAACCGATCAGCAATGCGATTAACTTCTTGGCGTGAGAGGTCAGTACGACTATCAACGAGTTTGACAAAAGTATCGCGGTTGATTTGGTTGAGGCTATCGCGATCGGCAATATCACTCAGGCGAGACTCCTCGACCAAGCGCTCAAACTCAGACTCAATCCCTTCGATATCAATTTCAGGAGAGCGTACAGTTCTGATATAGTCCCGCAAAGCATCTCGCAGATTGTCGGTGTCCATCCCTGCGGTTAGCTCTCGGCGCACTGCCGCAACAGCCGCTTCAGCAGTCGCTGCAACCTGATTACTAGCAGCCTTGGCTCCTAAAGCGGAAGTTGCCGTCCCAACTAGGGACTGGAAACCAGAAGTCGCCGTTCTCACAATGGAGCCAATCAGAGACCCTACCGTGGTCGAGCTCACCCAGAACAAGAGGCAAAAGTAAGTGCCCCAAATAACCAATCCTGTAATTGCGCCCAACAGCGCACTGTTGTAAAGACTTAATTTAATCGCTAGCAGGCAGGCAAAAAACAGCGCCAGACTAACGGTAATAAGCGTCCATATACCAAAGGCAACGCCAATCTTACCAGCCCCGCCTCCACTTGAGCTTGAGCTGTCCGAGGAGGAAGAGGAGTGGCCAACCCAGGATATTCCTGCTGCGACTGATAAGTTAGTCAACAGCAGTTGAAATCCAAAAGTCAGCACTAGCCCGGACAACAGGGCAATAAAAAACTGCGGCCCAGAGAAAATCATAGCGGCTTCCTCTGGGGAATCAACTCCAGCATTTCCAACTTGGGCCAGCCATGTGCCTAGACTATTCAGCACTAGCAGCCCATTTCCATCTGCAATCATGGTTCATTTCCCTTAAATATTTTTTTTCGCTAGGCCTCTTCCCAAAGAGGTATGCGGGGTGAGGCGGGCTTCCCCAAGGTGGCCAATTCACCTGACCTATTCAACCGTTTTTCTATAGCTGAGGTCATCTTTCTAGCGGTATAAACCTTTTGATGGAGCGGCTTTCCACCACAAATCCTATTAGTCTAGTTCGAAAGTATAAAGGAAGTTATTTGCATCCGATCCACCTCTTTAGGGGGAAGTAATCAACAAAAAGCCAACAATCATAGAAAAACTAAAACTTATTCTTGGAACACTAAAATGCCTTCGCAACCCTGTCTTTGCGAAGGCATAATTCTGTTAATTAACTTCCGTTTAGCTAGTTAGCTCCTAATCTATTATTTTTTATTGCCATTACCATTACCATTACCATTTCCATTACCGCTTCCATTGCCGGTAGTCGTTCCCGTGGTCGTTATTGTCGTTGTTCCTATAGTTGTTGTCGTACCTGTAGCTGTAGTGGTGGTTTGTGTCTCTGAGGTTGGGCAAGCACTGGTGGTGGCTTGAGTAGACTCAGTAGAGGGTGCTGTTGCAGAAGTTCCTGTAGTCGTAGAGCCAGCGGTTGCTGTCGCACAGTTTGATGTGGTTGTTGAACCTGCAACAGACGTTGTTGACGTAGTCCCCGAAGAGAATCCCGTTGAAGTAGAAGTAGTTGGGGTGCCTGCCGTCGTTCCGGTAGCAGGGCCTCCTGAAGAGGTTCCTGATGTGCCGCCCGAAGTTGTCCCCGAGTTTGTGCCACTAGCAGTAGAGCCGCCCGAAGTTGTCCCCGAGTTTGTGCCGGTAGCAGTGCTACCGGAAGTGGTGCCCGATGCACTACCACTCGCAGTAGCCCCCCCTGAACTCGTCCCCGAGCTTGTGCCCGCATTAGAACCCGAGGCCGTACCGGATGTGCTACCGCTACCGCTAGCGGTAGTGCCATTGGAGGTGCTGCCTGAAGAGGTGCCTGATGTACTGCCAGTGGCAGTAGAGCCGCCGGAAGTCGTACCCGAGGTCGTGGTACCTGATGTCGTACCACTTGAGCCGACTCCTGAAGTTGTGCCCCCTGAGAAAGTACCCCCAGCCGTGCCTCCACTTCCTGTTGAAGCGGTACTCGCGGATCCTGAAATACCCGCCGAGCTGCTGCTGGCTAAAGCGATCGCTTGATTGACTTCCGTGGGATTACAATCTGCTGGAATCTGACCAGGCGTTCCCTTACAAATGGCTGAATCGATTGTGTCATTGAGAAAGTAGACCACTGCCTTGTAACCCCTGATCGTGCCATTTTTGGGCTGAGCTACCAGGATGGCGTGATAGGCAGAAGATTCAGTCACAGAATAGGTATAGTCGCTGTCGGAAGAGTGTAGCCCTAAGGTATCTAGCGAGTTCGCAAAGCTTGAATTTTCTAGGCGATAAGCTTGCTGAGCGCGGTTTGCCGTAGATAACTGTATCGTTGCCTTGGATTCTCGGGCTTTGCTGACTTGCCGGAAAAATGACGGCAGTGCGATCGCACTTAGAATGCCAATAATGATAACGACAACCATCAGCTCAATTAAGGTAAATCCAGCCGTACCTGCCTGATGAGCCAGGAAGCGTGACGACACAAAATTGGGAGAACCGCGATCAGGAATGTTCATATAAGCAAGCGAGGCTACTGTGACAGCGAAGTTGGTAATGTACGCCAAGCCAAGTAGGTAAATCTTTACTAAATGAATGCCACAATCAGCTTCTTGAAAAGCCATATCAACCTGACAATAGCTAGAATCAAGCAGCGTATCCTTCTGCGCTTTGCATTTCCTAATAGCAAACAACGCAGCGACATCTAATGTTTAATAAGTCACCCTAGTCAAGACTTGGCAATAGAAATGCTCCATCCAATATTGCTATTCTTGACTGTTTCTCAAAGGGGGCGATCTAGATAGCTTAGAGTTGATAGGAAATTTACGGATACATCAAGCAGAACTATCTTCACTAGAATACTCAAAAGGCTGCATAGACAGAATTTAGAGTGTTCATAATTCCAACTCAATAGATAAGTGCACAGCAGTTCAGAAAAGTGACCAGGGTAACTTTTAGAGGGGTTGCCCCGATTGCTTCTAGGGATTAATTTCAGTAAAAACATGGAAGAAGCTTTTTTGTGTGAAGCTTTTTCCATGTATAGCTAAGCATTTTTACGGTGTTAGCTCATCTCAACTACTTAGTTTTTTGTCTGCGCTTTCTATCATTTTCAGCTAAGCAACTTTTTTAAGAAGTAGACGGGTTAAGACAAGGCTACTTCCCAACACTCCAACAGCAGTGTTTGAAACGGGTTCTGGAACAGCCACAGAATAGGACGTTTGAAGTATTGAAAAAGAGGTATCTGCAATAGGATTAGAAGCCTCGCTTGAAGCCTTGATGGTTGAAAAAGCGGCATCTGCTAGGATCTGATGTGCCTTGTCAGTCGGATGAAGACTGTCCCAGAATAAATATTGATCAGGATTTGCACACTTCAAAATAGGCAGAGTCAGTAGGGAAGATAAGGCTAGGTTAGCCAAGCAAGGATCACTCACATTAGTGAAGCCAAACTTCTCAGGTTGACTGATGGCTTCATTTAACAATGAAAAGACATCAAACGAGATTAGGCTGGCATCCTCGAAGGAGGGATCAGTCGCAAGGCCTGTAAGGGTAGACGTTAATAACGTATTATGCTGGTTGATTAACTCAGAAACCTGCTCTGCATTGGATTGGCTTTTCACCAGCGGAGTCTTGCCTAGGTCTTCTAGGTTCGCTACTAGAATGTTTTGGGCACCCGCGTCAGCCAAGGCTCTCACTGCACTCTCTAAATTACCTACTGGGATGTTGGGATTAGTTTGGCTAGCCGTTGCTAAGTAGTCATTGCTACCCGCCCACACAACAAATAAATCCTCAGGGGTAGGTGCAGTCAAGGAAAACAAGAATGTGCTGATTTGCTGCTGCAAACCGGGCAGAAAGGGAAGCGTTGTGTTTTGAGTTCCTGTAGTCGCCCCAGCAAATGCATAGTTAGTGGTAGAAGTAACCCCTAATTTAGGAGCCAGGTAGTCTATCCAGTTCAGATTATCGGTAAATCGCTGTTGTGTATAAGCTGGGAAGAAACCAAACTTGTTCGTTGCAGAGTCAACTCCAGGTAGAACAGGCGGTGGGAAGAGGCCTTTTGTCACGGTGGCAGTATTACCCGGATCAGACAAGCTGTCGCCAAATACAAAGAGCCGATTGAAACTAGCAGCTTGAACGGATAGAGGGGCCAGCGCTGACAAAGAGAGCGGTACGGCGCTAGCCCAAAAGACTCTAGTGAGACCGATCAGGAAATCTGAACGGGGCATAGGACGCTCCTCTCAAGGGGATTACAGCTATACGTAACAGGATCGATCCATCACAACCAACTGCATAAGAAGCGCTTTAGATGCTAACTCTGCATACTCAAGCGACAGAAATACCCATATTCTGTTATGGCAACCTGAAACCCTGGCTTCGGGGACTCGGTTGGAGAACTTTGCAAAAACTCTTTAAAGTCGCGACTTTGAAAATGAAGCTTTCATGAAGAGAGTAAAAGAAGATGCAGGGTACCTCTGCAAGTTGTCCTCCTACAAGTTGCCTAGCGACAAGCCCACTGTAAAGATGACTCAGCAGTTGCAGTTGTGGCACGGGTGGACTAGGAGGTTGAGCAGTGCCATTGCATTGGCAGTGATAATGATGGGTCTATTGAGCTTAGTCCCTCTGTCGGCAAAAGCAGCACCCTTGTGTCGGCAAATTGAGAATCACCAGATTTGTATTCTCACGATTAAGCGCAGCGCCAAATATTTTTGGGAATACCGAGCAGTAGTTAGCGTTGACGGTGTCCCCCGCCCCTTAGAGAAATACGACTGTCGTCAGCGCGTTCGCGTGAGTCAGGGCGGAAAGGTGATCCCTTTTAGTCGAAACGGAGCTGGGGATTTGATTTGCAAGTTGGCGAATTAATTTTCTCGAATTCCAATCCAACTGCAAGCGATGTTCGTAATAAAAATAGCAGCTTGACGTTTTTCTGGGATGGAGTGCCATGCTTGCTTCCTACTTAAATCCAGAAACGGCAGGCTTAGTTGAGTCAAACCCAAAGACAGGATGGGGACTTGGGGGTCCTCACCCTGCCTACTAGGGTCTGGAGTTGGGTTATCCGGTGGGGATGCATTGGGGTGCATCCCCTTTTTTTGTTTTCTGCCAGAGAGTGGCCTACTCAATAAGATGGCAGCATCGAGTGTGAGGGTAGGGTGTTATACCCTTGCTCTAAGGCCTAGCTACAGATGGATCCAAGGTAGGAGCACAGTGAACTGCATCCAGAGCAAAGTCTGGAGTGCAAGGTGAGTTGATATAAAACTTGGATATCTCCAAGGGTTTTACACCCTGTCCTCCTACCGAATCTGCTTTGAGCAGCACCAAAAATTCTAGAATGACACCATTGGTCCACCCAAAACCAACTTCATTGGAACTGTACCCAAAGAGAATTTCGCCGGATACATCGGATGAGCAACGCTCCACGTCGTATTTTTCGACAAGAGTGCCCGTTCTCTCAAATTCCTTGAGCACCAAGCCAACGAATTTTCGAGCAATTCGTTTAGCGGCTACCGTAAATCCATAGCGGTGCAACCCTTCGACCGCAAAGAGTTGCAGAGGAGCCCAGCCAAAGGGGGCGTCCCACTGATTGCCAGAGATGTTGGTGCTGGTCAAAATACCGCCAGGGGCTTCAAATTTCCAGAGATTTGCTTGCACTTTTTGGGCTTGTTCCCAGGAGGCGATGCCTGCCCACAGCGGCAGAAAAGTTGTGGCAAATTCGTAAACCCGCCGTTTCTGTTGGTGAACGTGGTAGTCGAAATAAAGCCCTGTTGCGTCATCCCAGAGGTACCTGTTGATCAATCGATGGCGCTCACTGGCCTGACGTTGCCAAGGCTGAGCTGATTTGGCATCCCCCAAAACTGCATAGATGCGAGCAATGTCGCGCTCCATCTGGTACAGCAAAACGTTTAGACAAACGGGGATGTAATGAACGATATCAGCGCTGAAGGGGCCAAAGCGATCGCTAATGTCAAACCCCGACTCCCGCATGGAGCGATCCCCAATGTAGAACTGCTCCGTCAGGGCATCGGCATCAGCGTCATAAAACAGACTAAGGTCGTAATCTGGAATCGGATGCTGGCGATAATACTCCCTGACTCGGTCATAGTGAGTGTGACCGGCCTCATCGCGCTCAGAGCAAACCACTTCAGGAGCAGGGCCACGATCGAGTGCGTGGTAGCGAGACAGCCCGGTCGTTGGTTCTAAGTGGGGCGGGGTCATCCAGTAAGCGTGATACTGCTCCAGGGCAGGCAACACTGAAGCCAACCAATTCCGATCTTGGGTTTGCTCAAACAGTTTCAGCACCATTAGCGAGAGCACAGGCGGCTGAGAGCGGTTCAGCATATAGGTGCGATTGGCGTTGAGCACCTTGCCGTAGTGTTTGACCTGGTACACCAGTTGGTCCACCATGCTCTGAGCTAGGGCGAGTTCTCCATCCCGCAGTAAACCGAGCAGAATAAAGTAGCTATCCCAGCCATACATCTCGTTGAAGCGCCCTCCCGGCACCACATAATCGTGGGGGAGATAGAGCAGACCATGTTCGGTCAGGGTCGTGGTATCGGCAGGCAGTACGCGCAGATCAATTTGGGCAAACTCTTCGGCAGGCAATGCTGCTTTCAGCGCAGATTCAACCGATGTTCGATCTTCTTGAGCTGAAATGTAAACAGGCCAGGTTTTGCCAGGAACATGCTCAACCTTCTCGTCTCGGGCAGCCTCAAGGATGTGAGATAGAGAGCGAGAAAGGGTTTTCCACGTGTTTTTGATGTAGGTACGAAGAGAAGTGACCTGCCAGGGAGTCAGATGCTCCCTGGCAGGCGCGACGATTTGATTTTGCACAGTAGGAATTCAGTTACACACCGAATTCAACTTACTGAGAATCTCCAGAAACTAGTAGAGCTACGGAGAAGTTTTGCAAAATCTTGCCGATTGATAGGCGAGGCTGGTCAGCAATTTCACAGTTAGTAATTGCTTCGCACCAGTTGCTCCGCAGGTTATCAGGAATGACCAAGGCCGTATCCCCCCAAATCTCTTCGCCTAGCGGGTCTTGATCAGGCCTAATCAGCGATGTGAGAAAGCGGGGAATGACTGCGATCGCAACCTTTCCTTCATGATGGCGAGCAAACGCCAACACGTTCCCTGCATGAGCTCCCTCAATCTGAAGTGGCAAGTAGTCCCCCTCCTGAAAAACAGAAAGGTACTGCCGCCGAGCTGCTAAGGCACGGATAATCAAAAAGAGCTTCATGCGGCCATCGTGGCGAGTCGCCCTGAGGTCCGACAAAAGGCTTTCCATGCCCGTTTGACTACGCCGTTTGATTTCCTGCAAGAAGGACAGCCGATCGTCGTACTGCACGGGGCGGCGGTTGTCTGGGTCCACTAGGCTTAAGTCCCACAGTTCCGTTCCCTGATAAAAGTCAGGCACGCCGGGGGAGGTAATCTTAAGCAAGGTTTGACCCAGAGAGTTAAAGATCCCGTAATTGGCAATCTTCTTCTGAAAGGAGAAAAAGGCCTCTAAAAACTCGTTGTTTTCGCTCCGCTTAAGAATACGGGTGACGAACTTGAGGAAGCCCTCTTCATACTCACTGTCAGGACGCAGCCAGGCCGTGTGGACTTTGGCCTCCCGTACCGCCTTGACGACGAAAGCCTTCACCCGCTCTACAAACGAATCATACTCATCTTCATTGCAAGGATAAGCACTCACTAAGGTTTGGTAGAGGAAGTATTCGTCATTGGCATCGGGAATGACGCGCTTCTCTGTGACAATCTTGTACGGATCGTTCAGCTCCCGCCAGCGGTGAACGTGTTGCTCCCACTCCTCTGGAATTTCTGACAGGATGTTGAGCCGTGCCCGGATATCCTCACTCCGCTTGGTATCGTGGGTTGAAGACGCATTCATAGCGTGACGCCACTGAGCCAACCGCCGCTGGTTAAAGGCGTGAAACTCTGCGTCTGTGAGGCCAAACTTGCCAGGATGACCGCCCACTTCGTTAAGTGAGATCAAGCGGTTGTAAACGTAGAACAGAGTATCTTCTACTCCTTTTGCCATTAGCGGCCCAGAAAACTGCTGGAACCGCATGGTGAAGTGGAGCCACTGCGCCCGGTCTTCATCGGTCAGGAAGTCTTCGTAATCCAGCAGCAAGATTTTCTCAATGAAGTTCAATTCATTGAGTAAGCGAGGCAGGTTCTTCTTAGAGTGGGTGATGGCCTCAACAATGTACTTGCGATCGCGATCGCTCACCCGCCCCTCATTGATGTAGGTGCAGTAAACCGGAAACTGCACTAGCACTTCGAGAATGCTCTTTCTCAAACCGCTGAGGGTAAAGTCTCGACCATAACGATACTTACCTGCAATGCGCTTGAGCATGTGGCCCAAGTTGTCAACATCCCCAACCAAATTTGTCTCTGCAATCAGCCGTTTCTTGTCAATCAGCCACTCATGGTAATTGGGGTTTAGCCCAGTAAAGCGGTGGTAGATGCCATCAAACGCCTGTTCATTTGCTGTTTGACAGAACACACTGTTGATCCGGTTGAGAAAAGCATAGCCAGAGGTTCCTTGAATCGGCCATTCCTCCGGCAATTCCTCCTCTAGTTCCAGAATTTTTTCAACAACAACATAGACATCGCCAAACTTGGTCCGCAGTCGCCGCAGGTACTGCTCCGGGTCGTAGAGTCCGTCCAAGTGGTCGATTCTCAAACCCTCAATCTGACCATTTTTAACCAGTTGACTGATTAAAGCATGGCTCTTTTGGAAAACCTTAAGATCCTCAACCCGCAGGCAAATGAGTTCATTGACGGTGAAGAAGCGACGATAGTTCAGTTCTTCTGCACCTACCTTCCAAAACGCTAATCGAAAGAACTGATCAGACAGCAGATTGTCCAACAGGTCGTGGCCGCTTACATCAGGGTTTTTGTTGTTAAAAGTATCTAGGTTGTGCTCAATGTATTCCTTGACATACTCATTGGTGTTGTAGAGTTCCCACAGCAAATCTTTGACGAACTCGCTTTGGTCCTTGCGCTCTCGTCCGGTGGTCTCGGCCGAGATGTTCTTGACCATATAGAGAATTCCCATCAGCTTGATGAAGTCAGGGTCGCTGCGGCCCAGGGACTTGGCAAGCCGATCAAGGTCATAGGTCAAGAACTGGGCATAGGACTCAATCCTTAGCGGCACTCTCAGGCTGTAATAGTTAACCGTTAAGCCCAGGTGATCATAGTTAAGCGTGATCTCGCCATTTTCTAAGCAATTGCCGTAGAAATCCCCCAGCATGGGTGTGAGAATCTTTCCCCGGAAATCGTCAAAGGGGTGTTCCCATTCCACATCAAAAAAGTCGCAGTACTCTGAGTGGGGACCATGCTCCAGAATATCGATTAGAAAAGGATTTTCAGAGTCGTAGGCCATGTGGTTTGGCACAATGTCTTGCACCCAGCCCATGCCACGAGACTGTACATCCTCAATCAAATTATCAAATTCTTCCTCACTCCCGACTTCGGGATTGAGCTGAGCCGGATCGACCACATCGTAGCCATGGCTACTGCCAGCACGGGCTTTGAAAATCGGCGACGCATAGATATCTGAAATACCGAGTTCCTCTAAGTAGGGGAGGACACGATGGGCATCGGCGAAGCCAAACTCTTTGCGAAATTGCAGTCGATAAGTCGCAATAGGGATACGCATAGGAATGATCACCAAAGATTGAAAGATCAGAGGGAGGCAAGCAACGATTTTTCAGAATCACACCATGCGATTAAGCAAAAGAGGCATCAGCCTGATGCGTTTCGTATAAAACGAAACTGTGGGAGGGCAGGGTTATCGATTGATTGGCTTCTAGGACAGAAGGACATTGGCTACCAGGTCCTTTCCACATTTCATCAGCAGAATCGAGACTCTTTTGCCAATTTCCACTTACCTTAACAGGTTGTTCTATTGGCTCAGTTCCAAAATTCATTAAACAGGCGATTTTTTGGCTGTCGGACCAGCGTTGGAGTAGGATTACTTGATCGCCCACACAGTCTGCTTTCAGTGGTTCTTGCCAATCGTCACGACACCCAGCAGGCGCTTCTACCATTTGCAGAGCGGGCATCTCCTTGCGCATCCGAATCAATGTTTGGTAGAGCGTCCACAGGGCTTGGTGATGCCCCTCTTGCCGCAAGTTCCAGTTCAGCTTGGACTGGTTAAACGTATCGCGGCTAAAGGCATCGGGCGCTTCTCCTCCAGCATGAAAGGCTTCAAACTCACGCTGCCGACCTTCTCGCACAGCCGCAATCAAAGCGGGATCACTGTGGCTGATGAAATACAGGAAAGGGGCTTCTTCCCCATATTCCTCACCCATAAAGAGCATGGGAATGTAGGGTGAAAGCATTAACGATCCTGCCAGCAGTTTCAGGCCTTCGAAGGGCACTAGCGTCGTCAAGCGGTCCCCCATCATCCGGTTACCTACTTGGTCGTGGTTTTGAGAGCAGACCACAAACTGGTGGGCTGGGCAGTGCCGAGCATCACTGCCGTGGTAGCGCTTGCGAGTTTTGGAGTAAGACCAGTCGTAGACAAAGCGCTGCTGAAAGGCTTTTGCCATGTCTTCGGTGGTCCCAAAGTCTTCGTAGTAGCCTTGGGTTTCGCGAGTTAACAGGGTATGCAAGCAGTGGTGGAAGTCGTCGCTCCACTGGGCATCCATGTTGTAGCCACCCCGCTCCGGCGGATTAATAATGCGCACGTCGTTGAGGTCGCTCTCAGCAATCAAGTAAGCCGGAAAGGAGCGGGTTTGATTGAGTTCTTGGGTGGCCTCTTTGACTTCCGCCAGGATGTGCTTAGCACCGAAGTCATAAATGGCGTGAACCGCATCAAGCCGAAGTGCATCAAAGTGAAAATCCCGGAGCCAGTAGAGGGCGTTCTCTATAACGAAATTACGCACCCCTCCGCTGTAAGCGTCATCGTAGTTAATGGCCGCTCCCCAAGGAGTCTTGTAGTGCTCGGTGAAATAGGGACCAAAGTCGGAGGTGTAGTTACCTTCTGGGCCAAAGTGGTTGTAGACCACATCGAGAATAGCAGCGAGCCCCTGCTGGTGACACGCCTCTACTAGCTTTTTGAGTCCTTCTGGGCCACCGTAGCTCGTTTGGGTTGCAAAGGGATAAACCCCGTCGTAACCCCAGTTGCGATCGCCAGGGAACTGGGCAACAGGCATGATCTCAACAGCGGTGATGCCCAGTTCCTTCAGGTCGGGCAAACGTGCGATCGCAGATTCGAAAGTGCCTTCCTCAGTAAAGGTGCCAATGTGCAGTTCGTAGATCACATAGTCTTTGAGGGGAACCCCCTGCCACTGCCCGTCTTGCCAATTGTGGGCCGTATGGTCAACCACCGCAGAGGGACCATGCACATCATCGGGCTGCGACTGGGAGGCCGGATCGGGTCGCATGAATTCCCCATCAAGGCGATAGCGGTAGAGCGTGCCCGGTGACACATCATCGACCACAGCACTCCAATAGCCTTCCTCATCTTTCTGAAGGGGAATCAGCCGAGCCTCTGAACCTTCAATTTCTAGATCAACCTGCTGACGCAGAGGAGCCCACACTCTAAACTCACACTGGTTATTACCCTGGTACTGCGCGCCGATTCTCATGTATCCCTCAGCAAGATAGTGAATGGTTTAGGTACTGACGATGCCTGACCACTGCACCTTTTTTTCTTTGGTGCGGCGGTACGAAAAGAAGCGGTCTGGCTCCTGGTAGGTGCAGTGAGGTGCGATCGCAACTTGCTCTGGGGCAATCCCTAGGTGCTCTAGCTGCAGCGCATTGACTCGTCGCACGTCCAAGCGAGCTCGATCCGGCTCCGGATCGGGTAGCACAGCTGGGTGGGGCTGGGCCTGAAGGAACTGCACCAAAGACTCGTCATCCCAATCAGCCTGATCAGGCGCAATCGTACGCCCGACCTCAGCCGCCACATGGGTTGAGACCTGGTACACGTCTCCTGCGATCGCGGGTCCCATTGCAATTCTCAAATCTTGAAGACGGCTGCCATGAGCGACCATCCGCTTAATGGTTAGAGGCACAATCTTGAGCGATGTCCCGCGCCACCCGGCATGGATAGCGGCCACTTGACCCGTCTGAGCATCCGCAATGAGCACCGGATTACAGTCCGCTGTACATACCCAAACAGATTGTTGGGCATCCCCACTAATCAACGCATCTGCCTCAGGACGGGCACTCTCTGCCCTTTCCTCTGCTGCGAGAAAAGACAGCACCTCCTGGGGGGTCAAGATGCCACAGCTATGAACCTGCTTCACCCGATAGACAGGTAAACCTTCCGCCAATTCTGTAATCAGGTCTTCTGGGGTTCGGGGCCAATGCTGCTGCGTGAAGAAGCCGTGGGGCCAAGGCTGCAAAAGACGACACGTAAGGTAGGGTAGACCCTGCCCCGTTTTCCATTCCCAATTAGACATAAAGCACAGTCCTACTTAACAAAAGTGGTTTAAAACAAAATTTTGGGTGTGGCCTTATCTAGGGGATCCTGGCTCCTACCCCACCTAGACAGAGACAGCACCTCATTAACGTAATACTTCTTCATGAATTGTTTAGAGGAGTTCTGGGAATTTTTACGGAACCCCGATTATTCGGAGTGTTAGCGTAGCGATCAGAGTTAGGAGTGCTTCCGGTTGGATACCAAAACGCTTGCTCAAGCGCTCAGGCAACATCCCCGCGACCTCGGCGTCATTTCTGCCTTTTGGTCAGTAAGGCCCAAGTTTCATCTTCATGTTGTGGACTGTACTGCCTCAACCAACACAGCCGTTTGGGATTTACTCAACCAGGGAGCCCCGGCAGGCACTACCGTTATTGCCCGAAGCCAAAACGCTGGACGAGGACAGTGGGGCCGACAGTGGCAGTCCCCTCCTGGCGGACTTTACCTCTCCCTCGCCCTACAGCCAGAAGTTCCCGCCACACTCAGTTCCCAACTAACCCTAGCCGGAGCTTGGGGAGTCGCCACCAGTCTGTCCAATCTAGGTGTGCCTGTTCAGGTAAAGTGGCCGAACGACCTCGTGGTGGAAGGGCGCAAGTTGGGGGGCATCCTCACAGAAACCCGAGTTGAGAAAGACCAGATTGCAACCGCAGTCATTGGGATAGGAATTAACTGCACCAATCCTGTGCCCGCCACAGGCATCTCACTGCAGCAACTCCTTCGTCCGGAGCAGGGCGAAATGACCTTGAATAGCTTGGAAACCGTAGCAGCCGTCGTGCTATACGGTCTGCTTCAAGGCTATTTATTTTGGCAGGGCCAAGGAACAGAAGCCCTACTAAACGCCTACCAGTCCCGCTTAGCAAATGTCGGCCAAGAAATTACGCTGAACGGGCACAAATGGCAGGTACAAGGCGTCACTCCCAGTGGCAATTTGCAGATCACGGATCTTCAGAGCGATCCCCAGCACGATCCGCAAGTCCTTGTAAAAACCAGGGAACTTCATCCTGGGGAAATCACTCTGGGCTACAATGCTTAGGGTTTGGCACGCTGCAACACGGATAACGACGGGATGAGCCAACACAAATTTTCCAAACGTCCAACGGATGCGTCTGCATCGATTACATGGCTGCGTCTTTTGGCGGTTGTGGGAGGCATGAGCGTAACCAGCAGTGGTTTAGCGATGGCGAAAGCACCGACGATAGCTCAGATAGAAGGGCCTATTCACACCTCGGCTGAGCAACTGCTATCGCCTCAGCCTCAAACTGCAGCGCCTTCTACCCGCCCTAGTAATACACCTGCCGCCGCAGAAGCTGCTCCAGTCCCCTCACAGCTACGGACATCTCCTACAGTCGGGCTGACCACTCGGCGTTCAGATAGTGCCCAAAGGCGGCCTGCGTCCGCCTCGGTCAGCCTAATGGCACAAGAGGCTACGGAGGTGCAAATCAGCCCTGAATCGGCTCCAGAACCTCAAGTAGAAGCTGCTCCAGCTCCTGCTAGCGAAGCACCTGCGGTTGAACCTAAAGCTCCATCTCGGGCTGTTCCAACTGAAATTTCTGCCGAGCCTGAAGTTCCTGCGGGCTACAACAGCGTCTTTATCGATCCCACCGATTACAGCGTTGGCGCAACTAAAAATCCGGCTGGCCCTGATTTGGTGTTCTCGGAACGCTCCACGGGTTGCCAGATTACCGTGCAGGGACAATCGGCTTCACCCCAAGCCTGTGGCAGCAGAGCAGCAAACACCGCAGCTAGATCAGCTAGAACTGCTCAAGCAGCCAACAATATTCCTGTCAGTCACAGCGATCACGGTCGCAGCATTCAGGTAGGACCGATCAGCTTCAGCCAGCGGGGCGTGAGCCTAGGTAACACTACCATCATCAGCCGTGAAGCTATCAATGAGAAACTAAGGCCCCTAAACGTGCTGCGGCGAGGGACGCAACAGTACGTCTTTCCGCTAGCGATTCCAGCTCCCATTACCTCTCTCTTTGGCTGGCGAACTCACCCTATTTTTGGCGACCAACGGTTCCACGCTGGAGCTGATTTGGGAGCCCCTATGGGGACACCCGTGCTAGCAACTCGCGCTGGACGTGTCACAGTGTCCGATTTTCTGGGAGGGTACGGCCTTACCGTGATTCTCAATCACGACTCAGATCTAGAGTCGCGCTATGCTCACCTCTCTCAAATCTTGGTACAAGCTGGGGAATGGGTTGAGCAGGGCGAAGTAATCGGTCTAGTAGGCAGCACTGGAAACTCAACAGGCCCCCACTTGCACTTTGAGATGCGACAGTTAACCGCTCAGGGTTGGATGGCGGTCGACCCTCAGGAAATCCTGCAATACGGAATCGCTAACCTGGTCGAGATGCTCAACAACCCGCTGCAAGCACTGAATAACACCAGGGTTGAAGCCGTTACCCCCGGTGCTGAACCTGCTTCGCTAGAGGTGCCCTACCGCCCAGCCCAGCCCAACGCTAGCTAGCCATACAACATGCCCTTTGATTACACCCGCCCAATTCGCTTTCATGAAACCGATGGGGCGGGTGTCGTTTATTTTGCCAATAGCCTAGTTCTCTGCCATGAAGCCTATGAAGCCTCTTTAGAAGCAGCTGGGATTTCGTTGCGTGACTTCTTCTCTCCCGGTCGGTTAGCCTATCCGATTGCTCATGCCAGCATTGACTTTCGCCGTCCTCTCTACTGCGGCGATCGCATTGTCATCGGCCTCACCCCAGAACGGCTAGACGAGAGCAGTTTTGCGATCGCATATCGCCTCCACACAGCCGAAGCTCCCGATAAGCTCGTTGCCACCGCTCAAACCCGCCATGTCTGCATTGAAACTCAAGTGCGATCGCGAACTCCACTCCCGGAACCGATGCTCTCTTGGATTGAGCAGTTTGGTCAATCGTAAGGGCTTTTTATGGCAAAAGGCAGAAGGCAGAAGGCGAAGGGCAAAAGGTTGAGGGCCACTATAGCTGCGTCTGAAGCATCCAATTTGTCTCAACTGTCTCGACGATTGCCATAGCAGCAGACAAGAAGAATATTAGAAAGGAAAGCTTGAAAAAGTCGTGAACGCCCCAGTAATCTGACCCAGATGGAGATCTCTATTGTTTGACCCGTGATTGAATACGAACAGTCAGTTCTGATGCGATCGCAGCCCTGCTCACAAAATCATCCGCCCCACTTGCTAAGAGCGTTTGTCCAACCAGGCGCTCAGGATAGGCTGTCAAAAACAGAATCGGTTGCTTGCCCCAGCGGGCATCTCTGTAAATCAGTTCGCACAGTTTGGCTCCATCCATACCAGGGTATCCACCTGGCGCTTCCAGATCAATCAAGAGTGCATCTGGAACAACCACTTCTAGAGTTCTCCAAAGCAACTGCCATGACTGAAGGTGAACCAGATGAACGTACTGCGGTTTTAAAACGGATTGAACCAACGTCAGTAACTCTAAATCGTCTGTAATTAGAAACACGGTCAGTGTCCAGCGGCTCTGTTCCCAACCAACCGTATTCGGCGAGAGGAAAATTTCTATCGGTAGGGTTTCTGCTGGCGTCTCAAAACCTTTGTGAAGAGGAGTGGAGCGTGTAGATGTGCTAAAAGTAGCTTCTAGATGGGAGGCTGGACAGCCAGCATCCAATTCACCCCGAAGTGCAACAAGCCGGTCTTGCCATTGATCAAGGTGGCGAGTAGATGCACCCTTGCTGAGCCAGCCTTCAATCTGGCGAGCAAGCTGAGTCGCCTGCACTAACCCAAACGTGCCCACTAGGCCAGCAATACGGTGTACCTCAAGCACTGCCTGCTGTCGTTGATCCTCCGTCCATTGCCCCTGTTTCAGGGCTACTAAAAAAGTTTCTACGGCATCGACTTTTTGAAGCACGTTTGGCTTCATCGTTGCCCAGAGATCGACCAGCGCTTCTTGCAGATTGGGCCGGGAGGTTGGTTCAAGCTCGCCAGAAGAGCCCATTTCGGAAGTGATGGAAACGCCTTCCCGTTCCCTCAGGCGATAACCCAATCCATACACCGTTTCCAAAACATCAACGGCTCCTGCTGCTTTGAGGCGTTGCCTGAGTCCTTTGACGTGGGCCCGAACTGTTTCCTCATTGGGGGTATCTTCATAAGACCACAGTTGCTTGACAATCGCGTTGCAACTGAAGACCCGACGTGGGTTGCGAAGAAATAACTCCAGTAGGCTGTATTCCTTGGGCCGCAAAGACAGCGGGCGATCACCGTAGGTCACTTCACAGGATGCAGGATTTAGGCAGAGGTTCCCCCATTGCAAAACCGTTGGTAGTAACAGAGAGTCCCGACGCAGAAGAGCACGAATCCGAGCCAGTAATTCTGCCCACTCAAAGGGTTTAACTACATAGTCATCGGCCCCAGCATCCAATCCTTTAGTGCAATCAGCAAGGGTATTCCGCGCAGTTAGCAACAAAATCGGTCGTTGGTAACCCTGATCTCGGAGGCGCTGACACAAACTAACGCCATCCATTTTGGGTAGCATGACATCCAAAACAATTAAGTCATAAGGGTCGGCCTGGACGAGTTCCCAACCTTCTTCTCCATCACTTGCTCGATCAACGGTGTGGTATTGAGTTCTTAGTACATTGATGAGAGCGACTGCTAAAGTGTCGTCATCTTCAACCAGCAGAATTCGCATAGGAAATTCAGAACCCCAGGACTTTATTCTGCCCCTGAGCAAAGGAACTATCTAACCCCTTAATGAGTATTTCTATATCATGTAGCGTCCACAGGGTTTTCACGTTCCTCTTGCAACTCAGGCAACAGGTTTGGGAATCAGCCTGAAGTTAAATCCTAGTTGAGATAAGGTAGCCACTAAAGTGCTGTCATCTTCCAGCACAGTCGCAAAGAAAATTGCGTCTCAAATACTTTGTACCGTCTTCTATCTGAAGAGGTATCTTTATCCTTTTATGGAAGTTCCTATAGTAGGGTGGCGTTCACAAGTTTTTCATGTTCTTCCTGTAACTTAGAAAGTAAGCTAGGAAGTAAGCATGACTTCAGATAATAAATAGTTGACTTTCTGAACTAGAAGAATGAAAGTCTACAGAGTTTTCCAAAGATAACCCCCTCAAATTTCTTGAGTGTTACTTTAAGCAGAAATCTGTGAATAATAAATAGGCTCAATTCCTGGCCAAAGCAAATTACTTAAGATGCCGTTCCCATTCTTGAGTAGAAATCAGCACTGAAAACAGTTCTACTATTAGTCTTAAGGTAGGTTTCAATTGCGCCGCACATCTAAAGTTTGTAAGGGTTGTGCCTGTAGTCAGGCTTCCTACTGTCAATCTCAGAATTCGGGGCGCTTATTTCTTTGGTTTCCTATTCACCATAGTATGAGCAAGGTTTTGCCCTATCTTACAAGAGGTGGGTTTGAGCATGAGGTCATGGCGGAACGCTATGGGTGTAGCGTTACCTGTCAAAGTGGACAAGTTAAAGAGATTGCTCAGCACCTTGCCCACCTACTGACCACACAGGAAGTAAGAACGACCCAGGCGCTCTTTATTCAAGGCAATAACCAGCCGCAGCTGCATGACTTTAGTGACATCATGTCACTGTATCAATTCATCTCATTTAGTGAATCAGACTGGTTAGTGGAGATGTTGAATGAGCAACGGTTCACGAGCCACTTTCAGCCCATTGTAGAGATGCACGACACTTCTCGTATCTATGGGTATGAATTGCTAGTACGCGGACAGGATCTCCAGGGAAACCTGGTCATGCCAGGAGAACTTTTTGAGTCTGCAACCCAAGCTGGACTGATTACCCAACTCGACCGCGCTGCCCGCCTAAGTGCTATTGCTGCCGCCCAGCAGCATCATATCAATGTCCGCCTGTTTATCAACTTTATGCCAACCGCAGTCTATGACCCCATGACTTGCTTACGTACTACGGTTGACGCAATCGATACAGCTGGAATTCCCCATGATCATGTTGTTTTTGAAGTGGTAGAGTCCAGCCATCCTCAGGAGCTAGAGCATCTTAAATCAGTATTGCACTACTACCGAGAGGCGGGCTTTTTAGTGGCACTGGACGACTTAGGATCGGGCTTTTCCAGCTTAAATTTGCTGCATCAGCTGCGTCCAGATCTGATCAAACTAGATATGGACTTGGTGCGGAATGTGCATCAGGATCGCTATAAAGCAGCGATTACCGAAAAGATTTTGGAAATTTCTCAGGCCCTAGACATCGAAACTGTTGTGGAAGGGATTGAGTCGGTTGAAGAGTTGGAGTGGCTGAGAGATCGAGGCGCTACCTATGCTCAGGGTTATCTGATTGGCAAGCCAGCGGCATCTCCTGTTCCGACCACTCCGTACTTTATGCCTAGGAATTATACGGATTGGTATCGCTCGGCTAACTCTAGTGAGCAATTGTCGTTCTGCTACCTAAACCGTTAACCACAACCGTCAGCCAGTGTGGTTTACTGCTGCGATCGCATTGCGGTAACGGGTTATTCCGAGCCCATTGGGAGGGGTGCTCCCCTCCCTAGGTCTTAGCCATCAAATATGAGTTGTAGATATTTTGAAAAATGATGTAGAACATCGGCCCCAAAGCCATGTGTGGAGAGAGAAAGGTAAGGCAGAGCCATACGGCAAACATGGTGTTTTTCTGTCCTAGCGATTGGCTGGTTTCTTGGGCTAAGCTAGAGCCTCCCAGCCAACGTCCCAAACCAAAATTCACGGTGCAGAGTACAAGTGCCACGGCTGCCATGCCCACCAGCGCTTTGACCCCGCCCGTTTCGCGCGTAATGAAGTAGCCTGCTTTGGAGCACGCTAGGTAGAGACCCGCAATCCAAAGGTAAAAAGACAGGGACTTTACGGATTGCAGCGGGCGGAGCAGGGCGGGAGGTGCCCAATTCACGGTCAGCTGGGACAACACCAGGGGCACTCCAACTACCACCAGCGTTCCGTTGAGCACTTGGCCGAGCGTTGCCGAACTGTTGTCGTTTCCCAGAAGGGGCAACAGCAGCGGGATCACTAGCGCCATCAGACCATTGGTCAGAATGACAGAGGCCATGACGTACTCCACGCGCCCCTTTAAAAAACGGGTCACAACGGGAGCTGCAGTTGCAGTGGGGGTAACTGCTAGCAGTAGAGCAATGAGCGCAAGGTCTGCATTGATTAAGCGAAAGAGGGCAAAAGTTGCGATCGCAATGCCCCCCATCACACCCAAAAGTTGCCACAGACGGGGCGTCAGCAGAGTCTTGAAAGGAACCCGGCAGTCGATCAGCGACAGGAATAGCATGGACATGACCAAATACTTGATCAAAAAGCTGTAATCGTTGCCGCCTTGAAAGATTAGGCCAGCCGCCATGCTGAGAAATAACAAGTAGGAGCGGAGGGAGAAAGCTTGCATGGATCCACCAATAGTGCATTCTGTGGAATTGCAGCATAAGCCACAAAGCTGCGAACAGATAAGAGCAGATGCGATCGCACCAAAACGCGAGACAATTAAAGCCGTTTTCGCACCCCAGACCCCATGAACGAATCTGGCAGTTGGCAGGATTGGCTCTTTACCGTGAGCTATATCAGTATTTTGGTCTTTGTGGCCTGGCAGGTATTAAAGCCGCGTAAGCCCGATTAAGAGTTCTCTCTAGGATGGGTCAAGTCATCAAGCAGCCCTGCTTCGACGATTAGCTTGGGCCAGAGCAGCACAAAGTAGCCCATCCAGGCAGTGACAGGCACAGCGACCAGCAACGTTACCCACCAGCGACCTAGTAGGAGCCAACTTCCAACAATCAGGCAAACGCCTGTGAGCACGATTGACCAAGGCTGGCACCACCAGGGTTTGTATTGCCAAGGGCTTTGGGGATTGGACATGGGAAACGGCAAGAAGGAGGGTGGGTCTTTGCTCATCTAGCCTAAATCATTGGCTAGCCGAGGATTACAAAGATTCAAGAATTCCGGCTTTACGTAGAAATCAGGAGTACATAGGGAATACTTATCTAGCGTGCTGATGTTCTAGAACAGCACCAAGCCGTCCTCTTTTTAGCCCCAGCGTTAAACACCCTACACCCGTATCAAAATTCAGAGCAGAATGCGTCAAAGCACCCTTTCCGATCGATTGCGCTACAGATTCGATAACTTCATGGCCAAAGGCACCACGGCTCTGATCAGTGGGCTGGCGCTAGTCTCTTTGGCTTTTATTATGCTGATGGCCGTTTTGGTCACCCTATCGGGACTTGCTCCCGAAGGTGGAGAGCGCCTCAATTTGCCAGAAGCCTTGTGGGGAGTGCTGATGCGCACGCTCGACTCTGGCGCAGTCGGCGGCGACACGGGTTGGGGATTTCGCCTGACCATGCTTTTTGTGACGTTTGGCGGCATCTTTGTCGTCAGCACCTTAATTGGTTTACTGAGCAGTGGCATTGACGCCAAGTTAGAAGACCTACGCAAGGGCCGCTCCCGCGTTATCGAGACTAATCACATTGTGATTTTGGGCTGGTCACTTCAGGTCTTTACCCTCATCTCTGAATTGGCGCTCGCAAATGCCAACCAATCTGACACCTGCATCGTCATTCTGAGTGAAGAGGACAAGGTGGAGATGGAGACCGCTTTGCAGGATACCTTGGGGAAACTTCATCGGGTACGGCTGGTCTGCCGCACAGGTAGCCCCAGCAGCATGGCTGATTTGGGCATCGTCAGCATTCAAACGGCCCGTTCAATCATCATTTTGAACCCTAGCCATGACCATGCAGATACCCAATTGGTTAAAACGCTGCTAGCCATCACCAATATTCCGCGATCGCACCCACAGCCGTACCACATCGTTGCTCAGGTCCAGAGCACAAAAACCTTGGATGTCATCAAGATGGTAGGCCAAGACACCGTAGAACCCTTGCTGAGCCATGACTTGATTTCGCGCATCGTGGTGCAAACCTGTCGGCAATCGGGATTGTCCACGGTTTACATGGATTTGCTCAACTTCAGTGGGGCCGAAATTTACTTCAAGGAGGAGCCTGGGCTGCAAGGAAAACCTTATGGTCAAGCGCTTTTGTCGTACAACGACTCCACTGTGATTGGTATTCAGCACGCTGACGGAGCAATTCGACTCAATCCTCCTGGCGATACGCTGCTACAGTCAGGGGAACGGCTTATCCTCATTAGCGAGGATGACGATACGATTCGTTTGGCCCGTCATGCGGATACTCCCTTGGATCGTCAGGCTATTCAGGCTGCCAGATCAACCCTAGCTACAGCAGAAAACACGTTGATTCTGGGATGGAATGACCATGTCTGCAACATCATTCAGCAGCTTGATCAATACGTGGCCCTGGGTTCTAAGGTGATGGTCGTTGCTCAGTTTCCAGAGGCAGAGGTTGATTTGTCGGAGGAATTACTCAACCTACGAAGGCAAGCAGTGCGCTATCAGCAGGGAGATCCTACCAATCGTGACTTGCTAGATAGCCTCGATTTGACACAATACAATCATGTGATTGTATTGTGTAACCCAGATTTGGAGCCTGATCAGGCTGATGCTCAAACGTTGGTGACATTACTGCACTTGCGGGACATTTGCGATCGCCATCAGCACAATTTCCAGGTGGTGACCGAAATTCTCGATGTGCGTAATCAAGCCTTAGCCCAAGTGGCTCGCCCAGATGATTTTGTCATCAGTGAGCAGATCATTAGCTTGATGCTGGCTCAGGTGGCAGAGCAAAAAAGCATTAATGCAGTGCTGACTGACTTGTTCAATCCTGAGGGGTCGGAGATCTACCTGAAGCCTGCTGATGCCTATGTTGCGGTGGATCGCCCAGTTAATTTCTATACCGTTGTTGAGGCGGCCAGACAACGGGGAGAGTCGGCAATTGGCTATCGCCGCACAGTAGATGCTAACAACATGGCGAGGTCTTACGGGGTTGTGATCAACCCAACCAAAGACCAGCTTATTGAGTTTGAGCCGCAAGACGCCATCATCTTGTTGGCCGAAGCTTAATCGTTTAAGGGGTGCATTGCTGATCTTGATAGGGCATCGATCAGCCGTGAAGCAAGTTACGCAGCAGTGTGAAATAGCACCACAGGAGACGTTATGTACGGCTTAGTCAACAAAGCAATCCACGATATGGTCTGTAGTCGTTTTGGGGAGGAAACCTGGAACGAGATTCAGCATAAGGCTGAAGTCGAGATTGATACGTTCATTAGCATGGAGTCTTACCCGGATGATATGACACACAGACTCGTGAAGGCTGCAAGTTTGGTTTTGGGTCTACCTGCCTCAGCCATTATGGAAGCCTTTGGAGAATTCTGGGTGCAATACACCTCTGAAGAGGGGTATGGTGAACTGATGGAAATGAGCGGGGATACGCTTCCCGAATTTTTGCAGAACCTAGATGACCTTCATACCCGTGTTGGAGTGAGTTTTCCAAAACTTCAGCCACCCTCTTTTGCCTGTGAGGAAGCTGAGGAACACACGCTACACCTCCACTATCATTCACAGCGGGAGGGGTTAGCTCCGATGGTTGTGGGCTTGGTGAAAGGCTTGGGTACACACTTAAATACAGAGGTTGAAGTCACTCAAATTCAGAGCAAGTCTGACGGTGCAGATCACGATGAGTTTGCCATCCAGTACAAACCTAGCTGAACGCCATGCAGCCTCGTTTCACATTGTCACCTCAGTTACTTGCGAAAGCATTTCCTTTTCATTTTGTGTTTGAGGGCGCTTGCAAAATTGTACAAGCTGGCGAGGTCTTGCAGCGCCTCATTCCTAACATCATCGGGACACAACTTGACCAGTGTTTTCAGATTAAGCGCCCCATTATTCAAGCTGTTGATTTTGCTGCCATTAGTAAGCAGTCTCACAGCACATTTATGCTGGAATCACTCCACAGTGAAATGGTTCTCAAGGGGCAAATGATGCCCGTTGATGACGATGGGGTAATTTTTTTCTTAGGTTCCCCAGTCGTCACAGAAATTAGCCAACTAAAACACATTGGGATCAAACTCAAAGATTTTGCAATTCATGACCCTGCTGCTGATTTCCTCTTTCTTTTACAAGCAAAGAGCCGGTTAATGGATGAACTAGCAGAACGGGCAGCAAAGCTAAAAGAGGTTCTAAAAGATAAGGAGGAGATTGCTTTACTGGCAGAAGCCAAGGCTAGAGATGTAGAGCAAGCTCTCGAAACCTTAAAGAGAACGCAAGCTCAGTTAATTCAGGCTGAAAAGATGTCTGGGCTGGGACAAATGGTGGCAGGGATTGCCCATGAGATCAACAATCCAGTTAACTTCATCCACGGCAATCTTACCCACATTGACCAATATGTGCAAGAGTTAATCACCCTACTTGAACTCTATCAAAAGCATTTTCCTCAAGCTTCTCCTGAAATTACAGACCACGTAGAGGAGATCGACCTAAAGTTTTTATTGGATGATTTACCAAGCCTATTGGCGTCCATGCAAACTGGAAGTTGTCGGATTAGGGATATTGTTCTGTCGTTACGCAACTTTTCTAGGTTAGACGAGTCCGAACAAAAAGATGTGGACTTACACGAAGGCATTGATAGCACACTGCTCATTCTCAATCACAGGTTAAAGCAAAAGATTGAGGTTGTTAGAGAATACGGAGAGCTGCCTAAAATTTTGTGCTATCCAGCTCAGTTAAATCAATTGTTTATGAATATCCTCTCTAATGCGGTTGATGCATTGCTTGAATCGAATACAAACCCTAAGCAGATAGCAGTTCAAACCAGTTTAGAGGGCGCTAACCACGTTTGTATTCGCATTCGAGATAACGGGGATGGAATTCCTCCGAAAGTCAAAGAGAGAATTTTCAATCCATTCTTCACGACAAAACCTGTTGGCAAAGGAACAGGGTTAGGACTATCTATCAGCCATCAAATTGTCGAAAAGCATCGCGGTACTATCAGGGTAATTTCTGAATTGGGACAGGGAACTGAATTCGTCATTAAGATTCCAGTTTCCTAAGCTCTAACAGGTGCGATCGCATTCACTGTTCGCCCTGCAACAAGCGCTTCACAAGCTGAAGCAGCTCCTTAAACTTAACGGGCTTGCTTAAGTAAGCAGAAGCCCCGGATTCCAGACAACGCTCCCGGTCTCCCACCATTGCCAACGCCGTTAGGATAACAATGGGAATGTTTGCCGTATCTGGGTTTGACCGCAAATAACGCGTGGCAGCCAACCCATCAATTTCTGGCATTTGCACATCCATCAAAATCAAATCCGGGCAAGATTCTTGTGCAAGTGCGATCGCTTCCTGTCCATCTCTCGCCACTTCCAGCCGATAGCCCGACATCTCCAAGAAACCAGAAATCGTGAGGATATTAGCCTCGTTATCCTCTGCAATTAAGATCAAAGGTTGATAGCCATTCTCAGCGACAACTTGCGTTTCCATAGAGTGCTTTCCCTGAAGGTTCTCTAGAGACAGCGATTGGCTTACCAATTGAGCAGAATCCGATGCGATCGCAGTTTGGAATTGGTCCTTGACCATCACAGTCCAACCTTACCGTGGAATCATGACCGTAGAGCAACTTCCCTTACCAACTTTACTCTCAAGCTGACTGATCACCTATGCAGTTCAACAATTTGACGCACCAGAGCCAAGCCCAACCCAGTTCCCTGATAGCGACGAGAGAGACTGCTATCAATCTAGACAAAGGATTGAGAAAGTTTACCGAGATGCTTCGCAGCAATTCCAATGCCAGTATCAATGACTTTAAAGTGAACCATCAATTCGGGCAGACTCTTAGCCACTTCTACCGCCGTGACATTGCCTTTCTCTAGAGTAAACTTAATCGCATTACTGAGCAGATTAATCAGCACCTGCCGTATTTGCCGATCATCTGCTTGAATCATGCCAATATCAACCGGAACGGCTGCGTTTAAATCAATTCCTTTCTGGTGAGCCTGTCGCTTCACAAAGGTCAGATTAGATCCCACTAAATACTCAATCGACACGGACTCACGTTCAAGTGTTAATTTGCTGGACTCGATTTTTACAGATCCAGAATGTCGTTAATCAAAGACAACAGATGACGACCGCTCGACTCATCCGTAGAGATAAATTTGAGTTGACGGTCGCTCATAACTCATGCCCAAACGCCCTAGTAAAGCTTCTGATAGATTAGCCCGACGGGTTTTGCCTCTAGCGTCATCACAACGCAGGAGCTAGCCACAGGCAAGGATGTCTTTCCCGCTTCCCAACTTCGATGTTAGAGTGCGATCGCTACTTCAATAACACGCGTCTCAAGCACCCTTTCTATTTCAAAAACTGCTATGACAGCTCGCGTCTTGCCCAGAAGATCTACTGAGCAAGACGTGCAGAATTACTCTCTCTTTCAAAGCAGCTTCAAAGCAGCAAAGAATTGCCTTTCCCGTCAGTATTTCCCCTTGGAGAATTACTTAACAAGTTTCAGGAATCACAGCCGCAACCCGTGTGACCACACCCTGCTCCCTCGGCGTGCCCATTCGCACAAGCCTCGCCACAGTAAGCCTTTTCATCTTTCATCACAGCATCACTTAAATTAACGATGCATAAGCAATTCGGGCAAGCACACTTCATCTGAGTCACCGTAGTCATGGGCACTCTCCAAAACCATTTTGCTGATTATCTTAATCCCGGAGCAATCAACTCACGATAGCCCTCTAGCAATCTTTACGATTCTATTTGTAAGGTAATCATTATGAAAGGCAGCTTTTCTCTTAACTTGGGTTAAAAGCTTTAGTAATGTTTTTCGAGATTTTTTAGAGATTTAAACGGTGAAGCTCTACTACATGCCCACAACAAGGGCAGTCCGTCCCTGCTGGCTTCTAGAAGAAATGGGCCTTTCCTACGAGCTAGTTCGAGTCACCCTAGAAATGTCCCATTCAAACGAGTATGCCAGCCTTCACCCCCAGGGAAAAGTGCCCGTCTTGGTTGATGGTGACGTGACTATTTTTGAGTCAGCCGCAATTTGTGCCTATCTTGCGGATAAGTATTTGAATAAAGGCTTTGCACCACCGCTAGAATCACCCTCACGAGCCTATTACTATCAATGGATGTTTTATGCACCTTTGACAGTAGAATCCCCCGTCGAACAATACATGTTTAACGTGTTGCCAGGTTTGCCAGAAAAGATATTACCCAAGTCCGCACAAGTTAAAGTTTCGCCGGAAGAAGCCCAACACTGGTTCGCCACGGTCTGCGAACCCTTGAACAAAGTGTTGAAAGATAACCCCTATTTAGTCGATAACTGTTTCACGGCTGCTGCTGTCGTGACAGGCGGCGTATTGTTATGGGCACTTAAACTGGGAATGCTCAAGCAGGATAGCCCCGCCAAGTCCTACATCAAAAGACTACTGGAGCGTCCTGCATTCCAAAAGGCCGATGAAGATGTCTACGCTAAGTTAGATTAGCTAACAAAACTCGAAGAACTGTTCGTTGCGGCTTCTTTAATAACGTCTACAATCTCTTGAGCATGGGAAATCATCGTGACGTGGCTTGATGCTACAGCCGTAGTTCTTGCCCCGATTCGTTCAGCCATATCCCGCTGCAAGTGGGGTGAAACCGCTTTGTCGTTGTTCGCAACGATATACCAGCTAGGCTTATTTCTCCACGCAACCGCACTCACTTTCGCCATCACCAGTGAAGCAGAGGGCGCAACTTGAGTTGCATAGATCACATCTGTCTGCTCCGCGGGCAGATCGTGCGCAAACATTGCTTGCACCCCCTCTTTGGAAAGCCAAATAAAACCCTCCTGTTCCTGAACGTACTGCGGTGAAGGAGGCTCGTATTGACTCATTACATCCACCATCGACTCACCTGCACCAGGGGCAGGCGCAGCAATATAAACTAAGCCAGCAACCTGGTCATCATTGCCCGCCTCGGTAATGACCATTCCGCCCCACGAATGCCCCACCAGAATACACGGCCCGTCCAGACGAGCCAACGCTCGTTTCGTTGCTGCCACATCATCTGCCAAGGAAGTGAGTGGGTTCTGAACCGCAATTACTTCGTAGCCTTCAGCCAACAGCATCGAAACCACTTGACTATAGCTAGAGGCGTCTATCCAAAAGCCGTGAACCAATACGACGTTTTTGATTGCACTCATAGGAGATGCTCCTAGTTCTATCAGGT
>DATNQF010000201.1:0-26541 GCA_036702855.1 Trichocoleus sp. | reverse complement strand
ACGTGCTTTGGCAGCAGGCGGGCCAGAGCTTTGACCCAGAAAAGTTCGATTTAGAGGGCGTCAATCGGCGTTTAGCAAGCTTAAACCTCGGGCTAGAAACCATTGAGTCCCACTGAATCTGACTTAGCCTTCCTTTGAATGGCACAGTACTGCCGCATGGTGACGGATATGATCCTCCATAAAAGTGGCAATGAAGAAATAGCTGTGGTCATAGCCAGGGTGCGATCGCATCACCAAAGGTTGTCCCGCTTCTCGACAGGCAATCTCAAAAACCTGGGGCATAAGTTGGTGATCTAGAAACGTATCCTCGCTACCTTGATCGACCAAAATAAGCCGATTGGGGTCAGCGTGATGCTTCACCAGTTCACTGGCGTCGTAGTGTCTCCACTCCAGCAAGTCAAATCCCAGGTAATTGCTAAAGGCTTTGGTTCCCCAAGGACACTGCATTGGTGCACAAATTGGGGCAAACGCCGAAATCGATTTGAATAGCTTAGGATTTCGCAGGCCACACACCAGCGCACCATGCCCTCCCATCGAGTGTCCGAAGATGCCCTGTCGCTCCGGCTGGATGCTAAAGTTCGCTGCAATAAGTTCCGGCAGCTCCTGCACTACATAGCTGTACATGCGATAGTGCTGGCTCCAAGGTTCTTGAGTGGCATCCACATAAAACCCAGCTCCAGTGCCAAAGTCCCAATCCTTATCTTCTCCGGGAATGCCCAAATCACGAGGGCTAGTATCGGGCGCAACGAGCATCAGACCGTGCTCCGCTGCATATCGCTGTGCCCCGGCTTTCACGGTGAAGTTATCTTCGGTGCAGGTCAGCCCTGACAGGTAGTAGAGCACAGGCACAGGGCCGTTCTCCGCTTGGGGTGGCACGAAGACAGCGAAGTTCATAGTGCAATCGCACTTGTCTGAAGGATGGCTGTAGTAAGCAACGGTTCCTCCAAAGCAGGCGTATTGCTTGAGCAGCGTAATTGATGTCATGATGTGCGGTTCTCTTAACGGCAGTCAGCAGGGTTGGCTAGAACACAACCACACTACGAATGCTCTCGCCCTCATGCATGAGGTCAAAAGCGTGGTTAATCTGGTCAAGCGGCATCGTGTGGGTAATCAGATCATCAATGTTGATCTTGTTCTCCATATACCAGTCCACAATTTTGGGCACATCGCTGCGGCCCCTAGCCCCCCCAAAAGCACTGCCCTTCCAAACTCGCCCCGTCACTAGTTGAAATGGACGGGTGCTGATTTCTTCTCCAGCGGCAGCCACACCAATAATTGTGCAAACGCCCCAGCCCTTGTGACAACACTCCAATGCTTGCCGCATCACTTTGACGTTACCAATGCATTCAAAAGAATAATCGGCTCCGCCATCAGTCAGTTCTACGAGGTGGGCCACCAAGTCACCCTCCACTTCCTTGGGATTGACGAAGTGGGTCATGCCAAACTTTTCTGCGATCGCACGTTTTCCCTCGTTCAAATCCACCCCAATAATCTTGTCCGCCCCCACCATCCGGCAGCCTTGAATCACGTTAAGGCCAATACCGCCTAGGCCAAAGACCACCACATTAGCGCCAGCCTCTACCTTAGCCGTAAAAATCACAGCCCCGACTCCCGTCGTCACACCACACCCGATGTAGCAGACCTTATCAAAGGGAGCATCTTCGCGAATCTTAGCCAGGGCAATCTCGGGCAACACAGTGTAATTGGCAAAGGTCGAAGTGCCCATGTAGTGATACAGCGGCGCACCCTTAAAAGAAAAGCGACTGGTGCCATCCGGCATCACTCCCTTACCCTGAGTGCCCCGAATCGCTTGGCAAAGATTAGTTTTGCGACTTAGGCAGAACTTGCACTGACGACATTCCGGTGTGTAGAGCGGAATAACATGATCACCTGGCTTGAGACTTTTTACCCCTGGCCCTACCTCGGCTACAATCCCTGCCCCTTCATGCCCCAAAATACTTGGAAATAGCCCTTCTGGGTCTTTGCCAGAGAGGGTGTAGGCATCAGTGTGGCAAATGCCGGTTGCTTTGATCTCGACCAGCACTTCCCCCTCTTTCGGACCTTCTAGCTGAACTGTTTCAATACTGAGGGGTTTACCTGCCTCGAAAGCAACTGCGGCTTTAACGTCCATAAGCAATTTCCTTTACCGGATTAGATGATGTTGGCTTATCCGCTTGATTCTAGCCATCCTAAGGAAAAATTTGCTCTCACAATAGAGAGTTCTCTCTGTTTATAAAGCAAGCAGAATGGGCAACTTGAAATAAGCAATTTGCCCGAGACATCGCAGCTAGGCTGAAATTGCTGCGGCTTCCTCTCGGTTCCAACCATCGACTAATGACTGATTAGAAACCATCAGGGCTTTACCAATGAAACGATTTCTCTTGGGTTACCGCAAGGCAGCCCCCGTTTACGCTGGAAAATCGGGTTTTACACTTTTGGAAAGCGCTATTGCCATCACTATCATCAGCACGCTGATGGCCATCGCGACTCCTAGTTTCCTGGGCTTGCTCAGCAGTTACCAAGTAACCACAACAGCACAAAAAACGTATCAGGCCATCCGAATGGCCCAGCAGGACGCTATTCGAACGCGGAGCGAGTGGCAGTTTAGTCTCCGAGAAAAAGGCGAGTATTGGGAATGGGCCAGTCACCCAAAGAATTTAGATCCTCGTCAAGTCTCTACATGGGAACCCTTAGGCAATAGAGTGACACTCGATCTGGCTAACACAACTTTTGTTGATAAAGATAATATTTACTACCTTCGATTTGATTATCAAGGTGATATTAGTTATCGGCTTGGGCGACTTACTTTTATGAGCCGAAATGGAGGCTCAGTTAGACGATGCGTTGTGGTTTCTACCTTGATCGGGGCAATGCGATACGGTCGTGACCAGAAAGTACCTGATAACTCTGGCAAATACTGCTATTGAGCCATGTGATAAGTTGACAATTATAGTCGCGTTTTAGAGATTACTATGAGCGAGTCCGCTAACACTTGGTACATTGTTCAGACGGAGAGCGGCTCTTGCGAAATTATTTCTGCGGCTCTATTGCAAGACCCAGCAGACTCGACAGATACCCAAAAGTGGGGACCGTTTACTTCTCAGAAAGATGCGATCGCACGACGAGTGGGGCTCATTCGTTCCGGCAAGTGTAAGCCTATTTAACCGATTTCATTCCTTTGAAAAAGGGAGGCTGTGTTTGCAGCCTCCCTTTTGTTTTACATTCCTTTCAACACAGCCGTCTACGTCTCTCAGTTCTTAGCAGGCGTTGAGGCAGCACCTACGTTGGTTCCTCGGCTAGCGCGGATAGCATCGGTCAAAACATCTAATGCCTTGGCGTATTGAGGGTCATTGCTTGTGCCAATGAGATCGCGATTTTCTGACAAGGCCTCTCGATCAGCATCCGTCAGATCAAGCTGCACATCGGGATCAATCCCATGCTTGTTAATGTCGCGACCGCTGGGAGTAAGATACTTAGCCACTGTTACCGCAACACCAGAGCCATCAGCCAAGCTACGAACTGACTGGACCAAACCTTTTCCAAACGTGCGAGTGCCTACCAGGGTAGCTCGGTCGTTGTCCTGTAACGCCCCAGAAAGAATTTCACTGGCACTGGCTGACCCACCATCTACCAGCACCACCAAGGGCTTATTCGTGAGCGCCCGGCTATTAGCCGCTTCCTCATCGACCACTCCTTGGCGGTTGACTGTCGAGACGATCGTGCCGTCTTTCAGCCACATCCGAGCAATGTCAATGCTGGAATACAACAATCCACCAGGATTAGAACGCAAATCGAGGATATACCCGGTTACATCACGGGCCTCTAGGGCTTCAATCGCTTCCTTCATTTCCGAAGCAGCATTGGCACTAAATTGAGTGAGGCGAATGTAGCCAACGGATCCTTCTGGCCCTTCCTGAACCGCATAGCGAACGGGGTGAATCTCAATTCGAGCCCGGGTCAGCGTATAGTCCATTTCCTGCTCGCCCCGGCGAAGCTTCAAGGTTACTTGAGATCCTTCGGTGCCTCGAATCAGGTTAACTGCATCATTCAACTCCATCCCCGTAGTGCTTTTGCCATCAATGGAGAGGATAACGTCCTTAGATCGAATACCTGCCTCAAAAGCTGGCGTGTCTTCAATCGGAGACACCACTACAATTTCCTTAGTCTCTTCCTCTTGAGAGATCTGAATGCCTACTCCAGTCAGTTCTCCCGAGGTATCAATCTGCATGTTGCGAAATTCCTGGGGATCCATGAACCGAGTGTAGGGATCCTCCAGTTGCTTCAACATGTCCCGAATTGCCCCATAGGCTTCTTCAGGATTGGCGTAAGATCGCCCCAAATATTCGGTTCTAACGGCTTCCCAGTCTACCTGGTTAAAGGTGGCATCAACATAGCTCCGGTCGATGAGTTGCCAAACCTCATCCACGATCTCTTTGGGGCTTTCTTCAAAAAAAGCCTTGCTTTGGGAGAGATGAATGCCTGCTCCCGTGACAATGGTGGCCGCTACTGCCACCGCTGTCGCGCCCAGGACCAGTCCACGCTTCGGAATCGCCATAGAAAATCTTTTGATCGGGCCAATTACGCTCAATCTAGCACAAGCCACTCTAGCGAGAGTGGTAAAAGATACCGAGATGCCTTTCGCTTCGCGAGAGTCAAAAGGCATCTTTAACATTAGTTCACACTCTATTTCGGAGCGGCACCCTATCCCAATTAGGGATCAACCCACCGTCCGTCGGCCTTGATTAAATTGATCAACTCCTCAACCCCTTGATCTTCAGGGACTTTCTTGATTTCGTCTCGCCCTCGGTAGAGGGAGATGTAACCTGGAGTCTTACCAACGTAACCATAATCAGCGTCCGCCATTTCCCCCGGACCATTGACAATGCAGCCCATAACCGCAATATCTAGCCCAGTTAGATGCTTTGTGGCTTCTCGTACCTTGTGAAGCACTTCTTCTAGATTGAAGAGTGTGCGCCCACAGGAAGGACAGGCCACGTATTCCACCATTGTTTTGCGCAGCCCCAGCGCTTGCAAAATGCTGTAGCAGACCGGAATTTCCTTCTCGGGCGCTTCTGTAAGCGAGACTCTAATAGTGTCACCAATCCCGTCTGCTAGGAGAGTTGCTAGACCTGCCGTTGACTTGATTCGTCCGTATTCTCCATCCCCAGCTTCTGTCACGCCTAGATGCAGCGGATAGTCCATACCCAGGTCATCCATGCGCTTCGCCATCAGACGGTAAGCCGCAACCATCACAGGCACGCGAGAGGCTTTGAGAGAAACGACTAAGTTGCGAAAGTCGAGGGACTCACAAATTCGAATGAACTCTAGAGCCGACTCCACCATTCCTTCCGGAGTATCGCCATAGGTAAAGAGCATTCGCTCTGCTAAGGAGCCGTGGTTAACCCCAATTCGCATGGCTTTGCCCTGGTCCCGTAGAGAGATCACCAGAGGTTCCAGCGTTTCTCGAATTTTTTTACCAATTTCCTCAAATTCTTCTTGACTGTACTCTGTACGCCCAGACTGAGGCTTCTCAAACACGTACAGGCCTGGATTAATTCGCACTTTATCAACGTGCTTAGCCACTTCCAACGCAATTTTCAAGCCGTTGTGATGGACATCAGCCACCAAAGGCACAGGCATATACGTGTCTTCTAGCTTCTTGCGAATATCAGCTAGGGCTTTTGCATGGGCCATGCTGGGCACTGTCACCCGTACAATTTCGCAGCCAATTTCGTGTAAGCGGCGAATTGCTGCAACTGAGCCATCAATGTCCAGCGTGTCCTCATTAATCATGGATTGGACAACTACCGGATAGCCTCCACCAACAGTGACGCTGCCCACCTTAACGGGCCGTGTCTTGCGGCGATGAATGGTGGTGTCAAAACCAGAAGGGGATGCGATCTCATCACTGGCTGAAGTTGGCGGAAATGGCAGCGTTTGCATAGGGTCTACTCAATCCTTGAAATTGCTGTGTAGCCAGTATTCAGGCAACATTTCACAGTTCAATACTCAGGTTGCCACAGAACGGGATCGTTTAGGTGCGGTGCAGACGACATTACCCTCAGACTCAGACGCTGTCCTAGCTCAATTTTGCTGTGCATTCCAGAATCAACCGCTGGTTAATCAATGAATACGGCTGCACTGCCAGAGCTTGTCGAAAAGCCTGAATTGCAGCGAGGTAATTATCAAGGGCTGCATGGCACAGGCCTAGACCGTGCAAAGCACCAAAGTGATAGGGAACCAGTTCAAGCACCTTCTCACAGTCTGCGATCGCATCCCAGTAGCGCCCCTGTGTGAAATACAGAACAGCTCTGCGGTTCCAAGCCTCAGCAAAATCGGGCTGGTCTTGAATTACCTCCGACAACAGCGCTTCAGCCTCCTCTGCCTGCCCTGCCTCTAGCAAAGTTTGACTCTTCATGAGTTGACGAGTACCGTGGATACCTTTTTGTTGAAACCAAATCCGCCAGAGTTCATCAGTAGCTTCCTGCCGAACCGTTTCATCCGAATGCTTGAGCGCCTCAAGCAGCTGTGAAATAGACGGGTTTTCCATCGAGCCAGAACCTGCCAGGCACTTCCATACATAACCTTAAGGGATTTTTTAAGGAGTATTGCAGTCTCAGTAATTTGTGTGTCTATAAGTGCATCTCTTGACACATATGGGCACTTTAAGCAGACCTCAGCAAGAAATTATGGATGCGTTCATCCGATTCCTATTGAACCTTTATAGAGAATCAAAACTGGAATCGAAGAGCCATCAAGAATTCCTCATGCTGAAGCACCCTGCCTAATCTTGGGAGAAATACTGATGGAATATTTAAGAAAAATTGTTCCTAAGCGTGATCCCTAGCAGGCAACTGGGCAAACTACCGGGTGTGCACATCAAAAAGCTGCACCCCAACCCTTAAAACAGAAACTTTCTGTTTTAAGGGCAACACCAAAACCGGGAATCTCCCGATTAACTGACTTAACTCTTAACGTTCTGGGATTCAAAACTATGGCTGTTGAAAAAGTAAACTCATCCTCTAGCTTGGCCGAAGTTGTTGACCGCATTTTGGACAAAGGCATCGTTATTGATGCTTGGGTTCGCGTTTCCCTAGTTGGTATTGAGCTACTAGCCGTAGAAGCTCGTGTCGTCATCGCTTCCGTAGACACCTATTTGAAGTATGCAGAAGCTGTTGGTCTGACAGCCCAAGCTGCTGTTCCTGCTGCTTAGGCTATCGGCTTTGCCTAAATAAAGCTTTTTTGGGTGTGGGTCTAGGAATCCTGCCTCGACAACAGCTTCTCAAAAACCCACCCCTCAACTATAGCCAATACCAATAACCTACGGCGAAGGTATCTGCATCAAAAAGCTTTTTAGCACTTGAGCGCAATTCCTTCCGAATTAACCAACTCTTTTTCATTTTCTGGGGTTCAAAATCATGGCTGTTGAAAAAGTAAATTCATCTTCCAGCTTGGCCGAAGTTGTTGACCGCATTTTGGACAAAGGCATCGTTATTGATGCTTGGGTTCGCGTTTCCTTAGTTGGTATTGAGCTACTGGCCGTAGAAGCTCGCGTCGTCATCGCTTCTGTAGACACCTACCTGAAGTATGCAGAAGCTGTTGGTCTGACCGCCCAAGCTGCTGTTCCTGCTGCCTAGACCGTTTGTGTAGTCACTCAAAAACCTTTTGGAATGTGGACATCGGAATTCTGTTTAAAAACAAGTTCCTAGCACTCAATTCCAAAAGACATCTTTAACCAGATCGGCTGCCTCGCCTGCCTGCCATAGGCAATAAGCTATCGCATCGCAGGCGGGGAATATCTGGTTTGCTCGTGCTGGTTAGTTAACTCCTGAATTGACCTTTTGACTCTTCATGTAAGGAGATCGTTTCCGTGACTCCACTCAATCACCAGTGGCAGGCGGCAAGGCAACAACGTCAAGCCACCGTAGCCCAAAGACGGCGGCAGGTTCACACAACTTTGGGAAGTTGGCAACAGGATCGCCTCGCCAACACTACCCAGCTTCGCCAAGCCTTAAACCAGATGTATGTCAACTTGCAGGACGAAAACGCGCTTTGGTTAGTTCAAACTCGTCAGCGTCGTCTTGCCCAAGCCCGTCAACTCCGACAAAAGCTTTCCACTGACCAAAACAATCTCGAAGCGACTGTTAGCGATCTGCGACTAGCAATCTCCCAAGATCTCAACCGCATTCAACGCCGAGTAGAGAGCCTCCGTCAGGAGACAGCTGTCATCCGGGCTGGCCATCGGCAAGAGCACGCTATGATGCGATCGCAACTTCTACCTGAACTCGAAGCTTATGTCAGCGAACTCAGGCTAGAAGTTACTGAGGCTCTCAATGCCCTTGTCTCAGCTCGTTTGGCCGCTGCGGGTCCTCGCCAAGAACAACGACAGCAGGAGCGGCAGGCCTTAGCCAACGAAGTTGAGGCCATGTTTCAAGAACTGAGCAATTTTCGGCAGGAACTTCGCAATTTTAGAGAAGGTTTAACCGAGCAGGTCTGGGGTAAGGAGTCATCCTTGCTGGTACCTCCCATCGCAACTGCTGCTGTCGAACCTGTTGCTGTTGAACCTGTTGCTGTCGAAACTGCTGCTGCCAAAACCCAGCCTCGCCGCTCAGTTACCCCAAGAGGATTCGCCCCAGTACAGACTCCGGCCCCAGCCCTGAAGTCTCCTGCCGCTGCACCTATGTCGGCACCTGTAGTAGCTCCGATGCCCCTCCCAACAATGGCATCCCTCGTTGCACTAGAAACACCATCCGTTGCTGCCGAAAGCGATCCCGTTGAAGAGTTGGTCTACAACTACCTCCACAAAACACATGGAGCAAGGTTGACCGAGATCGAATCAGAACTAGGAATTAATCGCTTCCAAGCAGTTGATGCTTTGCGATCGCTCATTCAGAAAGAATTGATTGTTCAGGAAGACCGAATTTACCACGTCCAAGAGGAAGCTGTCCTGTGAACACTGTGCTCCAAGCCCGCCCCCGACACTTTGTTAGCACACCCACAACTGAGCGGATCGCCCGCCGAGCCTTGCGGTACCTACAGTCGGGTTACTCCATCCACCTAAAAGGTCCTGCTGGCACGGGCAAGACGACCCTAGCCTTGCACTTGGCCGATCTGCTCGCCCGCCCCATCATGCTTCTGTTTGGGGACGACGAGTTTAAAACCTCAGACTTAATTGGCAACCAGTCTGGCTACACCCGTAAGAAAGTCGTGGATAACTACATCCACAGCGTTGTCAAAGTAGAAGATGAACTACGCCAAAACTGGGTAGACTCTCGCCTTACCCTAGCCTGTCGCGAAGGCTTCACCCTGGTATACGACGAATTTAACCGTTCCCGTCCGGAGGTCAACAACGTTCTACTTTCGGCCCTGGAAGAAAAGCTACTGGTGTTGCCACCCAACAATAACCGCTCTGAATATATCCGGGTTAACCCCCACTTTAGGGGCATTTTCACCTCCAACCCGGAAGAATACTGCGGTGTTCACGGCACCCAAGATGCGCTTCTAGACCGGCTCATCACAATTACAATGCCGGAGCCCGACGAGCTCACTCAGCAGCAAATTCTAGTGCAAAAAGTGGGGCTTGAGGCAGCATCTGCGCTGACAATTGTGCGAGTTGTTAGAGGGTTTCATGCCAACATGGCCCCAGATATGGTTTCCAGCCTGCGGCCTAGCCTCATGATTGCAACCATTTGTCAGCAGCACGAAATTCCACCTCTAGCTGAAGATCCTGAGTTTAGGGATGTGTGCAGCGATGTATTGCTTTCCCGGGCCAAGGAATCTCTGCCTGATGCGACCCGACATCTCTGGGAAATCTTTAACCAGTGCGTTGGAGTCCAAGAAATCGTAGGGGTACAAGAAACTGTAGCTGAAGCACCTATCATTGAGCGGCCTTTGCAGACGACATCTGCCCGTCTACATGGGGAGACTCCATCCCAAGAAGACGCTTTAGAAGATTCTCAGCCCAACCCGGTTCAACTTATCCCAGCAAAGATTGATCCAACCCCACAAAATTCTTTAGTGGCTGAGCTAGTAGCCGAAACCATTGAAGAGCCTGCTTCTGTTGGAGAAACCCCTTACGAAGCTCAAATCCACAAACTCATCGCAGAAAAAGGCGAAGCTCGCCTCTCTGACATTGAGACCTCCCTACAGTTAAACCGCTTCCAAGTGGTCAACACTCTGAAATCGCTGCTCGATCAGGGTTTACTGATCAAGCATGAACAGCCCGGACAAGCCTCCACCTATCGCCTTCACCTTGAGCAAGAGAGCTAAAAACCGTGTCTGCAACCTCATTAAGCCCCCAACCCCAAACCAACCGTGCCATCACCACTTCTACGCAAGGCTCCTCTTTAGCGGATGTTTTAGAACGGGTACTGGACAAAGGCGTAGTTATCGCCGGAGACATCTCAATTTCTGTGGGCTCTACCGAACTTTTGAGCATCCGCATTCGCCTGCTGATCTCATCAGTCGACAAAGCCCGCGAAATTGGAATCAACTGGTGGGAAAACGATCCCTACCTCAGCGGTCGCAACCAGGAGTTATTAGCAACTAATCAGCAGCTTCAAACCCGGCTCGAAAGCCTAGAAGCTGAGTTGAAGGCGCTCAAGGCAGCTCAGGCATAAATGGGCTAACCGCTGATCTTGTTATCTTTCAGTTCCTTGCTTTGGAGGTTCAGATGCTGACAATCAGAACGATGAAGCATATCGCAACGAGCCGGACAATTCCCAGTTCCCGGTCGTGCCAGACGCTCAATCGCACGTCCCATCGTCTAATTCAGGATCAAGGACGGATGATGGAGGGTTACGCACAGATGCTCAGCAATGAGTCTCATCGCCAGTGGCGTGATCTGATGTGGCGGAGTCGGCGCTAGACTGAGGCCATGACCTCTGAAGACACTGCACTTCCACGTCTACCTGACGTTGCGATTCGACCGAAAAAAGGATCTGAATCAGGCCTGGCTCCCTTGTTGCTCACCGTCATAGAACTGGTGCGGCAACTTCTGGAAGCTCAGGTCATTCGCCGTATGGAAAGCGGGCACTTAAGCGATGAGGAGTTGGATCGAGCCGCTGAAAGTATCCGCAAGTTAGAAGAGCAAGTGCTTCACCTTTGTGAAGTCTTTGAAGTCGATCCGGCGGATCTTAACCTTGACTTAGGGGACGTGGGAACACTTCTTCCCAAACAAGGGGGCTATTATCCGGGCGAAACATCTCAAAGTCCTACAATTTTGGAACTTTTAGATCGATTGCTTAGCACCGGGGTTGTCGTAGAGGGAGATCTCGATTTAGGGTTAGCACAGCTGAACCTGATTCACGCCAAATTGCGCCTTGTTCTGACTTCAAAACCCATATAGGGCACACTAACAAAGACCCTACATGTAAGGCAAAAACCTGCTTCTTGACAGGATGAGTGATTGAGAAGGCTAGGTTTGATGTCTGTGTTCGTGCTCCACACAATTTGAGGATGATGGTGGGCACTGCCCACCCTACGGCTTATGGCAGAGCGTTACTATTTGTACGGTATTTTCCCGGCACCCGGTCCTGAAGGTTTAGATATTGAGGGGTTGGATAAGCAGCCAGTGCAGTCCTACACTCTAGATGGATTTGCCTTTTTGTATTCGGAAACCGAGCAGGAGCGGTATTTGGCTAGCCGCAAGAATTTGCTCGGCCACGAAAAAGTTTTAGAAGCCGCCATGCACCATGGGCATCGGACGCTGCTGCCGCTCCAGTTTGGCCTCATTGTTGAAGGCTGGGAACAGGTGATCCAGCAGCTAGTTGAGCCCCACGGACATGGCCTTAAGAAGCTGTTTGAGCGGTTGGAGGGACAGCGGGAAGTCAGCGTCAAGGTGCTGTGGGATCAACCCTCAGAACTGGAAACGTTGATGCAGGAGGACGATGCTCTGCGCCAACAGCGCGACCAATTGGAAGGCCAGCAGCTCAGTATGGATCAAGTAATTCGCATTGGCCAATCTATTGAGCAGGCAGTTAATGCGCGGAAGGAAGGCATTGTAAATGCCTTTCGAGCTGCGCTGAGGCCGTTGGCAGTGGAATCTATTGAGAATGATCCGTTAATGGACTCAATGATCTACAACACGGCTTACTTAATCCGCTGGGACGACGAACCCAATTTCAGTCAAGTCATTGAAGCGCTAGACGCACAATTTGAGGATCGCCTCCGCATCCGTTACAACAACTTCACTGCCCCGTATAACTTCGCCCAGCTTGCTCAGCTTGACTAACCATGCTTCTAAAGCTTTTGTTTCTGCCTATTGCAGGTCCTTTAGGAGGGGTAACCTGGATCGCCGAAAAGATTTTGGAGCAGTCGGAGGGCGAGACCAACGATCTGGAGGTACTCCAGAAGCAACTGTTAGCGCTGCAAATGGCCTTTGATATGGGCGAAGTTGAGGAGGAAGAGTTCGAGGCTCAAGAGGAAGAACTACTACTCGCCATTGAAGCGCTCCAGAAGCAGACAGAGGAATAATTCTGCCCTTACCTCAGCCTACGACTTTGGCTATGTCGCTCTAGCGGTGGCCGCAATCTACTCAGATGGCTTACCCTTCAGATGGATCGGGGTACTCATGTTCCCAAAAGTAGGGGGAGGGGGGTTAGGCCATGGCAGCAGAACAACGAGTGGCATTAGTAACGGGTGCTAATCGAGGGCTTGGGCTTGAGACGGCCCGACAGCTTGCGCAACAAGATATCCGAGTAATTCTGGGAAGCCGAGACCCAGACAAAGGAGAGGCTGCAGCAGCTCAACTCAGGCAACAAGGAGGAGATGCTGTTGCCCGACAGCTGGACGTAGCTGATGAGAGCAGTGTCAAAACCTTGGCTCAATCACTAGAAAGCGAGTTTGGCCGGATTGACATTTTAGTTAACAATGCGGGAATTATGCCGGATCGTAGTGGAGGCAGCGTCTTTAGCCCTGGATTAGACAGCATTCGAGCAGCAATGGAAACGAATGTATACGGGCCAATTTTGCTGGCTCAGGCATTCATCCCCCTCATGAAAAGGCAAAACTACGGACGCATCGTAAACGTATCTTCTGGGCTGGGTCAGCTTTCGGAGATGGGAGGCGGCTACACTGCTTACCGCCTGTCGAAGACGGCCTTAAATGCTGCAACCCGGATCTTGGCCAGCGAACTAGAGGGCAGCAATATTAAGGTGAATGCGGTGTGTCCGGGGTGGGTTCAGACGGACATGGGCGGACCCAATGCACCTCGAACACCTGAACAAGGAGCTGATACCATCGCGTGGTTAGCAACCCTACCCGATGATGCACCTTCGGGATTATTTTGGCGCGATCGCACACCGATTCCCTGGTAGCTTTGAACCTAAGAGGCTGTCTGCTCAGCTAACCAGCTGAGATAAGGCTCAGACCCTTTAACAATCGGCAGGGCAATGATCTCTGGAACCTCATAAGAGTGAAGTTCCCGGACTCTAGCTTCAAGCTGAGCAAAGCAATCGAGGTTTGTCTTGATCACCAATTGCCATTCCGTATCGTGGTGGAGTTCCCCTTGCCAGGTGTAAACCGATTGAACTGGAAAAAGGTTAACGCAGGCAGCCAAAGCGTCCTTCACCAGGTGATCGGCCAGCTTTAGAGCTTCCTCCTGAGAGCTGGCAGTCACGAGAACTACGCCATAGCTTGACATTTTTTCTCCTCAAAAGTTAAGCCGATCAATGAACTCAGATCGCTCTAGGGTGTCACGGGCAGCTTGATGGGTCCAGCGGGTTGTGCCACGTACTGAGTCGAGCAGATAGGAGCGAGCTGTCTCAGGCAGAACAGCATCCGTAAATTCGGTTCCTTCTACCAGCACGCCCTCTAGAGAGGCATCTCCCAAATTGGCACGAGTCAGATCAGCCCGAGTTAGATCTACTCCGTTGAGGCGGGCATTCCAAAGGACAGCTCCAGTCAAGTCAGAGCTGCTGAGATTGGCTCCCTCCATGCTGACACCTCGCAGGGTGGCGTGGGCCAAGTTAGCAGCACTGAGGTTGGCATTGTCCAGGTTGGCACCATTGAGCTTGGCATCCTTCAGGTTGACCCCACTGAGATCCATGCCATGAAGATCAACTCCGTTTAGCCAAGCCCCTTCCAGGTTGACGGCATCAAGACGGGTTTCGTCCAATTCTGCCCCACTCAGGCGGGCACCGCCAAGGTGGGCCCAGGCCAGGTTGGCTCCACTCAAGTTAGCGCCCCGTAAGTTGACGCCACTCAGATTAGCTCCACATAAGTTGGCCCCGGCTAAATTTGCTCTGCTGAGGTTGGCATAGCTGAGGTTGGCCCCACTTAACTGGGCTCCCGTTAAGTCAGCTCTGACCAGAAAAGAACCTCGTAGATTGGCCTTGGTCAGATCAGCATAGGTAAGACAACATTCACTCATTTTGGCAAAGCTAAAGTCAGCCCAGTTCAGCTTGGTCTCTCTGAGCGTAGCTTTTGTTAGGAAGGTCCGTTTGAGATCCGCACCCATCAAATTGGCCCCGGTCAAATTCACATCAACCAAGATCCGATTTGTGAGGTCGGCTCCACTTAAATGAATACCGGCAAATTCTCGGTATCCAGACTCATAGAGTTCCAGAAAGTAGTTCAGATGCATAGCACGGCGGTGGCGAGCCGGAGGTTGACTAGGCCGAACAGAGAGAAGGGGCACAGCGCTTTCCCCAGGGGTGATGTAATGGATGTAAAGGAACTTACTATTTGCTTTGGCAATTTGTGTTCTAAATAACCCTTTCCCATGGGTTGCGCTTGGGAATAGATTGCCCATTCAAGCGGGCTTGACAGTATGCCCCTTGAGAAATGAAATTATTTTTAATTTCTTTTTAAGGATTGTTTTATGTAAGCGTCTAAATGCTTAGTCCCAGCCTAGTTGCTGGACTATCTTCTGACTGCGTTTTTATAAATTCATTGATAAATTGGATTGAAACTTAGTAGTTTTACAGGGATGTTTTAAGCATTATGAGGCGAGGAGGTTTAGTAATCTTATGGAGCAGCTTTATTCTTTACGCATTTCTGCTTGCTCCCCCCAATCAACCAGACACAACCGATTTAATTCTTAACTTAGTTAGCGGCAATTGGCAGGGGATTAACCCGATGATTGTTGCTCTCTTTAATATCATGGGCATTTGGCCAGTCATCTATGCTTGCGTGGCCTTGATTGACGGGCATAACCAGCAGGCAAGGGCTTGGCCCTTTGTTGCGGGGTCATTTGGGGTAGGGGCATTCTTGATTTTGCCGTACTTAATCTGGCGATCGCCCAACCCCACCTTCAAAGGCCCTAAAAACTGGGTGTTGGGGATAGTGGACTCTCGCTGGTTGGGACTGCTCTTGCTGCTAGGATCCCTTGTGCTGATGGGTTACGGGCTTATCGCCGGTGACTGGGGCCAGTTCTTTGAGCAGTGGCGAACCAATCGTTTCATCCATGTCATGAGCTTGGATTTTTGCCTGCTGTGGCTGCTGTTTCCTGCCTTACTAGGAGATGACATGGCACGACGAGGGCTGAAGAACCAGGGGCTGTTTTTTGCGATCGCAGCCGTTCCTCTCATTGGCGCAGCCAGTTACTTAGCCCTGCGCCCCCCTTTACCTGCTGAGGCGGCTGAGCCAAACCCTGTCTAGCATCCTAGCGATTATCTACCTGCTGGTGACTCGTTATTCTGAGAAAAGACAGCAGGACAAAGCATAACTAGGAATTGACGATGATGCAGACAGCCCAACCAATAGAAACAGATGTAGTGCTGGTTGGGGGAGGGCATACCCATGCGATCGTGCTGCGGAAGTTGGGCATGATGTCGCTGCCGGGGGTGCGTCTGACGCTGATCACCAATCTAGTAGACACGCCCTACTCTGGCATGTTGCCCTGTCACATTGCTGGGGTATATGGCTTTGATGAGTCACACATTGACCTGCGGCCCCTGACTCGTTTTGCTAACTGCCGCCTATTTATGGATCAAGCGATCGGGCTTGATTTGGAAAAACAGCAAGTGATTTGTGCGCATCATCCCCCAGTCCAATACGATGTGTTGCTGCTTGATACGGGCAGTACGCCTGCAACGGTTTCAGTTCCGGGGGCAGCCGAGCACACCATTCCAGCCAAGCCTGTCCCCCAACTTCTGCGGCAGTGGGATAAGCTTTTGGCAGCAATTCAGCAGTCACCGGAACAGCCCCTGACTTTAGGTGTTGTGGGGGCCGGGGTCGGTGGTGTGGAACTGACTCTAAACATGCAGGAGCGACTGTATACGCTGCTGCGGGAACTGGATCGTCCTCTCAATCAGGTGCAAATTCATGTTTTTCATCGGGGAGACTCAATTGCGACTGGGCGCAATGGCTCAACACGGCGACGATTGCAGCAGATTTTTCAGGAGCGGGGCATTCACCTACATCTTAAGGAGACGGTTGTAGCAGTTGATTTAGCGGCAGACGGGCAAAGGCGGGTCGTCAAATGTGAGTCAGGATTGGCAGTGGCCTGTGATCGCATTTTTTGGGTTACGAGTGCTTCAGCCCCACCCTGGCTAAAAGACAGCAGACTCTCCCTAGATCCGGAAGGCTTCGTTCAAGTGCGCGATACCCTGCAAACCTGCTCCCATGACAACGTTTTTGCAGCAGGCGATGTGGCGACGATGGTGAATTACGCTCGGCCCAAGGCGGGCGTCTTTGCCGTACGGCAAGGGCCGCCGCTGTTCAAAAACTTAGTGCGCTACCTGCAAGGCCAGCCCCTCAAACCCTTTCGACCCCAAAAGCAGTTTCTCAACATTATTGATATTGGCGGCGGTAGTGCGATCGCATCTCGTGGTCCTTTTACCGTTGAGTCGCCCCTTGCCCGCCAGTGGAAAGACCACATTGATCGCAAATTTATGCGGCTTTTCACTGAATTCCCTGAGATGGCAGAAGGGGAAAAGCAAAGGGCGAAAGGCAGAAAGCAGAAGGTAGAAGGCAGCGTTACGCCTTCTGTCTCCATCCTGTCTCTACCCTCTCCACCCCCCATGTTTTGTGCTGGATGTGGCTCTAAGGTTGGTAGTCAGGCGTTGGCAAAGGCACTGCAAAGGGTACAAGCCGAGTTTCCCCCTTCTGAAGATTGGCCTCACACCTCTGAGATTCTTCTAGGCCTAGGCTCTCCCGATGATGCAGCCGTTGTAGCAGTACCACCAGGCAAGGCTATGGTGCATACGGTGGATTATTTCCGGGCGATGCTGGACGATCCTTTTGTATTTGCCCAGATTTGTGTGAATCACTGCCTCAGTGACCTGTATGCGATGGGAGCCGATCCGCAGAGTGCGCTGGCCTTAGCCGTCATTCCCTACGCAACGACGGCTAAGCAGGAGGAGACTTTATATCATCTGTTGTCGGGCGTGCAAAAAGCGCTGGGTGCAGCGCAAACTCCTTTAGTGGGAGGACACACTACAGAGGGGACTGAGCTTGCTTTGGGCTTTTCCTGTAATGGCTTGGTCGATCCAGGCAAACTACTGCGCAAGGGCGGCATGCAGCCAGGGGATAGGATTATTTTGACCAAAGCCCTGGGAACAGGTACTCTGTTTGCTGCGGATATGCGGAAGCAGGCAAAAGGACGATGGATTGAAGCCGCAGTGGGCCAAATGCTGCACTCCAACCGCGAGGCGGCTAACTGTCTTCAAGCACATGGCGCAACCGCTTGCACAGATGTTACTGGATTTGGCCTGTTGGGACACTTGCTGGAAATGGTGCAAGCGTCGCAGGTTAGTGTTGAGCTGGATCTGACCTGCCTACCCATTTTAGAAGGCGCACGGGAAACACTGGCTATGGGCATTGTCAGTTCCCTCCAGTCTCAAAACGAGCGGGTAAGCACTGCCATTCAAAATGTTGAGGTGCATTCACAGCACATAAACTACCCGCTACTATTTGACCCCCAAACGGCTGGAGGCCTCGTTGCATCTGTACCTCCTGCTGCCGCAGCCGCTTGCCTCACCGCCCTTCATAACGCTGGGTATTCTGACAGCTTTCTTTTGGGCGAAGTTCTCCCCTTAGAGAATCCTACCCAACCCATTAATATCAAAAGAGGGTAGTACTAGTTCTCTATTAAAACTACGGATTTTGCGCTGGACGCAGCCTCTTGCGCCCCTACCCAAAATCATTTGTAGTCAAACTCGCAAGGTTGGAGACATCCCTTTCTAACCCTTCACGCCCACTGACTATCCATCCCCCTTCTGCTCTACCCTTCTACCTTCCCTGCCCGTGCCTCAACTCCTGTCTATCGAAGAATTTCTCAATTCCCCTGGCCCCATTCTTGATGCTCGAAGCCCAGGGGAATTTGAGCAAGGCCATATTCCTGGAGCAATTAGTTTTCCGCTCTTTAGCAATGAGGAGCGGGCCGAGGTGGGAATTTGCTATAAGCACCAGGGGCACGAGGCAGCGGTGGAGTTGGGATTTGAGATTGTGGGGCCTAAGCTTGCCTCCTTTATTAGACGCGCAAAGGAACTCACTCCTGATAAACAGGTTCGTGTGCATTGTTGGCGGGGTGGCATGCGCAGTGGCAGCATGAGTTGGCTGCTAGAAACAGCAGGGCTACGGGTCACGACGTTAACAGGCGGGTACAAAGCGTTTCGCCGTTGGGTACGAGAAACGGTAGCAGTTCCCAAGCCCATTGTTGTCCTTGGGGGCATGACAGGTACTGACAAAACTTCGATTCTCCATGCTTTATCCCAACAGGGAGCGCAAGTTTTGGACTTAGAAGGCTTAGCCAATCATCGGGGCAGCAGCTATGGCGGTCTAGAAATGCCGCCCCAACCTTCGACAGAACAGTTTGAAAATCTAATCGCGATGCAGTGGACTGCCTTCGATGCCACAAAACCCATTTGGGTTGAGGCGGAAAGCCGTCGGATTGGGGTCTGCCGCATCCCAGACGACCTGTTTCTGCAAATGGAGGCAGCCCTAACACTGGAGGTGATCCGGCCCGTATCGGAGCGGTTGGAATTGCTAGCTAAGCTCTACGGGCAGGCTGATCTAGAAACCTTGGTAATCGCAACAGAACGGATTCGTAAACGCTTGGGAGGACAGCGGACCCAGGAGGCAGTGGACTACATTCGGGCGGGCAATTTGAAACCTGCGATCGCAATTATTCTTGACTATTACGATCGCACCTACCGCTATGATTTGGACCGTCGTCAAAAGACAATTCCCCAGGTTGACATTACAGGTCTTTCTCCTAAAGAAGGGGCCGACTTGGTTGAGCAAACTGCATCAAAATTGTTAGAAGAAATTTCTTTTCATCCCGCGACAAAACCCTTAGTTGCACCAGCACCTTAAGCGGAAATTATTAATATCTATCTTAAGAAGTATCTATAGAAAAACTTATTTTGAAGAAAAGCTAGCAGTGCGATCGCAGCTTGAACCCCGTTGCCTGTAATGATCCCAGGAAATGGCAGTACTTGGCCTTATATCTTTAGTTACAGTGGTCCCAACCCTTTGTTAGAGTCAGGTCGCTTGCAGGTTCTAACTGAGGGTTAATTCAAGCCTCTGGAGCAAACCGTTAATGTTGTGCCATGGCTGTCCAATACGACTAGTTACTTTCTGACTAGAAGATTCAGTCATCCGTAAAACCCAACATTAATAAACTCACAGGGGTCAAAAACTATGCAACGCAAACTATTTGCTCTCGTCGGTACCAGCGCTCTCGCTCTTGGACTCGCTATTCTGCCTGCTTCCGCTCAGACTGGTACTGGCACCGGCACCGGCACTGGCACTGGCACTGGCACTACAGACACCACCACCGCACCCTCTGACACCACCACCGCACCTACCTACGACACCACCAACACCGCCACTGAAGGCGATCGTGACTTTGACTGGGGCTGGCTCGGTTTGCTGGGTCTGCTCGGCTTGGCGGGTCTGAAGCGCAATAATCATGACGACCACGCTACCCGCTACCGCGATCCCAACGAAGTGCCTTCCAGCACCAGCTCTCGCTACTAAAACAGCACTACCCAGGGGTTCTGTAGGGCGGGTTGCTCTCCCTAACGAATGCGTAAATTTCTAGAGTGTACAGACAACTGTCTGTACAACCCGCCCTCTAAAACACAGTACCCTCCGCATGCTAGATAGCAGTATTCGCGTCAATTGCGGTAAGGGTTTCAAGGTTTGAAATTCTACACGAGAAGTAACAACGATGAAACTAGTAAATTTCTCTAAAACTGTCCTTGGAACAGGTTTGTTGGCGTTAAGTCTATCTGTCTTGCCTGCCTCTCTCCCTGCCGCAGCACAGTCTGAAGCCAATAACCCAACAATTGACTCGACTCCTTTCCAGGAGTCAACCAACGACTTTAATAACTTTGGTTGGCTAGGTCTAGTGGGTCTGTTAGGCCTGCTGAACTTGCTCCGCAAGCCCAAAACGCATCACCAAGAGACCTACACTGCCCCTGACGCAACTGTGTCTCGCACAACTTACCGCGACTAAATTAGATTAGACATAAGAACGATCTATAAAACAGGCTGAAACTGAAGTTTCAGCCTGTTTTTGTGTATATCTTCTGGATATTAAGCGGTTTTAAACAAGTAGGATTCTGAATCAACCACACTTTGGGTAGTTGCCCTAACGAGCGCAAAAATAGGTTGGGGCGAGATTCCCAACAAGTGAGTAATGAGTTGCAGCTGTGTCAATCGCGGCATCTTGATTAAGCCCAGCAAGGCCGTTTTGAGCCGTTGCAGCCACTCGACTAATTAGAAGCGGATTAGCTGGTTGCCCGGCGGCTAACCCAGCACAGTAATCAAGCCCATCTTCAACGGGATTAAGGTCACCCGATGCGATCGCATTGGCAACAGCCGCTTGATTAGGAGCAGTTGCAAGCGTGTAAGAATACGCTTGAGCGTAGGCATTAACATCGGCTTGGTCAATTCCAAAAGCTGCTAAAAGCGTCGAATAATCTGGCGCTTCCCGGCGAGCAGTCGTTGAACTGGGAGCCTCAGAGGTTATGGTATTGGTGCCACAAAGGGTTTCTAGATTAAAAACCTGACCATCATCTGATTCTAGATAGCAAATGTAGTTGTCTTGAGCCTGGGTGGGGGAAGTTATTAGGGGAATTGCGATCGCAACTGCTGCCCCCATTGGGAGGAAAAGTGAACGTAGTGCCATGACGACTTCAGTAGGGATATCTTTTCCTCACCCTAACGATTCCTTAATAAAACGCTGACCATCGTGTGGCGGATCCAGGAGTCTCCCTCAGGGATTAATGATGAGCGAGCGCCATAACAGCCATCATGGTCGCTAGCAATTCTTCTGGATTAATCGGCTTGGTTAGTACCCCATCGGCACCAGACTTGCGGGCCTTGTTAGCTTGTGCACCGTCTTGACGGTCAGTAAGAGCTAAAACTTTAATTCCGAGAGTACCTACATAGCGTCTCAAAGCACGAATAATGTCGTAGCCGTTGGATCCAGACAGATCGACCGCCGTGATCACAGCAGCAGGCTGAAGAAGTTCGACCTGCTCTAGCACCTGCGATCCCTCTACGATCCAAATCACCTGATAGTTAGCGGCAGTGAGCATATCACAGATCATTCCAGCACTTTCCTCGTGCTCTTCTAGTAGGATAACGCGGCCCAAAAGAGGCTCAGCGGCAGGTGGCTGCAAAGCCGATGCTTTAGGCACTATGGTCGAGCGCTGTGTCGGCAATCGAACCGTGAAAATAGAGCCCATACCCACTCTAGAAGTCACATTAATTGATCCACCATGTAGATCAACTAGTTGCTTAGTTAGGGCTAGGCCCAATCCAGTACCCTGGTATTGCCGCTGGTGAGCCTTTTCTAGCTGCTGGAACTTCTCGAACAAAAGAGGTTGCAAACTCTCAGGAATACCAATGCCAGTGTCTTCAACTTGCAGAGTCAGCAAATGCTGTTCGCACCGCAACCGCAGTGTCACCTTACCGCCTGCTGGTGTGAATTTGATTGCATTGCTCAACAGGTTTGAAAGGATCTGACGGACTCTGCGAGAGTCTGCAACAAAGGTGTCTTGCTCAGGGGCAAGCTTGACATCGAGGTTGAGTTCAATATCTTGATTAGCGGCTTCGGGGCGGTAGGCATCAAGGCTCTGCCGACCTAAGTTGGTAATCGAAAATTCATTGACGTCTAAAACTGTACGGCCCGATTCGATCTTTGAGACTTCTAGAATGTCATTAATCAGAGCCAGCAAGTGCTCACCACTGGAGTGAATGGTATTGAGGTATTCTCGCTGACGGTCGCTCAGTTCTCCGAATGACCAGCGCAGCAACGTAGCCGATAAACCAATAATGCACGTTAGCGGTGTACGCAGTTCGTGGCTCATGGTCGCCAAAAACTCGCTTTTAGCTCGGTTAGCTGATTGGGCAGCCGCGAGGGCATCGCGCAAATCCTGAGTGCGTTCGATTACACAGGACTCTAAATTTTGGGTTTGCTGCTGGAGCCGTTGATAGAGTTGGGCCTGGTTAATTGCGATCGCAAGATGCTCAGCAATATGCTGCAAAAATTCAGGTTCCCAGGGCTGCCATTGGCGTTGGTAAGTACACTGGTGAGCAATTAGCAGGCCCCAAAGTTGGTGATTGACCACAATCGGAGCCACCAACTTTGAGCGCACCTGCACCTGCTTTAAAAAGGCCAGCAGGCAGGTTGAGTCTTGGTAGGTAGCCCGCACATCCTCCACTGCAAAGGTCTTACCTTCCAAATAGCGCAGCCGACAGCCGGATTGATCATTAAAGCAATAGTTTTCGGTGTAGTGAAGAACGGAGGGCAAATGCTCGTTGGCCCTGGATTCATAGGTAATGTAGCCGTTGTGATGAGCTTTTTTAATGGCAATCACATCATCAGCCTGCCTATCTACGTGAAAATCACCCATCGAACGAGCGTTCTGAGATCTTGCCAAATCAAACTGATAAACCAAAAGCCGATCTGCCTGGAGAAAGCGGCGCACCTCAGCTACCGTCGTCTGAAGAATGACCGACAAATCTAGGCTCTCTTGAATCCGAGTAACCACCTGATTGAGCACCAGGCTACGCTCAAGCTGCTGATCCAGAGCCTGCTGAACAGGCTGACACATCAATACTTGCTCTGCCTGAGAGTAGGAGGCTTGGCTAAAGCTTTCTAGCAACAGCAGTGTAAACTCTCCCTGAGCCTGAGGGGAGGAAGGTTGCACCTGTTCCTTTAAGCTTAAAAGTCGCTGCTGCTCCGTTACGGGCAAGGTCATCTCAATTAGCAGCGTACTAAGAAAGCTTGCGATCGCAGTCGTTTCAAAAGTCAAACCAATCCGACAGTAGGTCTGTGAATTCTGTACCTGTTCAGGAGGGTTAGAAGGCTCACTAATGACTAAAACAGAAAGTTCTGCCGACAACAGCAGCCAAAAGCGCTCATTCTGTGAGGTGGGCTGGGGTAGCTCGCGCTCAGTAAGCAGTGTTACCTGATGAGACTGTCCGTATTGCGCTAGCAGTCGTTCGAGTTCACCTAAAACAGCAGAGGGCAAGACACGGCAGGAAACACCATTCGGGAAACGGGCCATAAAGCACGATGGGCGAGGAAAGCCCCTGTAGATTGGAGTGAAGGGTCAAGAAAATACGCTTTGAAGGAAATGCTTTAAAGACAGATAAGTAATGGCAGCAGAACAATCGTGTGGCTGCTCCCCTGGGTGAACCCCTGATAATTAAGTCGTCCTATCTTACCTATCTGGGTTATCTATGTCAGCTATTGATACATACGAGTTTATTCAGATGAAGATCGACATGGGCTTATGCTAGCTTCCAGAGTTGCCCCCTCTAGCCATACACTAGAGTTCCTTCAGATTTAGCAGTTACTTTAGACTTCATGCACCGGTTAGCGGCAACCCCCGGCGGCTGGACTCCCGATACCGAGGGGGTTATTTTTGTGGAGCAAAGCCCCGCTCCCCTCGTCTTTCTTACATCAGCAGACACCGAGATTCAGGGGTTAGCCAACGCCCTGCCTCATCTGCCAGAGTCCTTCCCAGCTCTGCGCGTGACTAACTTGCTCCAGCTTCAGCAGCAACTCACTATCGACACCTACGCTGAAGATGTCCTGCAACATGCTCAAATCATCATCCTGCGGTTGTTAGGCGGGCGGGCTTACTGGTCCTACGGTTTAGAAGTCGTTAAAGAAACGGTTGCGAAATCTAAAGCTGCCCTCATTGTTCTCCCTGGCGACGACCAACCAGATCCGGAGCTGATGAGCCATTCGACAGTTCCTCTGCAGGTAGCAAACCAGCTCTGGCGCTACCTGAATGAAGGGGGAATTGAGAACTTGCGACATGGACTCATGGCGGTTTGCGATCGCATTCTCGGCACAAAGTTCAATCCGCCTGCTCCGGTGAGTGTGCCCAAGGTAGGGGTGTTTGAGTGGGAAGGCAGGGATAAGGCAGACGGTGAAAAGCGAAAGGCAGGCATCCTCTTTTACCGTGCCCACTACCTTTCAGGGAACACGGCACCAATTGAAGCATTATGCGAGGCATTGGGACAGCGGGGGTTGGAGCCTCTTCCGGTGTTTGTCTCGTCTTTACAAGACCCAGAGGTACAGGCTGATTTGTTAGCACTGCTTCAGCCTAAGGAAGAAGCGGGAATCGATGTCCTGCTCAACACCACCAGCTTTTCGGTGGCAAAGCTGGATGGGGCCGAACCTCGGCTCGACCTTTGGAAAGCACTCGATGTGCCTGTATTGCAGGTGATTCTCAGTGGGGGCACTCACGAATTTTGGGCACAGCAGCCGATGGGCCTATCTCCTAGAGATATGGCGATGAATGTAGCACTGCCTGAGGTGGATGGCCGCATCATCACCCGTGCTGTGTCCTTCAAAGCGGTTAAACAGCGGAGCGAGGGATTAGAAACTGATATTGTCACCTACGAGCCTGTGGCTGATCGGATCAATTTTGTGGCGGATCTGGCAGCCCATTGGGTCACACTGCGTCGAACACCTGTGTCCGAACGGCGGATCGCGCTGATCCTCGCCAACTACCCGACCCGAGATGGCCGCCTTGCCAATGGAGTCGGACTAGATACCCCCCAAAGCTGCATCGAAATTCTTCAGGCCTTGAAATCAGCCGGATACCAAGTTGGAGATATCCCGGCCTCAGGTGATGAGTTAATCCAAGGGTTAACCGCAGGTGTCACGAATGATCCCGAAGGCAAAGATTTTCGCGTGACTCGCCAGAGTTTGCCAATAGAAATCTACCAGCAGCATTTCTCATCTCTGCCGGACGCTGTGCAAGCCGGAATTTGCCAACGCTGGAGTTCCCCCGGTGATGCCCTAAACCGTTCCAGCCAAGACCCCGCTTCCCCCCTTAATCCTCGCTTCCCAATCCCTGGAATCCAACTCGGCAACGTCTTCATCGGCATCCAGCCCAGTCGCGGCTATGACCTCGACCCCAGCCTGAACTACCACGCCCCTGATCTAGAGCCAACCCACGACTACCTCGCCTTTTACTTCTGGTTGCGCCATCAGTTTCAAGCCCAAGCCATTGTCCATGTCGGCAAGCATGGCAACTTAGAATGGCTCCCTGGTAAAAGCATTGCCCTCTCTGAGAGTTGCTATCCCGAAGCGGTGTTTGGTCCCCTGCCGCACCTGTATCCCTTCATCGTGAATGATCCGGGGGAAGGTGCCCAAGCTAAGCGACGCGCTCAAGCGGTGATTGTCGATCACCTAACCCCACCCATGACACGGGCTGAACTGTATGGGCCGTTGCAACAGCTAGAAGCCCTAGTGGATGAATACTATGAGGCTCAAAGTTTGGACCCAACGCGGCTAGGGGCAATTTGCGATCGCATTCTCACCCTGCTTAAAACCAGCAACTTGCTGGAGGAGTTGGCGTTAAGAAAATCCAACCTCAAAATCCAAAAAGCAGACCTATCGCGTCTGCTGCCAGATATTGATACTTACCTATGTGAACTCAAAGAAGCCCAGATCCGCGATGGGCTACACATTTTTGGGCAGTGTCCCCAAGAGCGGCAGTTGAGGGATTTGATGGTTGCGATCGCAAGGCATCCAGGGCCAGGTCGGGTTGGGTTAACGCGTGCGATCGCTAAAGCTTGGGGGTTAGACGTTGATCCATTGACGGACGATCCATCCCAATTGTGGGATTCTGCCAGAACAGAGGGATGGCGAAATGTGGGAGACATCATCGAGGCACTGGAGCATGAGGCGGCACGGTTAGTCGAAGATGAAATCGCCAGAAGCCAGGCTGGAATAGCCATCACAGAATCAGAGGCATTGGTAGGCGTGCAGGGATTGGTGCCCAGTTCACCGTCTTGTACTCCTAGCAGTTCCGTCCTTTTCCGCGAACTTCAGTGGGTTCAAGCCACCCTGCTCCCTGCTCTTCAACAGACCCGGCAGGAGCTCACTCATTTGCTGTGGGGGCTAGAGGGTCGCTATGTGCCCAGCGGCCCATCTGGAGCCCCCACGCGAAATCGGCCTGATGTGCTGCCAACGGGGCGTAATTTCTTTTCGGTGGATATCCGGGCGATCCCGACCGAAAGTGCCTGGGACGTGGGTCGCAGGGCGGCAGAGACACTGATCGAGCGCTACGTTCAGGAGAATGGCGAGTATCCTCAAACGCTCGGTCTATCAAT
>DATNQF010000180.1:0-44375 GCA_036702855.1 Trichocoleus sp. | reverse complement strand
GTTCATTTGGCATTGAGAAATGCTGAGACTCAATTAGTTAATGAGATTGCTGAACGTAAGCAAGCAGAAGCATTTTTAGAACAAACTTTACGAGAGTTAAAACAGACCCAAACTCAGCTTGTTCAAAATGAGAAAATGTCTAGCTTGGGTCAAATGGTTGCAGGAATTGCCCATGAAATTAATAATCCTGTTAATTTCATTCACGGCAATATTGGCCATGCTAGGCAGTATGCAGAGGACTTGCTGAGATTAATAGAGACTTATCAAAAATTCTGTCCTAATCCGCCGATAGAAGTTGAGCAAGAAACTGAATTGATTGATCTAGATTTTCTCAAAGACGATGTCGCTAAGATATTTCAATCTATGCAGCTTGGGACAGTTCGAATCCGTGAAATTGTTCAGTCTCTCAGAATTTTTTCTAGATTTGATGAGGCAGAGATTAAAGCGGTTGACATTCATGAAGGAATTGATAGCACTCTAACGATTCTTCATCACCGCTTGAAGGCAAAAACTGATTGCCCAGCGATTGAAGTAGTTCGAGACTATGGCGTTTTGCCTCAAGTGGAATGCTATCCAGGTCAACTCAATCAAGTATTTATGAACATTCTGAGTAATGCGATTGACGCACTAGAAGAGGCGAGAGAAGAAAGGCAAGACAATACTCCTCTTCGTATCAGAATTCATACTGAAATTATTCAAGATGAATGGATTAATATTTATATCTCGGACAATGGCTTAGGTATTAGCAAGGAGGCTCAATGCAAGCTGTTTGATCCATTCTTCACCACTAAAGCTGTTGGCAAAGGAACAGGCCTTGGTCTGGCAATTAGCTATCAAATTATCACTGAAAAACACGCTGGAAAATTAACTTGTCATTCCGAAGTGGGAAGAGAGACTGAGTTTGTTGTTTCTATTCCAAAAACAGTTTCAGCCCATGTGAATTTGGTTGATTCTAATCATATGGATTTGATTTACTCCGAAGCTCTGGCTGTGTGAGTTCTAATGCTTAGAAGATAAGAACAGTAACAGTGTATTTTTGTGCTCATATGTTGTATGCGAAAGCCAAGAACACACTATTTTAGTAAGCAGTTTTTTAGAAACTAAAGCAATAGTTTCTGGAATTAGGGCGGGATGCAGAGATGAAAGCTTTAGCTGGAGACAAAGCTCACACACCTCCAGAATTAAATGCCTTAAATGTAGCGACAGCTATATGTCAAATTAGCTTGAATAGCCATATTTTCTCTTCTTACGGACTTGAATTGCAGTTTTTGCTAGATTGAAACGTGCAAGGTCGAGAAAGACTTTGCACGTTTACATTTTTCAGATTAAAGATGTAATATGTCTTTTTCTAAAAAATAAACTGGCTTGTATTGTTTTTCAGAAAAACAGTATTTCTACGGTTATTCTGACTAGGCTCATCAAGTTTAATTCATGAATAATTGATAATTTATTGGAATGGGTTGCCACTTCTTGAATTCCTGACAGTGGCCTAAGTTCTGTTCAATCTACTTGCCTGTAATTGGTGGTTTTGCTTCACATACCTACTGCCAGTATAAACGGCGAATCTGACTGATTATCAGCAAAGAGGTCTGATGCTCTTGTTATTTAGAACAACTTCTCCTTCAATCTCGATTTAGATTACGAAGGATGTTGAGGATTTGTTTTATTTGAGTTTGGGGCATCGTTGAAAGGAGAATATACCCGTGAAAATGAGCCAGTCCGATTTTGAAATGACCTCTGTTCATCAAAAATTTGAAGCACAGGTAACGCGGTCACCTCATGCTATTGCAGTGGAATTTCTAGGACAATCGCTGACCTATCAGGTGTTAGATGAACGGGCAAATCAACTGGCTCGTTATTTACAAGCCTTGGGCGTGGGGTCTGATGTTTTAGTTGGGCTTCATTTTGAGCGATCGCTCGAAATGATTGTTGCGATTCTTGGCATTCTTAAGGCTGGGGGTGCTTATGTTCCTCTCGATCTTGCATACCCAGCAGATCGTCTGGCCTTCATGCTAGAAAACGCGGGCGTATCTGTTCTTCTGACTCAGAACCATCTAACGCACAGCCATCTGACGGGCTGTTTACCCACCGAACAAATGGTTGTGGTGTGCTTAGAGGAAAATTTAGAGATTGCTCATCAGAGCACAGCAAAACCATTCAGTACAGTGTTGCCAGAGCATCTTGCCTACGTTGTTTATACGTCTGGCTCTACTGGCAAGCCCAAAGGGGTGGCAATGCCACATCGTCCTTTATTGAACCTAATTTCTTGGCAGGTAGAGAATTCTGTTGTTACTACCGGAAAAACATTACAGTTCTCGCCGATCAGTTTTGATGTTTCGTTTCAAGAAATTTTCTCAACTCTGGCAGCAGGGGGAACTCTTGTCCTAATCTCGGAAGAGATGCGAAGAAACCCGCTGAGTTTGCTTCAGTGGATTGATCAAGCAAAAATTGAGCGGCTACTGCTTCCCTTTGTTGCCCTCCAGCACATTGCCGAGGTGGCTCAACGTGCTGGTATTGCGCCAGCTAGCCTACGGGAGGTGATCACAGCAGGCGAACAGTTACGTATCACTGCCGCAATTGCCCATTGGTTTGAGCAATTACCCGATTGCACCTTACATAATCACTACGGGCCTTCGGAGAGCCATGTGGTGACTGCCTATCAGATGACAGGTGCGCCTTTACAGTGGCCGTTACTTCCCCCCATTGGACAACCTATCTCCAACACTCAAATTCACCTGCTGGACGAACAACGTCAACCAGTTGCAATAGGGGAACCAGGAGAAATCTATATCGGTGGAGTTTGTTTGGCACGAGGCTATTTGCACTGCCTTGATCTCACTGCGGAACGCTTCATCACCCCAGAATTAGCCGAGCTGGGAGAGCGGCTCTACAAAACGGGCGATCTGGCGCGGTATTTGCCAGACGGCAATCTTGAATATCTGGGGAGATTAGATCAACAGGTCAAGATTCGGGGCTACCGCATTGAGCCAGGTGAAATTGAATCCGTACTGGAGCAGCATCCGGCAGTGCGTGCGGCTGTCGTGACTGTCCATTTAGATATCACAAATGACCAGCAGTTAGTGGGGTATGTGGTGCCAGCGGGTGAGACTGCCGTTCAATCTCAATTAGCAGGAGAATTACGTCAGTTTTTGCAGGCTCAGCTTCCCTCATACATGGTGCCCAGCGCGATCGCATGTCTTGATCAACTACCGTTGACTCCTAGCGGAAAAGTGGATCGCAAGCGTCTGCCGATTCCTGACCTGACGAAAGATCTGGATATTACAGTGCCAGAAACTGCTACACAGGCCCTCTTGGCTGAGATTTGGGCAGATGTTTTAGGGCTAAAGCAAGTTGGCATTCATCACGCCTTTCTAGAGCTGGGAGGGCATTCGCTGCGGGCATTTCAAGTAATTGCGCGAATTCGCGATCGCTTCGAGATTGAGTTTCCCCTACGCTGCCTGTTAGAGTCTCCCACCATTGCTCAATTAGCAGAACAGGTTGAAGCGGCTCAGCACGCAGCACAAGAGGGTGCGATCGCAAGCATTCAACCTGTTCCTAGAGATAACGATCTACCGCTCTCTTCTATGCAGGAATCGCTGTGGTTCCTAGAGCAATTGATGCCGAACCATCCCTTCTATAACGTTCCAGAAGCGTTTCGATTGCAGGGGTGTTTGAATGTAGCGGCGATGCAACGGAGCTTTCAAGCAATTGTCAATCGCCATGAAGCAGTTCGAACGGTTTTCAGAGGTGTGTCAGGAAAACCCGTTCAACTTATTCAACCTGCTCCAGAGTTTTCCTTACCAGTAGTGGATTTGACGCTGCTGTCTAAGTCTGATGCCGATCGGGAAGTTCAACAATTTCTAGTCAAAGAAGCTCGGCTTCCCTTCAGCTTGTCTGAGGATTTGCTGCTGCGGGCAACCCTATTTAAGCTCAGCGAAACGGAACATATTCTCCTCGTTAATCTGCATCATATTGTGACAGATGGTTGGTCAATCGCCGTTCTGCTAGGAGAATTAGCGGCGCTTTACCAAGCCTTTGCGCTGGAGCAGGAGCCTATGCTGCCCGATCTACCCATTCAGTACGCAGACTTTGCCTTTTGGCAGCGTCACAGATTGCAGAGTGACTTGAATGCAACTCAGCTGGCTTACTGGCGAGAACAGTTAAGAGATTTACCCTTACTGCAATTGCCAACTGATTCTGTCTGCACAAGTGCCCCGACCTACCAGGGTGCGCGGCAATTTTTTGCCCTATCTCAACCCCTGACCCAACAACTCAAAGACCTGAGTTGTCAGTCGGGCGTGACGCTGTTTGTAACCCTCTTGTCAGCATTCCAAACCCTGCTGTTGCACTACACAGGACAAGAAGACTTACCCGTTGGCTCACTCGTTGCCAACCGCTCTCACTCTGAGGTGGAGAAGCTGATTGGCTTCTTTGTGAATACGCTGGTGCTGCGAACAGACCTGTCCGGTGCACCTAGCTTCCGCGAGCTCATGCAGCGGGTTCGAACTGTAACGCTAGATGCCTATGCTCATCAGGATTTGCCCTTCGACCAGTTGGTGCAAGCACTCCACCCAGATCGCGACTTGAACCAGAATCCGCTGGTGCAGGTCGTCTTTAATCTGCAGAACACGCCCACGACTGTTTGGGATGTTCCCAATCTCACTTTGGCGCAGTTGCCACTCGATAACCAAACAGCCAAATTTGATTTGCTGTTGGAGCTAACAGAAACGCCAACAGGCCTAGCAGGCTTCTTTGAATACAGCACAGACCTATTTGACGATTCTACAATCGCCCGCATTTCGGCCAACTTCCAAACGCTGTTAAAAGAAATTGTGGCAGATCCAGATTTGTCGATTGCCGAGGTTGTCCTGTTAAGCGCGACTGAACAACAGCAAATTAAGGGCTGGAATAATACCCAGGCGAATTACCCCAACGTTTGTTTGCATCAGCTAATTGAAGCGCAAGCAGCACAGACACCAGATGCGATCGCAGTTCAAACTTGCACGGATGCTGTCGAGCTTCATGATCAAACACTTACATATCAGTCATTAAATCAGCGGGCAAACCAACTAGCGCACCACCTGCAAGCACTGGGGGTGCAGCCTAATGTTCTGGTCGGCGTGTTTATGGAGCGATCGCTAGATCTGATTGTGGGGCTATTAGCCATTCTTAAAGCAGGTGGAGCCTACATACCCCTCGATCCTGCCTATCCCCAAGAGCGGATCGCGTTCATGTTGGAAGATGCCCAGGTCAAGGTGCTGTTAACACAGCAATCTCTGCTAGAGAAACTCCCTGACCATTCTGCCATGACGGTTTGTGTGGATAGCGACTGGGATGCAATTGCCACTACCAGCCTAGAGAACCCCAAAAGCTCGGTTCGACCCACCGATTTAGCCTACATTCTCTACACCTCGGGCTCCACAGGCAAACCAAAGGGTGTGCAGATTGAGCATCGATCGGTTGTGAATCTGTTGACGTTTATGCGTCAGCAGCCCGGTTTAACAGAGCAAGATATTTTGCTAGCGGTTACGACAATCTCGTTTGATATTGCTGCAGTGGAACTGTACCTGCCATTGGTAGTAGGGGCGCGCACTGTCCTAGTGAGCCGATGTGTGGCATCAGATGCCGCGAGACTGGTGAAAACGTTGGCGCGATCGCAAGCTACCTTTATGCAAGCAACGCCTGCCACTTGGCGACTGTTGCTTGCTGCAGGATGGCAGGGTAACCCTAACCTGAGAATTGTCTGCTGTGGAGAAGCCCTCACCCGTGATCTAGCAGACCGCCTGCTGAAGCGGTGCCACACGCTCTGGAATATGTATGGACCGACTGAAACCACCATTTATTCAACTCTGCATCAGGTCAAGCCAGAAGGGGCGTTAGTTCCCATTGGTCGCCCTGTTGCCAATACACAAATCCATCTGTTGGCCCAGAGGGGGGAAAAGCTTGTTCCAGTGCCCATCGGCGTTCCGGGGGAACTGTACATTGGTGGAGATGGTTTGGCACACGCTTACTTAAATCGTCCAGAATTAACGACTGAGCGATTTGTGAAATATGGCGCAAGCAATTCCCGTTGGGATGGCAAAGCTGAACGCCTCTATAAGACTGGGGATCTAGCCCGTTATCTGCCCGATGGCACTATTGAATATTTGGGACGACTAGACCACCAAGTGAAGATTCGCGGTTTTCGAATTGAGCTGGGCGAGATTGAAACAGCCCTTGGCCAGCATCCTAATGTTCGCGAGAGTATTGTGATTGCCCGTGAAGAACGGGGCAACCAGCGGCTAATTGCCTATGTTGTGTCGCGTCACTTAAAGGGAACAACGCATCTCGTTCCAGAACTGCGGGCATTTCTCAAGCGCAAATTGCCCGAGTTTATGGTGCCCAGCGCGTTTGTAATGATGGATAGCTTGCCCATCACGCCTAACGGCAAGGTTGATCGCCGCGCTCTACCAACTCCGACTTCAGATCGTCCCGATTTACGCGAAGCCTTTGTTGCCCCTCGCAATTCTACAGAACAGCAATTGGCAGCCATCTGGATGCAGGCGCTCGGCATTCAACAAGTTGGCATCCACGATAACTTTTTCGATCTAGGGGGACATTCCCTCCTGGCAGCCCAAATTCTCTTTCAGATTCAGCAGATATTTAGCATTGAGCTGGCCCTCCGAACACTCTTCCTGGCACCCACTATTGCGGACCTAGCGCAGGCAATTGCCGATCAGCAAACAGGCGCAGCCGAAGGGGTAATTGCGCCTGCCACACTCGATCTTCACGCCGAGTCCGTCTTAGATTCCAGCATCACTGTTGAGGGCTTACCGCTTGCCCATTTACTGGAACCCCGAAATGTTCTTCTCACAGGAGCAACGGGCTTTTTAGGGGCATTTTTGCTGCATGAAATTTTGGAGCAAACCCAGGCAACCGTTTATTGCCTCATGCGGGCCGGTAATACAAACGATGCTGCTCAGCGGTTGCAGCGGAGTTTAGAATTCTATTCTCTCTGGCATGACCGTTCCCAAAAAGACGGCAAGCCCGAACGCAATACCCGCATCATTCCCGTTGTTGGTGACCTATCGCTGCCACGCTTTGGTCTGTCAGAGCAACAGTTTGAAGAGCTAGCAGCCACTATTGATGTGATCTATCACAATGCGAGCTGGGTGAATTTTGTTTATCCCTACTCAGTTCTCAAAACTGCCAATGTTGGGGGCACAAAGGAAATTCTGCGTTTAGCCAGCCATACCCAGGTAAAGGCAGTTCACTTCTTATCCTCTTTAGGGGTTTATGCTCCCGCTGCCTATGCTGATGGCGTGATTCAAGAACAGGATTTACCCGATCGCACTACGGGTCTGTATGGCTATACCCAGACCAAATGGGTTTCTGAAAATTTAATTCGAGCGGCCCAAGCGCGGGGCATTCCCGCCGCAATCTATCGTCCTGCTTGGATTGAAGGACATACCCAAACGGGTGTATGCAATCACAGCGATTTTCTTCGTAGCATGATCAAAGGCTGCCTGCAATTGGGAATTGCCCCGGATTGGAATATGCCAGTTGATATCGTGCCAGTTGATTTTGTGAGTCAGGCAATTGTGCATCTCTCGCAACAAGAGCATACCTTTAGTAAAGCCTTTAATCTGTCGAATCCTTCCACGATCTCATGGCAGCAGTTGATGGATTGGCTGCGTGAACGGGGTTACCCATTGCGGCTTCTGCCCTATCAGGAGTGGATTTCAGAGGCAGTCCCTCGCATCCGTCTGGCTTCAGATAATGCCCTGTACCCATACCTGACGTTTCTGACAGAACTATCGGATCAGCAGATGACGGTTCCCGAAATCTATTTCCGAACCAGTCGTCTTCAGTTTGATTGCCAAAATGTCATGGATGGGTTGGCGAACTCAGCGATCGCTTATCCCACCATTGATGACAAAATGCTAACCACTTATTTCTCCTATTTCATTAATAATGGTTTCCTAAATTCTCCTTGAAAAGAGCTTTGACTGGGAAGCAACTTTCTGGGTTGAAAATTGTTGTGTGATGTAGCTGGCCTACGTTACACAACAATTTTGGGGATCTGTTAGTCAATATCGAAGGCATTCAATATGGAAGACTAAAATTCATTGGCTTTTTGAGCCTATTGTGCGAAGTAAGTCTGCTCCACAAGAATTTTGAGGCTTTTCCCTGTATTAAAACTACACACAATCAAGCTACTATTTTCTTTGAAGAACCAAAGCCCGCTTGTGAGGTGGTCCAAAAATCTGGGAAACCTATGGGAGATGCCTTGTGGCTCTGTCCCTGAGAGTTAAAAGTATGACTACTTCTGCTGTAAAAAACCCTAAGAGATTACCGCTCTACTTCGTTTTAGTAGTACCGTTTCTGCTCCAGGTCTTTGCGGCAGTTGGTTTGACAGGATGGCTCTCCTTCCGAAATGGACAGAAGGCAGTTAATCAGCTCGCCGAACAGCTAATTGATAAGAACTCAAGATTAGTTGAGCAGCACCTTGATGAGTTTCTCACAACCCCACAACAAGTTCTCAGAACTGATCTAGATGCGATCGAACTAGGGCAACTCAGCCTGAAGGATCATGGCAAGTCAGGCCACTATTTCTGGAAGCAAGTCAACACGTTTGATGATATTAGCTATATTGCTTATGCGCTATCAACAGGCGAGTTCGCCGGAGCTGGTGCGTTCCTAAAGGATCAAGGAATTACAATTGATGAGATTTCTGCCGCTACAAAAGGCAAAAATCTAACCTATCTGACTGATGATTCGGGAAATCGGACTAAGGTTGCCAAGGTTTATGATAACTGGAACCCTCGTGAGGAGAAGTGGTATAAGCAACCGGTTGAGGCCGGTGAAGCTACTTGGGGAGATGCTTACATTTGGGCAAATGACCCTGTTGTTGCAGTAGCGCTGAGTCAACCGATTTACGACACCAATAAGAATCTAAAAGGCGTTTTCCTGATTGAGCTGTTTCTCGATAAAGTCAGTGACTTTTTGAGTAACTTGAAGGTCAGCCCTTCCGGAAAAGTCTTCATTATTGAGCGGGATGGCACATTGATTGCTCACTCAATTGAGCAAGACCCCTTCACAATGAAGGACGGTAAAGCTCAACCGCTCAACGTTTTGGATAGTACTGATCCGCTGATTCAAGCAACTGCTAAGCATTTGCAGGAGAAGTTTGGCAACTTCAGTAATATTCAGGAGAGTCAAGAGATACAGTTTGACTTTGATAATGATCGGGAGTTTGTTAAAGTCACTCCATTGCGTGATGAGGTAGGTCTGGACTGGTTAGCGGTTGTTACCGTTCCAGAGTCTGACTTTATGGCGCAAATTAATGCAAATAATCGATCCACTATTTTACTTTGCTTCGTGGCACTAGGCGTTGCTAGTGGGCTGGGAATTTTGACAGCGCGTTGGATTACCCGTCCGATTGCACGGCTGAATCATGCTAGTCAGGCAATTGCCTCGGGAGATCTAGATCAAGAAATTGAAGTTAGTAAAATTCGAGAACTAGATGGTTTAGCCCAATCTTTCAACCAGATGGCGGAGCAACTGCAGCAGTCCTTTGCGACGCTGGAGAAAACTAACGAAGATCTAGAGCAGCGGGTTGAAGCGCGGACAACTGAGTTGAGGGAGGCGAAGGAAATTGCTGATGCTGCAAATCACGCTAAGAGCGAGTTCTTAGCAAACATCAGCCACGAATTAAGAACACCTCTAAATGGCATTTTGGGTTATGCCCAAATTCTTCAGTGTTCACAAAGCATTCCCGATAAAGACCGCCAAAGTGTTCAAATTATTCATCAGTGCGGCTCTCATCTGTTGACATTGATTAATGATGTCTTAGATATCTCGAAGATTGAAGCGAGGAAATTAGAGCTGGTTCCAACCGCAATTCACTTGCCCGCCTTTTTGCAGGGAGTCGTCGAAATTTGCCGGATCAAGGCAGAACAAAAGAAACTACAGTTTATTTACCAACCTTCAGATAACTTACCCTTTGGTATCGAAACCGATGAGAAACGTTTACGCCAAGTCCTGATCAATTTGCTGGGGAATGCGATTAAATTCACCCCGAAAGGCAGCGTCACTCTAGCCGTTGATGTTAAAACCAATCCTGCTGATCCTGCTACGGTAAAAATTCATTTCATGGTTCGGGATACAGGGACTGGTATTGCTGCTGAACATCTCGAACGTATTTTCTTACCGTTTGAGCAAACTGAAAAAGCTAAGCTACAAACTGAGGGTACAGGATTGGGGCTTGCCATCAGTCAAACAATTGTGGAGTTAATGAATAGCCGTATCCAGGTTAGTAGTACCTTGGGGGCTGGAAGCTTATTTGAATTTGAGATTGCGTGTCCACTGGCTGAGGATTGGATTGAATCCAATATTGTTACGAGCATTGGTCGGCTCAAAGGCTATGTTGGTCAGCAGCGAAAGATTCTGATTGTTGATGATCGCTGGGAAAATCGTTCTGTGATTGTCAACCTGTTGGAACCGCTTGGTTTTAACTTGATAGAAGCGAATGATGGGCAGGAAGGACTAAACAAAACCAAAGAGCTTCAGCCTGATTTGATCATTTCTGATTTGGCAATGCCTGTTATGAGTGGATTTGAAATGGTTCGCCTGTTGCGATCGCAAGAAGCCTTTCACAATCTGCCTATCATTGCATCGTCTGCTAGCGTGTCCAATATGGATCGACAGCAGAGCCTGGAAGCGGGTTATAACGATTTCCTGCCTAAACCTGTCTCTGTATCCGAGTTGTTGGATCAATTGGAGCAGCACTTACAGCTGGAATGGATTTATCATTCTGATGCTACTGAGGACGTTAACCCAACTTGCGAAATGCCATCTGCTGAGATGGTCATTCCTTCTTCGGAAGAACTCACGAGTCTTTACGAAGCGGCACAGGCAGGCTATGTGATTGATATTGAGGTTGAGGCCAAACGACTCAAAGAGCTTGATGCCAAATACACCACTTTTGTAAACAAGATTTTGCAACTGGCTGAAGAGTTTGAGAATGAAGCGATCGCAAACCTAATCCAACCTCATATTGTCAGCGCTTGAGCCGCTTGGTGAGATAACTAGCATAAGTGGTTCTAAGGGAAGAGGGATATTGTGATGTGTTCCTCTTTCCTGACTTTAGGGCTTGCGATTTCTTGAGATCGTATCGCACACTGCGATGGAGAGGCTGCAGGAGAAGTGCGATCGCACCTACTCAAAAACACAAGATGCGATCGCACCACGGCAAGACATTGTGCCCCTGGTAAATCCAAAGTCACCGCTCAAGCGTATTGTAATCAGACTGAGTTGAGTTCGCTATAGCCGAATCATCTTGAGTCTGACAAACAATCTTGCTTAGTTAGAGGTGAAGATATGAAACCCAAGTTTTCAAGCACTAAATGCATGTTGGGTTTATTTGTAGTGCTGTCTGGGATTGCTTTGCCTCAGATTGCCCGAGCTGGTCATACCAATAGGGTGCTGTCCACAGAACTAACGGGTAGGGCGGAAGTCGCTAGCAACGCTCGCAATAACCGTATGGTTGGTGACCCGAATGGCATGGGTTCAGCCTATGTGTTTGGTGTAGATGGGGATCCAACAACCCTATGCTATGTCTTGAAAGTCTCAGATATTCAGTTGGTTCCTGTGGGTGAGGGCATCGCCGCTCATATCCACGAGGGGGCAGCAGATGAAAACGGCCCAGTTGTGGCGGCGCTAGCTGGCCCGGAAGATGGAAATGCTGGGGACTGTTTGACTGAGGGTGAAGAGGGCAAGTTTCCTACAGGCGAGGCCGGGATTGTTCAGCGCATTCTGACCAACCCCGAAAAGTTCTACATCAATGTGCATAACCCTGAGTTTCCGAATGGAGCGATTCGAGGGCAGTTGATGGGCATGGATTAAGCTTAAAGGGAACTAGTTTGTATAGTGTGAGGTGTCTATTGCAGGAGGCACTTCACCTATGAAGTTAGTGTTTTATTTAGGGGTATTGGATGCCTCAAATATTCTTTATTGAACGGGTCTAGCAACCTTTGAAGGATGTGTTGACGCAGCGTAACGCATCCTTCAAAACCTTCACCTCATTGCTACCAAACTTCTTGCTACCAAATTTCCAGGGTCGGTATGGGTTATACTTCTATGCCCAATTAGTGCACCTACTCAAAAACTAGAGATGCGATCGCACTTACAGATCTTTCTCGCTCAGCCATGACACTGCTGCGGCAATGTCGTTGTAAAACACGCGATGGTTAGCTTCACCAAAGGCAAGGCGAGAGAGGTAAGCAATTCCAGTATTTGGCACAACTATCGCAACTTTTACATCAGCTTGTTTCAACGCATCGGTTAACCCTTGCTGTGTGAGCACAATTTCTATGGGTGGGCGCTCAAGCTCTAGCGCATCGTACAGTACCCGTTGGCAGCCAGTGTCGCTCTGCAAGGCCGCAATGCGCTTGTGGCACTCCTGTATGAGTTGGGCTGTCGCCACACCCCGAATTCGGGCGATGATGATTTCACCGACGGGCTCAACCCATAGCTGATCTGAACTTTCGTTTGGCATCGTTGTGTTCGTTATTCTGCTCTTTGCGCGTTTTTGAGTATTACAGATTACCTTTATTTTGCGAGTTCTAGTTCGATAGTTTGGTAGAACGCTTTCACTTCCTGGGGCGACCGGAGGTGATAGACTCGCTTGCTTTTCTTGGCTTTGTGCACGTACTCTCGGTACTTCGGAGTCAGCTTCTTATGGCACAGCCAAACGGTGTAGTAGCTGTTTAGCGTGCCCTTCAAGAGCGGACTATTTTCAGGCCAATTTGCTGGTGGAACGACAAACCCTTTCACGAATCGCTTCGTTACCCACCAGTAGTGTCGGAGAACTGGCATATCCACATATATCAAGGTGTCGGCAACTTCTAGTCGTTCCCATACGGTATCTAATGATCCGTATCCGTCGACTATCCATTGGTCTTGCTGAAGGAGTTGATCATGAGCAGCTTTATACTCTTCGTAGGGAACCTCTCCTCCGCCAGGTTTATACTTCAGCAGGTCTAGAGCGACCATCGGCAAGCCTGTCATTTCTGCTAACCGTTTGCTGAGGGTGGACTTTCCGCCTCCAGCATTACCGAATACAGCAACTCTGTTCACAGGGATCTCCTTTGTGAAGGTCGCTTTAAACTACTCTTCGGGAACGGGCTTTTACGGTCTACCTGATGATATCGAGATAAATTTCCTCGGTGCCTAAAAGAGATTCGAGTGCATCGTGCTTATCTCAAAGCACGCATTTAACAGCCGAACCGTAGTCGCCGGATGTGAGAGGCCTATGCAACTTGGTCAATCATGATATTGAAAATTTTGGTGCAGCATGATTGTTGTGTCGCTGCATTACCCCTCCACTCGCTTTTTTAAGGCATGGTTCATTTCCTCAAACCCTTGCCTCGTTTTTGTATCTAAATCTCGCCACAGCAGAGGTACCAGCAGACCCGAAAAAACTTCCCGATGTATCAATCGAGTTTGATTCTGCCCAAATGGCTCAAGTTGAAACTGATGCTCCCCATCGAAAAGACCGGGCAGTAGTAGTCGCCCAATCCAACGCAACTCGCGTTCTGGTTGTATGTTCACAATGACTGGGCGAAACGTCATTCCACTTCCACCAGGCGGTTGAACACAAACCTCTAACTTCCCATTTTGCTTTACTTCGCCGCTAACTGAGCGTATGAAGGGATTCCACTGATCGTAGCTGCTGAAATCTGTTAACACCTCCCATACGATGTTTGCTGGTGCGTTAATCTCTATGCTGGTATTGAGTTCTTTTGCCAAAGTCACTTTCTTGGAAACTAAAAGATGCCCATTATTTTACTTAATTGAACTCACAAAATTACACTCCTAGTTAATCGCTCTCTAAAATTTTCGGATGCAACCAGCTGATTGAGTAGATCCCCCTACTTCCTGAACTTTAAATTGGCATAACTGTAAAATGTGGCGATCCTCACCTAATTTGCAGGGTGAGCATTGTACTGTTAAGCTACCCTGTCTACATTCTCAAAGTTCTTTTTTACATTTAGAGCTTATCTGTGGTGACTCCACCCATCCTATGAGGCTGCAAACGCTTGAGATGCGATTGCACCTGCAACTTTGGATCAAGAGTTTATAGTTGCCAACACCTAAAACTAGCGGTAGCAAGTAAACTCAAACCTTTGTACTAATGCTTTCTATTATCCGTTGCTTTTGAAAGATTAGTCCGTATTGAGAACCAAGATTTAGATTATTAGCGTGTAACTTAATTAGTGCGTGTTTTGAGAATATTTAGAGATGTTTCTACCCTTTCTATTGGTTCTGTATTGAAGTCAGCATTTGGTGCTTGTAGAACCTGCAAAGTCTCTTCTAACTCTGATACAGCGGTATCTAGATCGGCTTGAGATAGATTGTTATCGTTAAATATATTTTGAATCTTAACAGCGACCATTCCTAGTGAAGTGGCAGCACAGCTACGTATGTCTGAATCTGGATCTTCAAGGATTAGCCGTAGGCTTGGCAAAACCTCAGTAATAGGTAACCCAATCTTTCCTAAAGCAATACATGCATGAACACGCTCCCACTTCCCTTGATCCTCCCTAAGAACGTTTATTAAGTAAGGTGATGCTTCAATTGCTACTTCTCCTAGTTCACCTAACTCCCAAGCTGCAAAACGACGCAGTAGATTGTCTGAACTTTGTAGATTTCTTGTCAAGCAAGAAATCTTAGATTCAGTGGGTAAATGCCCACACTGGCTGGATTGTGGAGCCAGAATAAAAGATGTATTAGATAGAGGAATTGCAGCAACTGTAGATTCTATCTGAGTGAGAGCGGTCAATCCTAAAGAGCTAAGCGCTAATGTCAATGAAGCAATTCTGAAACTATAAAGCATTACCAAAAACCACCTTAAACAGGTTTACACAGATAACTTGGTGATAACTTCCGATACTATATAAGCCTTTAAATTATTTCCAGCATGCGATAGTCAAAGACTTAGTTAAAAACAAAGATCCCAGGGTTCCTTAAGGAACCCTGGGATCTAGAGGAATTTGTATTGTCGTCCACTTGCAATCAAGGATCAAATCGGCTAGGATTCTCCCTCATAGCTGTGTGCGTGCAGCTTGTTCTCCCGACAACTTGGTCTGCGGCACTGGCAGATGCTTGCAACATCAACCAGCGCCTAACCCGTTGACAGATACGTCCTGTCTCAGGGCTGTGCCTATTTTAGGTCGCTCTGTTACTTCAACACGTCAAGGGCGACCATTTTTTCGGGGGTTTCCTCCCACTGATTGAAAGGAACCCCCTCAAATGCTGCAAACTGAATACTGCTTGCCGTCTCCCTTAGATGAGGCGGCAAATCCTCCTGCGTCTGAGCATTCTCCAGAGCAGCCGAGGCGCAGACGAGTGCGTCTATACTTAGTCGGCTCTGAAACCGAGACTCAGGGCATCATCGACAGGCTTCATCTGCTCGACTTTACCGAGCGCATCGAGTGGAGCCGAGTCATTACGATTCCCGAAAACGGCATTGTCATCCGGCCCGACCCTGGCGACGTGCTGCGCTACCTGCAACGCTATCGATCCCTCGGCTAAACCTGAACCTGAAACCCTTCTACCGTCCGTCAGAGAGGTGTCAGAGAGCCGATTTACCTTCGACAATGGTCTGAGTCCAAGTCCACTTCTGGCGATTTGCTCCTCAGCCGTCAAAGTGGACTTGGGCTAGGAGCATTCCTAAGGGGAAGGGGAAAAGCAAATGGCAGACGCCCAAACAGCAAAGGTCGCCCTTGTAACGGGTGGTGCGCAAGGTATTGGCCGATGTACGGCCCAGTGGCTACTGGAGCGAGGTTGGCGAGTTGCGATCGCAGACATCGACTCCGAAGCAGGCCAAGAATGCCTGGAGATTTACCGCGACTACAAGGACTCGCTAACCTTCATCGAGTGCGACACCTCCCAAGAAGCTGCGGTGAAGCACTGCTTAGAAGCGACTGTCCAAAAGTTTCAGAGATTAGATGGCCTGGTTAACAATGCAGGCATTGCCAACCCCCTCAATGACCCCGTAGAAAAGCTCAGCCTAGATCACTGGAACCGGATTATTGGCATTAACCTGACCGGATACTTTCTGATGACTAAGTACGCCGTGCCCCATCTCCGCCAGAGCCAGGGTGCGATCGTCAACATTTCCTCCGTGCGAGCTTTTCAGTCTGATCCCCATCAGGAAGCCTACGCAGCCGCTAAGGGAGGCATTGTCTCGCTTACCCACGCTCTAGCGCTGACCCTGGGGCCAGATATTCGTGTTAACTGCATCAGCCCCGGCTGGATCATCGTCAGCGAGTGGAAAAAAGCCAGCCAGCGAAAGGAGACTAACTTGCGCGATATCGACCACGCCCAGCACCCCGTAGGCCGAGCAGGTCGCCCCGAAGACATTGCCGCAATGGTGGAGTACTTGCTGTCCGACGACGCAGATTTCATTACCGGGCAGAATTTCACAGTCGATGGCGGTATGAACCGCAAGATGGTGTACGCCGAGTAAAAGATTCGGGCGGTGCTACAACTGCCGCTCGACCACCAACATTCGCCAATACGCCATCCACCCTCCAATAACGGTTGCCAGCGCAAAGGCCACTAGAAACCAGAAGTGAGGCCCAATCTCCGTCAAGCCCTCCCCCTGGGCCGAAACCCCATAGAGCGCTTCGATCATGTGGTAAATAGGGTTGAACTCAGCAATATTTAGCAGCGATTCGGGAAATAAAGAAGCGGGCAGAAAAGCTCCTCCCAGCATCAGCAAGGGCACCCCAAACGTCGCAACCAGCGCATTGATATCCTCCGTACGGCGAGCAAACTGAGTCCCCAAAATAAAGCCCACCCCCACATAAGCAGCAATGCTGAGCAGGATGATCACGAGTCCCAGGGGGACAGAGCCTTCGAAAGAAGCGCCTCGGAAGATTGCGATCGCATACACCAAAACAGTCTGACCAATCCCAATCACTGCGTGGGCGACAAAGATGCCAAGAAAGTAGGAAATGCCGCTGAGGGGAGAGAGAAACAACCGCTTGAGCGTCTGCTGCTCTCGCTCCGCCACGACCGTAGCCACACTACCCCCCAAACAGCTAAAAAATAGGGCTGCGCCGACCAGCGTTGGTGGAACGGCGTGGGTAAAGGCTTGCTCCGTTGAGAGCTTGGCCCGCTCCTCCAAAATGATTCCATTTAGAATCAGCACCAGCCCCGGAAAAATGGCCCAGAAGATCAAGCTGCGTCGCCGCCGACCCAACTCAGTCAAGATTCGCAGCGCTACGGCGGCAATTTCGCGCAGATACTTCATGCTCTAAAGAGTGCAAACTGTGAAATTGTGCGGATTGTAAAGCTGCCTTAATATTACAGTCAGGTCAATTCATTTTTGGCCGTTCTACAGAAAGCCAGGGGAATGTACTGTTGGATAACTACTTGATAACGAGTCGCCAAATCAATTCTCTAAAGGCTCTTGCTGATTCCCCAACATTTGGATAGGCAAGAAGGCTCTCTTGTGATTCCATAGGTCAATATCATGGGTTGGAAAACCATTGGGTTGGTTTCGCCGTAAAACCACTTGATCCCGTAGCTTCCCACTTCTAGCAATCTGCTGGCTGGACTGAAGCTTTTTCATCTCCCTCACATAGGTCAGACTGCTCTGACTGTTCTGACTGAGTTATCCCTCCATGAAGCCTTCAATCTGTCGATGAGTCAATCGCTGGAAACGCTGTTCGCGCAGTCTCTGTCTCGCCGTAAGGTCCTCCAACTGTTTGGTTTTGGTGGCTTAGCTGGTCTTCTCGGCTACTCGCGCCTCTCAAAACCTCAACCTACGGTTTTTGAAAAAGATACTTTGGACTTGCCCTACCGGGTGTCTCGCCCACTCAAAGCGGTGGTGGTTGGGGGTGGATTGGCCGGGCTGGCTGCCGCCTACGAACTTAGCCAGCGGGGCATTGCCGTTACCCTATTAGAGCGTTCTCCCCAACTGGGCGGCAAAATCGCCAGTTGGCCTATTCAGGTGGGGGAAGATGCTTTCATGATGGAGCACGGCTTCCACGGCTTTTTTCCCCAGTACTACAATCTGTTTAGTCTGGTCGAAGACCTCAATATTGGGCAAAATTTCAAATCACTCAACTTCTACTCGGTTGTTTACAAAGACAATTACAAGCCTGAGGTCTTTCGGCCCAGCCACTCTGCATTTCCCTGGAACATTGTAGATTTGGCCATCGCCTCCCCAAACCGTTTGCGCTGGGGCATTAACCTGACTCACCTAAAGCACCTTCAGGTGTTTCGAGAGATCACGGGTTTCCGCAACCCTCAAAGCTATGGTCGGCTCGACAATATTTCTGTGGCAGACTGGGTCGCTGACGATTTTCCTCGCGGGCTGTACGACTTGTACTTCTTGCCTTTTGCCAAGTCCAGCTTAAATGCGCCCGATGTTCTAAGTGCTGGGGAACTGATGCAGTTCTTTCACTTCTATTTCTTTGGCAACCCAGAAGGGCTGGCCTTTAATGGTACCTGTCAGGACATGGGGCGCAGTCTAGTCGATCCGATTGTGGAGGCGATTCAGGCGAATGGTGGGCAGGTGCTCACGGGGGTCACAGTTAGTCAACTGCATTGGCAGGATGCTCAGATAGCTGGGGTGACGTACCAAGAAGGCAGCGTTGCGACTAACCCAGTCCCGTTTTGGGTAGAGCGCAATCCGCTGATTAGCACCGAAGAGATGGAATATTTTGGCGCGGGCGATCAGGTATTTGCGATCGCACCCAACGCCACCACTGCGCTCTCTCTCACCTGCACACACCAAGGCTGTAGTGTTCAGCGCAAGGTATCGACAACCGATAATGGCTTTGCCTGTCCTTGCCACGGAGCCATGTATGATGCCACCGGAAAAGTGCTGGCGGGTCCTGCCCGCGAAAATCTTAGCCCGTTTAGAGTGCTTCAGCGGCAGGGGGACCAAGTGCAACTCGTGGCTGCAAATGCCAAAGAGGCTCCAAGCAGCGAAACGTTAGAAGCTGACTACTACGTGTTAGCTGCTGACATTCCCGGCATCAAGCACCTGTTCTCCCTGTCCGAAGGAACTGTTGAGCCTGTGCTGGCAAGCCAGGTTGATAAACTGCAAGTTGCCGACCCCTTTGCTGTAGGCCGCTTCTGGTTTGACCGCGATTTCGATTGGGAGCACAGCTGGTTTACCTCCCTCTCCGGCTACCGCCTCACCGACAGCATTACCCTCTATCACCGCATTCAGGAAGACTATATTGAATGGGCCAACCGCACGGGCGGCAGTGTAGTTGAGCTGCATGCCTACTGTTATAAGGAAAAAGAATTTCCGACTCAACAGGACTTACTCGATACCTTCCAAACTGAGCTGTACGAGATTGTGCCTGCCCTCAAGGGCGCAACGGTGCTGCATCGGCAACTGGTGAACCAGAAAAACTTTGCGGGCTTTCCACCCGGCAGCTTTGCTGATCGCCCTGCCACTCAAACTCCAGTCTCCAACTTGATTTTTGCGGGAGACTGGGTCAAAATGCCCTTCCCCTGCGGTCTGATGGAGCGGGCTGTCAGCAGTGGGCTTCTCGCGGCAAACAGCATTTTGAAGCAGGAAGGTGCCCAGCGTCGGCCTATCCTTTCAGTCAACCCAGAGGGGATTCTGAAGATCTAGCCAGTAAAGACTAGCCAGTGTGAGGCGTGAGATGAACACAGCAACGACTTCTCAAGAATTGTTGGGCTCTACTGCCGAGCCAATAGAAGCGGCCACAGAAGGAATCAGTCTGCGGCAGTTAGGGATTAACCCTAACCATTGGTACGTATTGGCCCGTAGCAGTGAGCTAAAGGATAAACCCTTAGGAGTCACGCTGTGGAAGCAAAATATTGTGCTGTTTCGCGATCGCAAGGGTGATGTCCACGCTTTAGAAGATCGCTGCCCCCACCGTCAGGTCAAGCTGAGCGAAGGCCAAGTTGATGGTGACAATCTTGTTTGTGCTTACCACGGTTGGTCCTTCAATGCTCAGGGCAACTGCGCCGATGTCCCCTACCTAGAAGCCAATCAAAAACTACCGACCTGTGCCATTCGCATTTATCCAGTGCGGGAGCAGGATGGCTTTATCTGGGTCTTTCCAGGCGATCCGGCCATCATGGAAGCTCAACACATTGAGCCACTGAGTCTGCCCGAATGGGATCATCTCAATTTCATTGGCACCGTCTCTGTAATTGATGTAAAGGCGCATTACTCCTTTCTAATTGAGAACCTGATGGACATGTACCACGGGCACTTGCATCAGGACTACCAAGCGTGGACGCAGCCCGTTCTGCAAAGCTTAGATGTTTCCCAAGAGCGGGTCGATGCCCACTACCAAGCCCAGAGCTACTACCGCATCGACAAGATCTGGTCTATCTCTCAGCTATTTATTCCGGCGCTGCGCCAACTGCATCCCGAACCCCTAGACGTGAGCTATGTCTATCCCAATTGGGTTGCCACTTTGGGTAAAGACTTCAAGATCTGCTGTTTGTTCTGCCCGGTAGAGGCTACTCGTACCCGCGCTTACCTGCTCCATTTCACCTCTTTACATGCCTTTCCAAATCTGCACAAACAGCCGCTTTGGTTTCGCCGTTGGCTGAAGAATAGTCTGTTTGGGTCTGCCCAAAAGATGTTGGATGGGTTGGTAGAGCAGGATATTGTGATGTTGGAGCAGGAACAGCAAGCTTACGTTGACAATCCTCGTCTCAAAGGCCCCGAACTCAATCGAGCATTGACCAGTGTGCAGAAGCTGATCCATCAGCAAGCAACTCAGTCCTAACCCAAGTAATTCCCATGACTCCATCTCCTCGTATTCTGGCCCTGGACTTTGATGGTGTGATTTGTGATGGGCTGATTGAGTATTTCCAAACTGCCTGGAAAGCTTACTGCCAATTATTCGAAACCACTGCCCCTGCTCCTCCCGCCGGGCTGGCAGATGATTTTTATAGATTGCGTCCCGTCGTTGAAACTGGCTGGGAAATGCCGATCTTGATCCATGCTCTGCTTTCGGGCATCGACGCTGAGGTAATCTTTCAAACCTGGCCGACGCTAGCTCTGCAGCTTACGGCTGAAGCGGGCCTAGACAGTAAAACAGCGGCAGCAGCGGTCGATGGCGTACGAGATCTCTGGATTGAAGCCGATCTAGAGGATTGGCTGAGTCAGCATCGCTTTTATCCAGGCGTCATTGAGCGGCTTAAACAGGCGATGGAGGAGGGCATCTATCCCATCATCATCTCAACCAAGGAAGGGCGTTTTATTCAGCAACTTCTAAGCCAACAAGGCATTGCATTGGGCGAGGGGCAAATCATCGGCAAGGAAATCAAGCAGCCCAAATATGTCACCCTGCGGCAGTTGCAGGCGCAACCACCGATTCAAGCGACCTCACCTCCCGTGATTTGGTTTGTTGAAGATCGGCTCAAGGCGCTTGAGCTGGTCGAAGAACAACCCGACCTAAATAACATCGTTCTATTTCTTGCAGACTGGGGTTACAACACAGCAGCCGAGAAAGCTAAGGCCGACCAGTCATCCCGAATCGGCCGAATTTCTCTCAGTCAGTTTGCCGCACCCTTTACGGAGTGGTAGACAGCCAAAATAAAACCGCCAGGGCATGCCTTGGCGGTCTACTAGATAGAGTTGAATCCGTTGGATGTCAGGAGAATTGGCAAAATTGGGACGCGCCCTAGCCCTCAGGCTTAGGCGTAGTGATCAATTACTACAGCAGCTAGGGCAGCCAACGCAGTAATACCGAGGGCTAAAAGAGGGTTCTGTCCTTGACTTACTGCAAAAGAAGTCGCAACACCTGCGCCTAAACCCGCAGTGACCGCAGCGCCAACCCAATCTTTTCGAGCGTTGTACATAAAATCAGCTAGTAGAGTGAGAGGTATCAGGCATGAACCTCAACCTACCACCCTAGATAGAGTGCTTTGCGATCGCACCGCGCATCCGAAATCAAGCTTTAGGTTGCCAAACGTTTCTTTACATTCGTGCTGTAAGTTTTGCTAAATGTTGCCGAATGAAGTGTTTTCTTAAGAAAGACTTCGCTCGTTAATCTGATTTGCGTACGTTTCCAGCTTTTACCCAGCCTTCCTGACCGCTTTCATCCACCCGAACTTTCATCCATTGTTTGTCTGGGCTTTCTTCCAGAACCGCCACCTTGGCGTTGTAATCAACGCCCCCCAACTGGGAAAAGGTGGTTCCCGGTCCCTCTCGTAGAACCAAACCAATAGGTTGTACTACAACAGCCTCGTAGGCTCCTGGTGGAAGCGGCTCGGCAGCGGATTCAGCTTCGGGTTTCTCTGCTGGGGCTGCCGCTTGAGCAGTGGGGGTACTGGCTACAGCGGCTTGCACTGGAGCATCATTTTCAAAAATAGGGCGTGGGGGCAACACCGAGAGCCGAGCCATGAAGTACCGTGCCGTTGCCACTCCCGCCAATGACAGCAGCAGCAGGGCCATTGTGACCCCCAGCACTAGCTTTGACAACCCAATTAGAAACCCTTGCATTGCTTTTCCATCTCTTTCAGCTAGCTTACGGTTATAGCATGGGGCGGTTTAGTCAGGACGCTGAATTTGCTGTTTCAGTCGATTGCTTAGCTCATTGCCGCGAGAAGCGAGTCGGGCTTTTCCCGATGCTGCCCACGCTTGTAGAGCCTCGATCTGCTCCTGGGCTGTGCGGGCCAAGGGCACAATCTGGCTGGCTGCTTCCAAGATGTCATCTGTGGTAAATTCCCGGTTTTGGCTGTAGCCGATATGCATCGCCTCAATAATGGCCTGCTCGATTTCTGCCCCTGAAAAATCAGGTGTTTCGTAGGCCAACCGGGACAGATCAAAAGCTTGAAGGGCCTGGGGCCTGAGCCGATTTAAGTGCACACCAAAAATGGCCTGCCGCTCCTCCTGACTGGGCAATCCGACAAAGAAAATTTCATCGAAGCGACCTCGTCGCAGCATTTCGGGTGGCAGTGCTTGAATGTTGTTGGCTGTTGCCACCACAAATACAGGAGAAGTTTTCTCAGCCATCCAGGTGATGAAAGTGCCGAAAACTCGGCTAGTAGTGCCAGAGTCACTGCGACCATCAAGCCCAGCAAAAGCTTTGTCAATTTCGTCGATCCACAATACGCAGGGCGCTAGCGCTTCAGCCAGCTGAATCATCTGTCGGGTGCGAGACTCTGACTCCCCTACCAGCCCGCCAAACAGACGACCTACGTCTAGGCGCAGCAGCGGTAAGTGCCAGTGATGGGCAATGGCCTTTGCCGTTAACGACTTTCCTGTACCTTGAATACCAATCAGCAGCAGCCCGCGAGGATAGGGCAAACCATACTGACGGGCTCGCTCTGAAAAGGCATTACCTCGTCTCAGCAGCCAGTCCTTAAGATTATCTAATCCACCAATGTCCGAAATTTGCTCGGTGGCAGGGTAAAAGTCTAGGATCTGGGTCTGCCGAATGGTCTGACGCTTCTCTTCCAAAATCAAATCTAAATCGCTCGCTTGGAAGGAACCGTGAGCAGCTATTGCCCGGGCCAGCACCCGCCGAATCCGCTCCAGCGAAAGCCCCTGACAAGAGCGCACCACTTCATCAATCAAACTGCTAGAAAGAGGACTGCCTAGGGCCATCAGCAAGCGCTCAACCTCAGTACGGATATCGGCTGCTGCGGGTAGAGCAAAGTCAAGAACAGTGATAAATTCACCCAGGTCATCAGGAATGGTGAGCTGAGGCGACAAGATGACAACGTTTTTAGGCTGCGCCTTTAAGATGCGAGCCAGGTTGCGCAGCTTGCGTGAGATGGCAATGTCTTCTAAGAAGCGGTGAAAATCCCGCAGGATAAAAACAGCCGCAGCCGACGTTGGTAGCTTTTCAATCAGCTCTAGCGCCTGCAGGGGATTACGGCGGCCAAACCCGGCATCGTTAAGGTTGCCTTGGTAGCCATCTACAAAATCCCAGACATAGACAGCTCGACTACCCTGCTCTTTAGCGCACTGTGCGATCGCAGTTTCAGCTCGCTCCTCCTCCGAGGTCGCCAGGTAAATGATTGGATACCGCGCCCGAATCAGAAGATTCAGTTCCTCTGCAAAGCTCATACCGCTATCAATCCACGACCGTTTACCCTTAGGGTAAACCGGGAATGACCCAATTGATCTAGGTCTCTCAGCTTTGCTACGAATCCTCGTCGGGCAAATAGGTTTTGAGTTGGGCCAGGGCGGCCCAGCGATGATCTACTTGATCAGTGACCTGAGCCGGATTATCGCTGGTTAAGGGGATACCTTCACAGGTGTTGCTACAGAGTTGCTGCTGAGGCAACGCCAAACAAAGCTGTTCATAGAGCCAAGTCTCGGCGTTGAAGTAGCCGTCCGGTGCTACGGTCTCGACCAAATCCTCGACCGCTACTTCTCGCTCTATGGGTATAAACTCCTCGTCCTGTGAGCTGTCTTGCAGCCAGATCATCTCACGAGGAGACACTGACAGCCGATGATTGTAGTTTTGCAGGCAGCGATCGCAGGTGAGCGTAATAATAGCTTCACCTGTGCCTTGAACATCTAGATAAGTGCCCTGATGGGTCACTTTGACCTGACCCCGCACAGGTGTTAACGTTTCTAGCTCCGGGAAGTAGGTCTCAACTTCAATAACCCGCGTTTTTTCCGGAGCTTGTAGCAGGTTAGGGATGTAAAGCGCATCCATGGCATTTAGAGAGGTGGCCTTTATGATTCGGCCTGTCGTACCACCAAACGACGATCAGGCTCTTTACCGCGACTGAAGGTTTCGAGTCCTTCGTAGGCTTTGAGAAAATTGTGAACTTGACGCCGCTCAGCAGAGGAGAGATCACGGATCTCATACTCCTGTCCCGTGCTCTGAGCTTGCTCGGCTGCATGAACTGCTAAGGCATGCAACTCCTGCTGGCGACGTTCACGATATCCCGCTAATTCAATGGTAAAAGCTTGCTGGTCTTCCTGGGTCCGCCCTAGGTTCAGTAGCGTGTTGGCGAGGTATTGAATGGAGTCTAAGACAGTACCACTAGACCCTGTCAGTATCTCAATCTGAGTTTCTGACAGCTTGGACTCGTCAATCACTAGCCAGCAGGTTGAGCCTGCATCATCTTCTACTAAGCGAGTAGAAACGGTTGCTTCTAGACCTTGCAGAGAGAGCAGAGACTCTACCCATCGAATACCAGCAGCTTGCAATTCGCTCATGCTACGAAGCCTTTTTCTTAGAACGAGAACCTGGCTCGAAAGGAAGTGCACTGCGCCCTTCGCTCTCGGTTTTAGCAGCCTCGGCGTCTACGATTTTTTGTAGGTTTTCAGGCAGTGGTTCACGAGACAAGATAAAGGATTGCAGGGTCTGGAAGATGTTGGCAATCAGCATGTACATCAGCACCCCAGCGGGTAGGGGGAAGAACAAGAACATGCCGGAGAAAATCACGGGTGTGAACTTGTTGACCGCGTTTTGCTGAGGGTTGTCACTAGGCCCTTGGCCTGAAAGCAACTGGTTGATGTAAAGGCTAACTCCGAAGAGCAACACCATAATCAAGATGTCCCAGTGAATCTCGCCGCTGTCTCCGGTGACACCCACTCGACCTAGCGCCTTGATAAACAAGAACCCTTTGTTGGAGGCCAATCCTGGGACCTTAACTTGAACAGTGGCCTCTCCTGGGGCCAGCGCTGTTACGTTGCCAGCCTCATCAATCTGGATTAGTTCCTGCCCTTTGGTTACTTCCCATTTAAGAGGAGGCAGTGTTTCTTCGGTGTTATCTGCAACTAGACCAGATAGGGTTTTGCCATCAGCGCTCTGAAGACGAATATCCGTTTTCTCTCCGACCGCTAGCTTGTTGCCCCCTGGAATAACCGCAGAAACCGGAAAGTGGACACCGTCAGCGATGTAGATTGTCTGCGCCGGGGTGGAAAAGGTTTGGGGCTGGACCTGCTCAATTTTCTCTTGAGGGAGAACCTGGAGGTTAACTGTGTAGGGAACGTCGGAGAACGGCGACCCCCGCAGGGTAGCAAAGAGGGCAAAGAGAATCGGCATTTGCAGCAGAACTGGAAAACAGCCCGCTAGAGGATTGCCAAACTCTTTGTAAACACTGCTCATTTCTTCTTGGAGCTTGGCCGGATCGTCTTTATAGCGATCTTGGATCTCCTTCACACGCTTTTGCATGGCTGGCTGGGCCACCTTCATGCGGCGCATGTTACGAATCGAGCCAGCGTTTAGGGGGTAAAGCGCAAACCGGATAACCAGGGTCAACGCAACAATTGCTAATCCGTAGCTCGGCACAATCCCATAGAAGAAATCTAGGATTGGCCGCATGATGTTGTCAGAGAGAAATCCGATACCAAAATCCATGCGTACTCTGCCCTAAACGTGGCTTCGACTCAAATTACTGACTCTACTTTATCGGAAAGAGTCTTTCCCAGTGAGTTGTGATTACCGACTCCCCAAGGCTCCGCTGACAGCCCGAGCTTGGGGAGAAATTTTTTCGTTGATGTAATCGTATACATCCCGGAACTTGGGAACTGCCCTTAGTTCCAGTCGGCTTCCATCCTTGAGGGTGACTACCATATCGCCCCATAGGCCAACCCCTCGGGGAACGGTCACAATCTTGGCAACCTCAGAGTAAACAATGTCCGTGCGATCGCGTCCACGCCAGCCCCCAGTTACCGAGATGCGCCGATTGGTGATGCGGTACCTCAGCCAAAGTGCTCGAGTAACCGCGCCTACCGTTAAGGGTAGACAAATCACCGTGAAGGCCAGCAACACATTGATGATCAGATCCCCAATATGGGGGCCTCCCTCGTAGAACACATCCTCACGAATGCCCATGAATTACCTCAAGCTTTGTAAATAGCTGTTCTAATTCTCGCAAAAATTCGCCATATTCGCATGCTGGTGCTCCTGGACGAACAACCACAACGATCTGAAAGCCGGGCTTTACCTGCGGCAGTAAGGCCCGAAGAGCCGAGCGAATTTGACGCTTAATCCGGTTGCGGATAACAGCCCGTTTGCTCACTTTCTGACTGATGGAAATGCCAAATTGCGAGCTTTTTTGACAGGCCGAAACAGCAGTCTGAGGTAAGGGATCATTTAAGGCCAGAACTCGGATAACGAGATGCGGTGAAACCGCTTTTTGACCTTGCCGATAAACAGCAGAGAAATCGCGGGAGTGTTTCAACCGGGAGTGCTTGGGTAAGACCACCCTATTGGCTCCCAAGGACGAAAAAAGAGGCCTTGCCCCCGTTAGGGGAGGCCAAATTTGAGGGAGTGATGCCCATGACGGAACTAGACAGCGAGACGCTGCCGTCCTTTGCGGCGACGGGCCTTGATCACGTTCTGCCCATTTGCGGTTCTCATTCTGGCCCGGAAACCGGAGGTTCGCTTTTGTTTCCGGTTTGTTCCTTCCAACGTGCGCTTAGTCATGGTGCAGCCTTCTTATGCCAAATCTCTAAAAAGTCACAAATGAGAATTGTAGCACCGCTGGGGGCTGACCGAGCAGTTATTCAGCGGATACTTCCAAAGGCCAGGTGCCTGCATACTCACGAACAACACCTCCCTGATACATCATTTTCAGGTTGAAGTAGTGGATGCCATAGCTCCGAGGGTTGCGGACATTGGAGAGAACAATAACTAGATTGGTATTGGCAGGAATAGGCTCGCTGGGGTAAATCTCAATTTGGCGGGTTTCTGGATTCCAAATTGCTTCGTTAATTTCAATCTTAGAGTCGCCTCGATGACGTCCTTGGCGTAACTCAATTGATTCGGGATCAAATCTGCCTTGAAAGGTTTCGGGATAGTCAATTGCCAGTTCAAGTACTTCCCGTGGCAGTTTTTTAGCGTTAACGCGCAAGTAGTAACGGGCGTTGGAGCTGTAGGGACGATTGCGATCAATCGTGTAGGCCAATCGATTTTCAGGAGACAGGCCGCCGAAAATAGTAATTCCAGACGTTGTTTCTTGAGCAAGCAGTCCGTTGGAGGCAATTGGAGCAAGTCCAATTACGATCGCTAACCCCAAGGTCAACAATCCCATAGCTGCATAGCGGGCTCCGCGTTTAATGGTCATCCTCATACCTCTGAAAATAAATTAGACACAGAAGGCAAAAACGCCCTTCTGCAACAGGATCCTGTTTATGTTTTGACGGGTTGGGGTGCTAAAAGTGCCCTAGGGTAAGGCCGACGGACAGTTCGCTAGCCCTACTCTTCAAATGGTCAAGATCTCTCCAAGTCTGAATCCTATCACCTGCCCTTGCTCTCTCTGTGAAGAAATCCCTAATCCCTTCTGCTAGACAAAATTTGCTCTGAATCTCGTGATGCCTCCTGAAAGATTTTCCTCAGAGTTTGTCTTGAGGGTGGAAAAAACTGCAAAAAGCTTATGCTGGTTTGACTTTGAATTTGGATAGGAGAGGATAGACGCTCATGCAGCCGTTGATTGAGATTCGCCGAGCAATTCCAGCTGATGCGGGGGTCATCACTGTTTTCAACATTGAAATAGCTGAAGAAACGGAGGGTAAAACGCTGGATGCGATGACGGTCGCTGCTGGGGTCCGTTCCTTAATGGAACGTTCAGAATATGGCTTTTATGTGGTCGCCGAACAGCAGGGTGAGGTGGTAGGGTCGCTGCTCATTACCTTTGAGTGGAGCGATTGGCGTAATGGTGTGATTTGGTGGATTCAAAGCGTTTACGTCCACCCTGATTACCGTAGACAGGGCATTTTTCGGCAGCTTTACGATCAGGTGCAGACGTGGGCGCGGCAGGAGAAGGGCGTCTGTGGCCTACGGCTCTATGTTGAGGAGGCTAACCACACGGCCCAAGCAACCTATCGCACGTTGGGCATGGAACCCGCTGGCTATCAAGTCTTTGAAGCGCTCTTTTGAGCATTTTAGAAATGTTTTAGAAATGGAGTTGCAAGTCAAAGTCATAATGACTATGATTTAGGGAGACGCAAGGAAATTTGAGTGATAGTATTCAGGCTAGTTAAAGACTCGTCCGTCTGCTCCCCGTACATTGGAGACACATCTCATGGTTGCAACCCCTACTAAACCGGACTCTGCTAGACGCTTTTACCCGACTCGCATTGACCTCGCTGCAGATGTGCGATCGCAAGTTGTCAGCATTCTCAACCAGACCTTAGCAGCGACGCTAGATCTCAAAACTCAGGTCAAGCAAGCCCACTGGAATGTCAAGGGCATGGATTTCTACCAACTTCATACGCTGTTTGATGAACTTGCTACCGAGTTGGAGGAGTACGTTGACTTGGTGGCGGAGCGTGCGACTGCTTTAGGCGGAACTGCCCTAGGCACGGCTCGGATGGCGGCGGCTCAGTCGATTTTGCCAGAGTATCCACTGGATGCCGTTGAGGGTGCTGAGCATGTCAATGCTTTGGCTGAGCGGTTTGCTCTGTATGGCAAGCATTTGCGAGAAGCCATTGATCGAACAGGTAACGCCGGAGATGCCGACACTGCTGATCTCTATACCGAAATCTCTCGGACTATTGACAAGCGCCTTTGGTTCTTAGAGGCCCACTTGGTGAAGAAATCGGATTTGGCCTAGGCCACAGAAGGCTAAGGTCTAAGAGGATGTTTGCAGAGTCCTTTTCAACACACTTAGCTTGTGGAGATCCCTCCCTGCTCCCCTTTTTAACGGGGATTAGGGGGATCCCAGTAAGCAATGGCACTTTTCAAACAGCCTCCAGCTCAAAGCAAGGTTAAGCCAACGTCTCTAAACGCTATTTGTCACAATTCCTTCCTACAGCTATTTGTCTGCGGGAAGGAATTGTGTTCTATGGGTTTAGTTCCCAGAAATAGTCGCCGCTTGTAAGGCGGCAACGTCCTCTGGTCTATTCAGGTTAAGCAGCATTTCATGGGAACCGCCGATGGCGACCTCAACCGATTGGCGGTCAAGCCACCTTTGAAAAGAGCGGCCTCCCACCTGAATAAAATCTTGCAAAATTGGGAGACAACTTTGGCGGTAAAAGCCACAAAGGGGTTCCCAACGATTACCCGTTTTCGGTACATAGGCGAGTGCGGTCTCGGGTAGGGCATTGAGATGGGACATCCATGTTTTCAATACTGCAGCTTCTAAGTTCGGAAGGTCGCAGGCTAGCGCTAGCGCCCAGGGAGTTCTAACTTGGCTGAGCCCTTGGGCGAGCCCTACTAGAGGGCCATGAGATTGGGGCACTTCCTGAGGTAGAAACTCTTCGTGGACAAAGCCAACAGCCGACGGCAGGATAGTCTGATACCGCCCAGGCCAAGGCGTGACCACCTGGACAACCGGAGTACAGCTTAAGGCAATGTCACAAACGCGACGCAGTAAGGGCAGCCCGGCGACTTGAATCAGGGCTTTGTCCTGTCCCATGCGGGAGCTTTGTCCCCCAGCCAGAACTAATGCAGTGACTTGAGTCATGGGATTTGCCAAATCTCAGAGTTTAGGGTTCGCTGAATGTCCCCATCATAGGGAACATCCCTAGACCCAACCTCTTCCCTGGTTAGGGTTCACCCAGAATTTCGACCAATTTGTGACGGGTCTTACCACCCGTTTTGATTTGGATTTGGGACTTGGCAATGCCTAATTCTCTGGATAAGACTTCGATCAGTTCTTTGTTTGCCTTGCCATCTACAGGCGCTGCTTTCAGGTGAACAACCCAACCAACTTCTGTTTTCTGAATTTTTTGTTGCTTTGCGTTGGGCTTAACTTGCACCTGGAGGAAGCTCATGATTTGCCAGAAGCTAGACGGCGTAGGCGTTCAGCATCAGCCCAGGTAAGCCCTTTTGAGAAGTAGATGATGCCCGTAAGGGTCGCTAGCGCAAGTTGAAATAGACGGAGCCCCCAACCTGCTCCGCTGAAGACGAGCGAGAATAGCCCTGGCTGCAGTCCACTAAACCGCGTTAGTTCTGAGCGAAACCACTTTTGGTCATCCGAGAGCCGTTGGATGTCTGCGACCGTGGTTGGCAAAAGCGGCATTTGAGTTGTGGAGGAGAAGAAGCCCCAAAAACCGTCACTGCCGCTCACTGTTTTGAGGGCTTGGTTAGCGACTGAGGTGGCCTGCTGATAGCTCACACTAGACGATGCTGCCACCTGATACAGCCAGAGGGTTTGACGAACCCAATAGCTGCTTAAAAAGACGAGGGGAATTGCGATCGCAAGTGCCAACGACTTTTGCCAAAGGGCGAGGCGAGGGGGCAGGTGTACCGTTGCCATAGCCAGACTAAAGCCCAGCACTGCGAACACTACCACATTGGAGAGTTCGACAATTTCTAAGCTCTTGAGCCATCCCCCCACAACGGGGATGGGATGGAGAAACACCTCCGCTGTCCAAACTATCAATGCCTTGACGAGTATCGTCCCCAAGATGATGAGCACGACGGTCAACAGATATTGAAGGATGGGAGGTTGATTCTTTAAGTGAGGCATAGAGGGGCCACCCGGATTTCGACACCCGACTAGCGGCAGTGTTCGTCGCCCCAACTCAATCTAGTGAACAGGCCACTCGATGATAGGCGCGATGTTGATGCGCCCATAATCGTCTGGCATTGGAGAAAAGTCAAATACTTTTGTTGATTGCCCTTGAGAAATGAGGATAATATTTAGTACATTTGTTCCATGCTTTCAGGCCGACGATGTTTGAGGATGGGTCATGGCAATGACGGTAGAACAAACGACTCAGTTGATTCAGTTAATTCTCAACTCGGCGCTGATGGTGGCAATCGCGTTGGCTTGGTGGGGAATTGTATGGCTACGACACAGTGCGATCGCAGCCCAGCTCCAGGAGCAACAGCGGCGGATAGTCCATCTGCTAGAAACTGAGTATAGAACCCTAGATCAATTCGCCCTCCTGAGACAGCAACGGTTTCAGCTTCAGACCCGCTATCGCCTGACGCGACACAGTGCCTTGGTAATGCACTATGTGCTGCTGGCGCTGGTTGGCAGTGTGTTTGGCTTGGCGCTGCGCACACTGATGGGTGTCAATGGCTTGATTCCCATAGCGTTGATTCTCTTTGTTCTAGGAATTGGTGGACTGCTGTTGAGCGTGGGGCTGGCTCTCCTGGAGTTTTACCAGGTGGGGTGGTTGGAAGAGGCTGCTCCCAGACGGTCTCGCACACGTCGAATGAGGATGGCCGCTCTACCTCCTGCACGGAGTCAGCATCAGCAGGAATTGCCCCGAAAAATCCAGAGAGTCTTGTTAGTTAAGCCCAGATTGCCTGGTTTGATAGATAACCCGTAGATTTTGCTAAGGTTCCAGAAGCCTATTGCTCGGCAAGGTTCTGCTAGGAGAAGCCCATGTTTGCAGCCCGGATGGATCGCTTGGGAACTGAATCGGCTTTTGAGGTACTGGCTCGGGCCAAACGTTTGGAAGCGCAGGGAAAGTCGGTTATCCATCTAGAGATTGGCCAGCCAGACTTTAAAACGGCTGATCCGATTTGTGAGGCCGCGTACCGGGCGATGCAGGCAGGATACACGGGGTATGGGCCAGCAGCAGGCTTACCAGAACTGCGCGAAGCGATCGCAACCTACGTTTCTCAGACCCGAGGAATTCCGGTGGAGCCTACAGAAGTAGTGGTGATGCCGGGGGCCAAGCCTGTTATTTTTTTCACGCTGCTGGCCTTGATTAATCCAGGAGATGAGGTGATTTATCCCAATCCTGGATTTCCTATTTATGAATCGGTGATCAACTTTGTCGACGGTAAGCCAGTGCCGTTGCCTTTGGTTGAGGAGGTGGATTTTCGGTTTCGAGTCGAAGATCTAGAAGCCCGCATTAGCGATCGCACCAAGCTCCTGATCCTCAACTCACCTCAGAACCCGACCGGGGGTGTGCTAACGCGGGAAGATTTGAGTGCGATCGCAGCCTTGGCCCAGCGCCACGATGTTTATGTGTTGGCTGATGAAATCTACTCCCGCATGCTTTACGACACAGAGCATTTCAGCATCACCAGTTTGCCAGGAATGAAGTCTCGAACCATCTTGCTAGATGGCTTTTCTAAGACTTATGCCATGACGGGCTGGCGGTTGGGCTATGCTGTCGCCCCCGAACCGATTGCCCAAAAGTTTGAGCAACTCATGATCAACTCCAACTCCTGCACCGCTTCGTTTACACAAATGGCGGGGGTTGAAGCTTTAACGGGTTCCCAAGCAGGGGTTGAAGCCATGATGGGTGAGTTTCAGCGACGACGAGATGCGATCGTAGCGGGGTTAAACGCCATTCCTGGAATGGCCTGTCGAATACCCCAAGGTGCCTTCTACGCCTTTGCCAACGTTAAATCCCTGCCCTTGACCGACCGAGAACTGGCCTCCTACTTACTGGAAGAAGCCGGGGTGGCAACGTTGGCGGGCAGTTCCTTTGGGGAGTTTGGCTCAGGATATCTGCGCCTGTCCTATGCCAATTCTCTCCAAAATATTCAAACTGCCTTGGAGCGAATTGAGCAGGCAGTTAGGAAGCTATAAGCTTCCTATACTTGGGTTGTGAGGGTAGCGAGTTGGGTGGGTGCGATCGCACCTCGCTCAGTCAGGATGGCTGTAATCAAATTAGCGGGTGTCACATCGGACGAGGGGTTATAGTAGCTAGCTCTTTCAGGTGCTAAACGCGTATCTCCAATCTGAAAAATGGCCTCCGCAGGACCCTCTACTCCTGCTAACTCCTGCCCCGACTCCAAAGAAAAATCCACCGTAGAGAGCGGAGCTGCGACAAAGAAGGGAATATTGTGGGCCTTGGCTGCTAGAGCTAGCGCGTAGGTACCAATTTTGTTGACCGTGTCGCCATTCGCGGCAATCCGGTCAGCCCCCACTAGAACTGCATGAACGAGCCCTTGCTGAAAACAATGCGCTGCCATACTGTCCGTAACAACAGTGACGGGAATGCCCTCCTGGACACATTCCCAGGCGGTTAAGCGCATCCCTTGGAAGTTGGGCCGAGTTTCTCCGGCATAGACACGGGCTAATCGACCTTCCCGCCAAGCCGAACGGACAACCCCCAAAGACGTGCCATAACCGGAGGTCGCCAAGGCCCCATGATTACAGTGCGTGTAGAGACTCAACTGAATAGGATCGCGTGGCAGTGCAGTCAATCCCTGATCCCCAATGGCGTGACAGATCTGAAAATCCTCAGTCTGGATTGCTTGGGCTGCTTCCAACAGGTGAGCTTGAATCTCATCGACGGACCCTTCTGTCGTCTGCGCCTCTCGCAACATCCGCACAACGGCCCAGCGTAGATTTTCCTTGTCGGGGCGTAGCTGCTTGAATCTCTCGCAGATCGCCTCAAACCGCTCTAAAAAGGTTGTGCGATCGTCCGTCCGAATCTCCCTAGCCCCCAGATACAGGCCATAGGCAGCAGCAATTCCGAGTGCTGAACTGCCCTGTACAATCCGTGACCGAATCGCTCGAACAACATCTTCACACAGACGAATCGAAACGGCGGTGTACTCAGTGGGCAACCGTCGCTGGTCGATGACCACCAAATGGTCTGACTTCCAAACGACGGGATAGACATGGGTATCGGAGGTGGCAAGCATGGACAGAGGAACTGAATGAATCAGAATTGACACTAGTATGGAGAACTCTCTAGCCCTGTCAATTCCTGAGATGCTGACATCGCTTAAGTTTAACGGGTTGGGGGCTAACGATAAAGGAGGGTGCATAACACACCCTCCCCTGCTAAACCCTCATAGGAAACACTTTCCTATAAGTGGAGATTAGGCTAGACGCTGAGAACGGGTTTTTCCACAGCGTAGGTAGCGCGAATCTTATCGGCCATTTGGGAGGGAGTGAGACCCAATTCTGCCTTCGACTCTTCGGGCTTAGCGTGATCAACCAGGATGTCAGGGATTCCTAGCCGCAGAACTGGAACGGTAACTTGGGCATCTAGCAGCGCTTCGGCTAATCCACTGCCAAAGCCGCCCATAATGCAGCCTTCCTCAAGGGTGACAACCCGACCAATTTGCTTAGCCAGCGGCAGAATTAGCTCTGTATCGAGGGGTTTGGCGAAGCGGGCGTTAACCACCGTAGCCTCAATGCCATGCTCACTCAGGATTTCTGCTGTTTGCAGAGCGGGGTTGACCATTGAACCGTAGCCGACCAGCAATACATCGTCACCCCGACGCAGCACTTCGGCTTTGCCAATAGGCAGCGGTTCCCAACCTTCTTCCATCAGGGGCATACCGTAACCGTTACCGCGAGGATAGCGGAGGGCGATGGGTCCATCCGTGTACTCAATACCCGTAACGACCATGCGCTGAAGCTCAGCCTCGTCCTTAGGAGCCATCAACACCATGTTGGGAATGCAGCGCAGATAGGCAATGTCGTACATGCCCTGGTGGGTCGGCCCATCGGCTCCCACAATTCCAGCTCGATCCATACAGAAGAAGACGGGCAGCTTTTGAATGCAAACGTCGTGAACGATCTGGTCAAAAGCCCGTTGGAGGAAGGTGGAGTAGATAGTGACCACAGGGCGAATGCCTTCACAAGCAAGACCTGCTGCCAGGGTAACAGCGTGCTGTTCAGCGATGCCAACGTCAATATACTGCTTGGGCAGCTTAGCCTGAAGCTTATCAAGCCCAGTTCCAGTCGCCATAGCCGCAGTAATACCGACAATCTTGGGATTGTCTTCGGCTAGCTTCACTAAGGTTTCGGCAAAAACTTTGGAGTAGCTGGGCGGCTTGGGCTTGGTGGAGGGCACGCTCTTGCCAGTCGCTAGGTTAAAGGGGGATTGGGCGTGGTAGCCGACTTGGTCTTTTTCTGCGATCGCATATCCCTTACCCTTTGTCGTGGCTACGTGCACCAACACAGGACCTACGTGTTTGTGGGCTTGTTTAAAGGTGCTGATCAGTTCCTCTAGATTGTGACCATCCACTGGTCCCATGTAAGTAAAGCCCAGCTCTTCAAACACCGCGCCAACCTTGGGCACCGCTAGCCGCTTCATGCCCTCCTTCACGCGGCTAAGTTCAGGCGAGAGGGAATCCCCCACAAAGGGCAGGTGCTTAAACTGCTCCTCCAAGTTGTCTGTGAGGAACTGCATGGGAGGACTCAGACGAATCTTATTTAAGTAACGAGGAATGGCACCCACGTTGGGCGAAATCGACATTTCGTTGTCGTTCAACACCACTAGCAGATTGGTGTTGGGCAAGTGTCCTGCGTGGTTAATGGCTTCCAGCGCCATACCACCTGTTAGCGCCCCGTCACCAATAATGGCAGCAACCTTGTAGTCTTCCCCTTGCAAGTCACGGGCCATAGCCATACCCAGAGCCGCTGAGATGCTAGTCGAAGCATGACCCGCACCGAAATGGTCAAACTCACTTTCGCAGCGCTTTAGATAGCCCGCTACCCCGTCTTTTTGCCGTAGTGTGTGGAAGTCGTGGTAGCGCCCAGTGAGCAGCTTGTGGGGATAGGCCTGGTGTCCCACATCCCATACCACCTTATCTCGGTCGAGGTCGAGGGTTTGGTAGAGGGCCAGGGTCAATTCGACGACCCCCAGCCCCGGTCCTAAATGCCCACCACTTGTGGCGACGGTCTCCAGGTGCTTTTCCCGAACCTGGCGGGCAATTTCTTCCAGTTGTCGAACCGATAGACCGTGAAGTTGGTTGGGGTGAGTTAATTCACTCAGGTGCATACTGAACTATCCTCTGAGTCATGCAAAATAAGGTTTTCTGCTAACCTTCACTGTAGAAGATTCGCGCATCGAGAATGGAGCTTTCCAAACGGAGTGTGCAAGAATCACTGTAGCGGGTCTTACAACACCGTTGTTCTCATTAATCAACACTGCGTTACTGCAGTTTATGCTCTTTAACCAAGCGATATAACCTTTAACGTTCTGTTATGGTTCATTCTCGTGCCTCATTTGCCCCTTTCCAGTGGCCTGTAATACAAATTGCAACTGCTGTTTTAATGGCGGCTCCTCTTCCCTTCGTAGTACAGCGACCTGCCTCCGCTAATGATTTTGCAGCGTGCGCCAGTGACCTAGTCGAAGTAGGGATTGAGCCTTCAATTGCTGGGACTGCCTGCGGCCAGGCGCTTCGCCCTGAGGAGGTGTCTGCTTGCGTTTTAGGGGTGGTTGATGCGGTCGATGCTGCTGATGTTTCGGCTCTAACGGCGCTTTCAGCTTGTAGCCGCGATCGGCGTCCCAAGGAAGTGTCAACCTGTGTGACGGATATTCACACTCGCCTGACGGTGGATAACTCTTTTGAGGTGCTGAACAGGTGCCACCTGAGCGTTTTACCAGAACGGTACTCCACCTGTGTAGTCGGCTTAAGCGATGGGGCTGGCCTGAACCTTGCCGACTCGCTTGATAAGTGTTTGAGTGCTGGCATTCGACCCACGGGATTAGCGCCTACGTTTATTCCGGCCCAGTAATCTGTTGGCTCGGTTTACAGATTTGCTGAATGCCCTTTTTGAGTACAGAAAATGGAGTGAGGGCATAGTGGTTTGACAAGGCTAAAGCTGTGCATTGTCATTGCGAACCTGCGCATAGCCCAAGGACATTCAAGAAAAGCGCAGCCATGCCCGTAGGGCTATAGCAATCTCGGTGCAGCAGATCTTGGGCGGAGATTGCTCGCAGGCTCGCAATGACAAAGACTTAATGCCTTTCTTTTAAGCTTGTCAGTCCAGTAGGCTTCTGCGCCCCCAAAAGCAATGGGGAAAATTCATGCCATTTAACAGGTGTTACCGGGACGCCTTGAGCAGAAGGTAGATTCCTATTGTGAGTCCCAACAGCGTGGGAAGCCAGGCTGCTAGGAAAGGGGAAAGAAATCCAACTTCACCCATTGCATTGGTGATGAAGGAAAGCAGGTAGTAGCCAAAGATAATAACGATACTGACCCCAAAGCTAGTGGCTTTGCTGGTGCGTTGAGGGCGCACGCCAATTGAGGATCCTACTAGGCCGAAAACGACGCAGACAAAGGGCAAGGCATATTTTTGCTGGATCCGGGTTTCCCAGCGCCGAATGCTTTTTTCATCACCACTTTTACGCACCAGATCAAGTTGCTGGGTAGCCTCAGCAATGTTCATCTCGGTGTCACTTTTAGTCCGGGCTGCCAAATCAAGCGGGGTTCGGGGCAGCTTTAACTCTTGGTTGTCAAAGGTGACAATGTGGCGGAAGGAGCCATCGGGAGATACTACGTAAATCGTCCCGTTGGAGAAGGTCCAGGTGTTTTTGCTAAATTCCCATTTGGCGGACTCAGCGCTGACCACTTGGTTTAGCCCCTTTTGGGAAAAGTCCAGAATGGTCAGGCCATGCATGTTTTCACCATCAAAGCGTCGGGCGTAAAAGAGACGCTTGAGTTCTTGGGCGTTGGGGTCGTCGGTAGCGGGTTGAAACTCCTGGTAAAAGATGTTGCGTTCTTGAAAGGGGGGACGCTCGGAGTTGAGCGCCTGCTCCAGGGTGATTGAAGCCCGGTAGTTAGCGGCGGGTGTAATCAATTCATTGAACAAAAAGGTCATTCCAGTCACTACTAGACTCAGAATGACAGCAGGTGCGACGATCCGCCGGACGCTGACGCCACATCCTCGCAGTGCCACCAGCTCACTATCGCTAGAAAGCCTGCTGTAGGTCATCATTGTTGACAGCAGGGTGGACATGGGAAAGGCCAATACCATGAATTCTGGCAGCTTCAGAGCAAAGATCTGAACGGCTAGGGACATTGAAAGGCCCGATTCAGTAACCCGCCGAATTAGCTCAAACAGGGCTCCAATGGAAATGCCAATGGAGGAAAATGCGCCGACTCCAAAAAGAAAGGGCAGAGTAAGTTCCCTGGCGATGTAGCGATCCATCAGGGAAATGCCGGGTATCGAAGGCCAGCGCCGAAAATCAGGAGCGGGGGACGTACTGATCGCCATAGATTTAGCTGCAGAGGGCAAACGGAAAGAACGCTAATGGGCGGTTAGAGCTTGAAATCTTTGCCCAGGTAGTGCTCCCTAACCAGGGGATTGTTATATAGATCGTCGGCACTGCCGGAGGCAAGGATTTGGCCGTCGCTCATGATGTAAGCACGGTCAATGATTCTGAGGGTTTCTCGAACATTGTGGTCGGTAATCAAGATTCCCATGTTGCGATCGCGCAGGTTTACCACGATATCTTGAATTTCCGAAACGGCGATGGGGTCTACGCCAGCAAAGGGTTCATCTAGAAAGAGAAATTTAGGCCCCTCTACGCCTGCCGCAATGGCTCGGGCGAGTTCGGTGCGTCGTCGCTCTCCTCCAGAAACTTGAATGCCCAGGGTATTGGCGACTTTTTCGAGCCGAAATTCCTTGAGCAAGTTATTGAGGCGCGCCTCATAGTCTGCAACAGGCACATTGGTTTGCTGCATTACCAGCAGAATATTGTCTTTAACAGACAGGTTGCGAAAGATACTGGCTTCCTGGGCCAAGTAGCCAATCCCCAACCTGGCCCGCTGATGCATCGGCAGGTCAGTAATATCGATCTGATCAAGGCAAACACGACCCGCATCCGGTCGCTCTAATCCTGTGGCGATGTAAAACGTAGTTGTTTTGCCTGCTCCGTTAGGCCCTAGCAGGCCGACCACTTCTCCTTGGCCGACCGAAAGACTGACCCGGTTAACCACCTGGCGCTTACCGTACGTCTTTTGAACCGTTTCTAAGATGATTTTCAAGGGAGCGCTGGGGCAAAGGACAGACTCAGGACTGGAAGAATTGTACCAAGGGTTTTTAAAGCGCTGCGTTGAACTAAGTCACACCGAGAGGCTAATTTTACCTAAATTTTGCTGTCTTGCCTGTTCTATTGCGCATTTGGGTTAAGGGGAGCGCTAGATTCGGGCTGAGAAGGTGTGGCCGGACCAATATCGAGCGCAGAAGGGGGTTCTGGTGCAGGCTGTACTAAAGGAGCCGTCTCGCGAGCGGGTGAAGCCGTGGTGGGAGAGGCTGGTACCTGATAGATGGTTTCGACTTGCTGCTGAGGCTGGGGCAGCGCTACAAAGCGGCCTTCATCCACAAGGTAAGTCACCGTTTCCGCCCTCAAGCGGTTTCCCTCTTGCAAAACGACGACATCGCCACTCAGGACGATTCGTCGCTCGTTGCTAAAGTATTGAGCTTGGGCTGCGGTCGCGTAAATGTCGCGAGCGGGATAGTTAACTTGGACGTTGCCCCGAGCCGTAATAATGCCTGTGTTGGCATTTGCCTCTTGGACATCAGAACGGAGCGTGATGGTGCCGCCTTCCTGAGCTTTCGCAGCTTCACCTGGAGGAAAGAGGGGCAAGGCACCACTGATACTTAAGGACAGCAGTACGCCGAGAGCAAAGAAGAGAGAACGGTAGCGGCGGAGACCAAAATCCATGGTGGAATGACTATTGATGGGCCTGACAATGACCCGGTAAAACCTTATCTTTTTGACGATATCAGTTCCTACTAGGTTTCAGCACGTTTCGGTGGACAGTCCAGATGTATGGCGGCCAACCGTTTGAGACAACCTCAAGTTTTGTACCAAATTGTTCTGCTTGGGTTTGTCTAATGCATACTTCGGTCATTCCATCGGGGAAGGGTGACCTGACAGCCCCAGTTCACTCAGTCGGCAGCTGGTTTGTCGAAATGTGCAGAGCTGGCAGCGTTGTTTTAAGGGGCTCAATCTCAATGGGATGGATGCCAGGTGCGATCGCATCGGCGATCACGGCAACTTGGGTGGGGCCTGCAACCTGTAATGTCTCTAGCCAAGCTGCTCCACAATCTACCAATTGAACAACATCTACCCCGTAATAGGTAGGCTCGAACGGCTCTAGCCGCTTGAGTCCTTCCCCAAACAAAATAGCTGCCCCTTTCCAGTTGTGATTCCCAAGGTGATACAGCGCAACTGCTATCTGCAAAATTCCTTGAAAAAAGGGTTTTTCTGCGGCCTCGGCTTCCATCCAAATGGCTTCCAGGGTGTCGTGGCAGGCGTAATAATCCCCCTGGTTAAACTGCTTGATCCCCTCTAAGAATCCTTCGGGGGGAGGTGAACTGGAGTCGACTTTAGACATAATGACGGCAGAATTGGCACAGGTCTAGGTTCATCCTAAGTCAGAGGTGCTATTCTCCACTGTGTGTGATGAGGAGTGTAAATACTTATGGTAAGTTCCCCTGTTAGGCCTACGGGCAGTGTTGCCTCAGGCTCGGCCCAGGTTTCATTGAACGCCCCTAGTGGCCTAGGCTGGTGTCCCCTCGACCTACCGCAGTCTCCTCTCTTTGGCACCGATGGTATTCGAGGTAAGGCAGGCGACTTGCTAACGGCACCTCTGGCAATGCAAATTGGCTATTGGGCTGGGCAGGTGTTGCGATCGCAACAGACCGAAGTGGCCCCAGTGATTCTGGGGCAAGATTCGCGCAACTCTAGCGCCATGCTGGCAGCGGCCCTCTCGGCGGGACTGACCTCAGCAGGTCTAGAAGTTTGGGACTTAGGTCTTTGTCCCACCGCAACCGTGGCTTATCTAACGGAATCGTGCAGCGCGTTGGGCGGCATTATGATCTCTGCAAGCCACAACCCACCGGCTGATAACGGCATTAAGTTTTTTGGAGCAGACGGCACCAAGCTTCCTAGTACCCTTCAAGCGCAGATTGAGACAGCCCTCCGCCACGGTGCTGACGGACTCGGATCTGGAACGCCTTCACTGCACTGGGGCCAGTACTACGCTCGGCCTGAATTGGTCAATCGCTACACTGCATTTCTGCACGAACCGCTGCATCCCGGTCCTGACCTAAGCGGCTTGAAAATTGTTCTAGATATGGCTTGGGGAGCAGCGACTCGCTTAGCGGAAGCCGTGTTCCAAGACACCGGGGCGGAGGTGATTGGCATTCATGGGATGCCCGATGGCGATCGCATTAATGTCAACTGCGGCTCAACTCATCTAGAACCCTTGAAAGAAGCTGTGCGCCTCCATAAGGCCGATGTTGGTTTTGCCTTTGATGGTGATGCTGACCGGGTAATTGCGGTAGATGCTCAAGGGCGAGTGGTCGATGGTGACTATATTCTGTATTTCTGGGGCAAGCGCTTGAACGAAGCGCATAAGCTACCAGACAACACCATCATTTCGACCGTGATGGCAAACCTAGGCTTTGAGCGGGCCTGGAACCGGTTGGGCGGTCAACTTGTTCGCACCAACGTAGGCGATCAGCATGTTCATGCTGAGATGGTGAAGCGGGGTGCTAAGCTAGGCGGCGAACAATCGGGCCACATTCTCTGCCACCACTACAGCATGACGGGTGATGGCATTCTCACAGCGCTGCACCTAGCCTCTTTAGTTCGGGAACTGGGCGGTTCGCTAGCGGCCCTGGTAGACCAAAGCTTTGAAACTTACCCCCAGCGTTTGCAAAACGTGCGGGTAGAAGACCGGGAGCGGCGGCTCAACTGGCAGAGCTGTGACCCTGTGAAAAATGCTATTGCCTCTGCTGAACAGGCTATGGGTGATCAAGGTCGAATCCTGGTTCGTCCTTCGGGGACTGAACCTGTGATTCGGGTGATGGTGGAAGCCGCAAGTCGCGAACTGGTGGATACCTGGACGGATCACATTTCTGCGGTGGTCAGCCATCATCTTGCTGCTTAAACAAGCTGCTGCAATTAATAGTGAAATAGTGGAGATCCCCGCTAAGGAATCTCCACTATTGGTTTAACTCAGGTGCTTAACTGGCAAGAAGTTGAAGCTGGCGGGGGTAAGTGCGTTGAGGCATACGGGCTGTTTCTGCCTCGGCATTCCGTCTCTCTTCGGTGATGTATTCTCGCAGAGACTCAAACCCAAGGTATTGCAGCACGGCATAGCCATGTTTGCAGCAGCCCCAACCAAAGTAATGGGTTTGCCAGTGGTAATCTTCGCAGTCGCACTCAATGCGATCGCTTAGGCAGTTCACCACATGTCGTGAACGGGAAACAGGGTTGGTCACGGTAAACTGACCAGGGTCGCGGAGCCAGTCTGTGACTTGCAACTGGGCAGCTTCGGCTCTGCGGCAGGCCACAAAGTGGGACTTCATTTTGGCCTTGGAAATGAAGGTGGGGCGTCGTCCCTTCACCCACACCCAAAGAACGTCAACAAACTCCCGAATTTGAACCGGGGTCGAGCGGCCCAACCCCAGCATGCGCCGAACAGCGGCGGTTGAATAAAGGATGGTCGAGCGGGTAGCCATTAGATCTCTAAACTCTCTATATCTATTGTGCCGCAAGGATTTGAGGCTGTACTACGGTAATCAGTACGGCTTGCCGCCTTGCGATTGGAGGGGTGAAAAAGGGGGAGATGCTACCGCATTTCACTGACCTCTTCAGAGGCTGTAGTGAACTGATAACTTCAAAATAGAACTTTAGGTTTAAGTCATTGCGAGCAAAGCGAAGCAATCTTAGTGAAGACTCGGTTCTATGGAGATTGCTTCGCAGGCTCGCAATGACAGTGCACGCCTTTAGTCTTGCCAAACCAGTAAGGAATGCGCTGGCAATTTAGAGTTGAACGGTAGTGAAGAATTTGCTTGCATCCGCGATAATCAGGGCTAAGAAGTTCTAGGGCCTGCTCAGCCCGAATGCTTATGAGTGTCTTCGCCAAAGCCTATACTTACGCCCTGGAAAACTTAGATAAGTTCAACCTGGCTTTTCAGCAACATCTACTGCTGGTGCTGCTGCCTTTGGCGATTGGGTTGCTGCTGGGGTTGCCGCTGGGAGTGTGGAGCGCCCGTTCTCGCAAAGTCTCCGCTATCACAATCAACAGCTTCAATGCGCTGCGGGTCATTCCGAGTTTGGCGATTCTATTTTTGGCGATTCCTTACTTTGGCCTGAGCTTTTGGTCAGCAGTGATAGCCCTTACCCTGTTGGTTATGCCGCCCATCTTGATTAGTACCGACGTTGCCTTTCGCACCATCGACCCGGCAATTCGGGAAGCGGCGACGGGGATGGGAATGCCGCCGACCGATATTCTCCGCCAGGTCGAGATTCCTTTGGCGCTGCCTGTGATTATTGCGGGCATTAAAACGGCAGCGGTTGAGGTGATTGCAAGTGCGACGCTGGCGGCCTTTGTGGGAGCGGGTGGGCTGGGGACGTTTGTGGTGCTGGGGTTTGCGGCGTATGACCCGGCTATTTTGCTGATTGGGGCGGTGCCTGTAGCGGTGCTGGCTTTGATTGCAGAAGTGGGGCTTAGTGCGTTGCAAAAAACGGTGCAATCACCTGGAATGTAAGTTTCATCTTGCCCTCTGCCTTTCCCCTTCTGCCTTCTAAAAAGTTCCCAGCAAGGGCAATACCTTTTTCTTCAGTAGCTCGACTAAAGCTGGCTCCATGTAGTCGTATTCGTCGGGAATGTTGAGGCAAACCACTCGTTTTTGTTTGAGCCAGGGCTGAAAATTTTTGGAGAGTTTGCTGCGGTGGGCTTTCTCCATCACAAAGATAATGTCTGCCCATTCAATGGCTTCGCTGCTGAGGGGAATTTCTGCGGTGCGATCGAGTCCGGCTGACTCTACTTCTA
>DATNQF010000161.1:0-14918 GCA_036702855.1 Trichocoleus sp. | reverse complement strand
CTAGATCACCGCATCTGGATTTTGGCAGGAGGTCGGTTGCTCTCTCAAATTGGCATTGGCTTTACCCTGTTTTACGCACCGATTTTTTTTGTGGATCAAGTGGGCCTGACCGCCACGCAAGTTGGTTTAGGGATTGGTAGTGGCTCTATCTCAGGTATGGTGGGTCGCTTTCTAGGAGGCTCAATGGCCGATTCTCCTCGTTGGGGACGACGGCCCACCTTACTTTGGTCAGCCTTGGTATCTGCAGCAGCGGATGGGGTGTTGGTGCTGGCCCATGACTTTCCGATCTTTGTCCTAGGCAATCTGTTGATGGGGTTTGGCATTGGGCTTTACTGGCCTTCCACTGAAGCTGTGGTAGCCGATATTACTTCCGAAACCCAGAGAAATGAAGCCTACGCGGTGGTACGCCTGGCTGACAGCTTGGGTTTAGGGATTGGGGTTGTGTTAGGTGGGATTTTGATCGCTACGACAGGAGCGTACCGAGCGCTTTTTGTAGTGGACGGGGTTTCCTACCTTTTATTTCTTGCAATTATCTACTACACCATTCAAGAAACACTGGTAACTCAAAGCGATTGCCCGTCGTTTTTTCAGGGTTGGGGACAGGCATTAAGAGATGCCAACCTACTAATCTATGCCTTGGTCAACATTCTCTTCACAACCTATCTGGCTCAAGTGCAGAGCACACTGCCCGTTTATTTCAATCAGTTCGTCCAATCTGGATCCGGAGGGGCAGGGTTATCAGAAACCACTCTAAGCGTTCTGTTTACCTGGCATGTTGTGCTGTCAGCCGGAATACAACTGCCCATAGCCCGTGCTCTAAAAGCTCTCAGTCAGTCTAGAGGGCTCATGATTTCAGCCTGTCTTTGGGGAATTGGTTTTGGTTTAGTGGGAATGGCTGGTCTCACCGGCACGTTTCCGACTGGGTGGGCTGCTGCTGCTCTCAGTGTTATGGCTTTGGCGACAGTAGCCTATACCCCCATCGCCTCTTCTCTAGTCGTGATGCTGGCCCCTGCATCTCAACGTGGTGTGTATCTTTCGATTAACTCAATGTGCTGGGCAGTTGGTTATTTCATTGGACCGCCGCTAGGAGGATGGTCTTTAGACCAAGGACCATCACAGGCAAACAGTCTCTGGTTAGGGCTTGCATTAAGCGTTTTGCTTGCTTTGGGAATTCTAGGTTTGCTGGAGCGGCGTTTGAGCCATCATGTCAAATAAACTCTACTGCTAGTGGTTCTCTCGTAGCCATCGGGAAGCCCTAAAGCTATTTTTGTTACAAGTAACCGGATTAGGCAGAAGAGGCCCGGAAACGAAAGTAGCTGGCTTGTGCAGAACGTCTGGAAGCTGCTGTTGATAAGACTTGGGGAAATCCATGTTTACCGGAATAGACTTCATTGTTTTAGCCTTGGCTACCCTAGCTGTGTTCTACCTAGCCAGTCCGGGCGGTGGCAAGTTTGAATTAAAGATAGATCCCCTCGCGCTTCTTGTGCTTGTGGGGATTGCGGTGATGTTTCTAGTGACTGTTCTTTAGTAAACAGTTCTGCCGCAGCCTGACCTTATCTATTGCTTAGGAGCTAGCCCTTAGAAAATGGAAAGGGGTGTTAGTAGAGCGGCTAGTTGAGTATAGGCGTCAGCGATCCGATCCCCTTCTAGTACTACCTGTGGAGTAGGGTAATGCTCCAAGACCTCCAACAAGCTAATTTGGCTGTCTTTGGCGGCAGCTAAAACAATGGCTGAACGCAGTGCCTGTCTGCTGGCTTGACCGGAAGGGGGATGAATGACGCCCCCCATCTGATCAAGTGCCCATTCCCCAGGCCAGCTATAAAGCACACTATCTAATAGATTGGGGTTGACAGTCAGGTTGCGAGTTAACAGATCCTGTAATGTTGCTGGATCTTCATTGGCCATGTTTAACAACCCACCTACGGAGTCTGGAGCTTCTCCGGTTTGGGCTAGCGTAGCTAGGTCAAACACGGGGACTGCTCTACCAAAGCCTTGATACCGCAGCAGAATTGTTTCAGCTGCGATCGCACCCTCGCTGCCCAACCCTACTACGCCCAGGCAGCCTATCAAGGCCAACATTCCCTGTACTGCTTTCCGTCCCATGGATGACTAGCCTTGTTACACACAACAATGAGTTTCGATGACGCAACTGGAAGCTAAAAAGATTCCAATTAACATCCTCGCTTTAATTGTGCAATGGTAATTGCCGCTCAATATTGAGTTCAAGATAGAGTCTTATCCTAACCTGCGATAGATTCTCCTTGTATCCACGGTGATTGCCCCACTCCTGAAATGTTGCATGCCCTTGAATCTATGCCGCTCTTGGGTACTCCTAAGTTTGCTTAGCCTTATCCCAACAGCAGTAGTTTTTGAAAATAGCTCATTTCCTTAAAGCACACAAAAAACAGGGGTGCAGTACTACTGCACCCCTGACTCAACCTCTACAGAGAGATTCTGGAAGCTCTAGGCTAGCTACCGCACAGCTCCAACTTGAACGGTTGCCAGAGCCTCTGCTAGCTGACGCACGACGGCAATCATGGCCAGTTCGTTATCTAGCTTGTTGACCGCTGAGCCAACGCCCACACCAGCAGCTCCTGCTGCGATTGCCATTGGTGCTGTCACGTTAGACAGCCCAGATGCGCAGAGCACTGGTACGGAAACTGCTCGCGAGATCTCCCGAGCAGCCGCTAGGGTTGGTGCAGCCTTCTCGATTAGACCCAGAGTACCGGGGTGAGTCGGCTGGCTGGATGTGCCACCCTCGGTTTGAATAATGTTTGCCCCAGCTGCTACCAAGTCTTCGGCTAATTGCACCTGCTCATCCAATGCCAAAATGTGAGGCACGGTGACGGAGAGCGTGATCTCAGGCAGCAACTTGCGGGTCTGACGAGTCAGCGCTAGCACCTCGGGGGCCTCAAACTTGCGGCCCTGAGCGTAGAAAGCATCAAAATTACCGATCTCGATCAAATCGGCACCTGCGGCTACCGGCGCTAGGAAAGCTTCGGCTTCAATAGCCGAGACACAAACAGGCAGGTTGGTTAGGGACTTTGCCAACCGCACTAAGGCTGCATCAGCAGCAATATCAACAAAGGACGCTCCTCCCTGATCCGCAGCTCGGACAACAGCAGCGACTCGCGCAGAGTCAAAGTTGGTTAGGCCGCTGATGATTTTGAGGGCACGACCTTGGGCAAACGCAGTCTTGAGGTTAGACAGCATCATAAACTTTTCTATTTGCTTCACTCAGTTTGCCTATTTTCCCACTCTAAGGGGCCCCTGTGGTGCGTAAGGTTATTAACCTCTAGCTTGCGCATCTGCTACATGGGCTTGTGACGAGTTAGGTCTTGCCGGATTTGTAAAGGTGGTAATAGAATTAAAGACTGTGTCGAAATTATCGTGAGTCGTCATGCCGAAACTGAAAACCCGCAGAGCAGCGGCAAAGCGCTTCCGTCTCAGCGGCAGCGGTAAAATCATGCGCCGCAAAGCCTTCAAAAATCACCTTCTAGAGCATAAGTCCGCTCAACGCAGAAGTCGTCTTTCCAAAGCGGCTGTCGTTGATGAAACCGATGCACCCAACGTTCGGCTAATGATGCCTTACCTATAAGGTTCGGTTTGCATTGGTGCAAATGTTTTAGTCCCGAAGTTTCTCGTCTTAATTAACCGCTGAGGATAGCAAGTCATGGCACGTGTCAAGCGCGGCAACGTCGCTCGTAAGCGCCGCAACAAAATTCTGAAGCTTGCCAAAGGCTTTAGAGGGTCTCACTCTAAACTTTTCCGTACAGCTAACCAGCAGGTGATGAAAGCCCTGCGGAGCGCTTACCGTGATCGCCGTCGTCGCAAGCGCGACTTTCGCCGTCTCTGGATTACTCGAATTAACGCTGCAGCTCGTCAGGAAGGGCTAAGCTACAGCAGATTGATTGGCCAGTTGAAGAAGGCCAATATCGAGATCAACCGTAAAATGTTGGCTCAAATGGCCATTTTCGATCCTCAGGGCTTCAGCAAAGTGGTTGAAGTCGCTAGCAAGGCATAACAACCCGGACTGACTTGGAGTTCTGAGTTGTTGCCAAGTGCGATCGCGTCTCCTCGACACCTATGAGACTTGCCCTGCTCGGTTTTGGCATGATTCTGGGGGTGCAGTTTGCTGCACCCCCAGTTGCTGTGTCAGCGGATCTAGCCACAATTCAGAAACGGGGCTATTTGACAGTTGCTGTTAAAGATAACTGGCGACCCCTCAGCTTCCGAGACGAAGCTGGGAACTTGGTCGGCTTAGAGATAGACATTGCTAAGCAACTGGCTACGGAACTTCTAGGTGATCCCAATGCTGTGGTTCTCCTGCCTGTGGCCAATACGGAACGGTTGGCCGCTGTTTTGGAGGATCGGGCAGATGTTGCGATCGCAGGCGTTTCCATGACTCCTGCTCGCATGCGGTTAGTCAGTTTTAGTGTTCCTTACTATTTGGATGGCACCGCCCTAATCAGCCGTAGTTCCAATCTTCGTGAGCTAAAAGATGTTCGGCGAGGGGAAATCGCGGTGTTAGAAAATTCAGACACAATTGCCACCGTTCGTTATCTGCTGCCAGGAGCCGCTCTAGTTGGAGTTGAATCTTACGAGCAAGCCTTAGAAAGCCTTGAGGCCGGTGAGGTTGATGCCTTCGCTGGAGACGTCACGGTTTTGGGAGGATGGGTGCAAGAGTACCCTGAGTATCATCTTCTTCCCAGCTTGCTGTCAGCAGAGCCGCTTGCAGTCGTAATCCCTAAGGGAACTCAGTACGATGACCTACGCCGCTCTATTAATAGCATCCTGAACGAGTGGCATCAGTCAGGCTGGTTGGAGGAACGAGCAACTTATTGGGGGCTACCTTAACTTGGGTAGAAGAGATGTTCGGCTCCCCTAAAAGCACGTCTGCCGTCTACTCGTGTCAAGATGGATGTGGACTGTATCAAAAAACTCAGTTTAATTGACCGATGGAGAACAGCAATCTGCTCCTAATTTATCTAGCCACCTTACTGTCTCTGTTGGGGGTGGCAGCTTTCCTGGTTCTGCGTCAGGTGTTCAAGACGCGGCGTATTGAGAATACGTTGAACCGTCTACAGGCTAAGCTTTCTAAAGAAAAGGGAACTGCTCAGGAGTACTACGAGTTAGGCAGTTTGTTGCTTGATAAAAAGCTATTTACCCAGTCCATCATTTACCTACAGCAGGCGCTCAAAAAACTTGACAAAGAAGCTGAAACCGAAAATGCAGCCTTGATCTACAACGCTTTGGGTTATGCCTACTTTGCTCAGGAGCAATATGATTTGGCGATTCGCAATTACAAAGAGGCGCTGAAGATAGCTCCATCCTATGTCACGGTTTTGAACAACCTGGGTCATAGTTACGAGAAAAAGCAACTCAGCAATCAGGCTCTTGAGATGTATGAAGAGGCTCTTACAGTGGATCCCAAAAACCCCACGGCCAAGCGCCGCTTCGAGTCACTTAAAAAGCGCATGGTAACGGCTGACAAGTAATTTATTACAGCAAGCCACAGAGAATGTTTAGAAACAAGAGGGGAGGTATGACAATGTCATACCTCCCCTCTTACTCTTAAATCTTTTTTCCCTTAAACACTGGCTAGCTGTGGTGCAGCATCACTGTGCTCTTTCACTAGGTTCTCAGGGGCAGTGCAATAGACTTCAGCGGAGTTGTTAGGGCTTTCGATTAGCTTTACCTTGTGTAGCTTAGCTCCGATGGTTTGGATGGGTTCCTGCAACAAATCCCGAATATGAACAGCGATATTCTCTGCGGTAGGTACAACCTCTGCAAAGTAAGGAATATCTTTATTCAAAAACGTATGGTCAAAGGGTTCGACGACATGCTCGTCAACTGCTTTTTGCAGTTGAACTAGGTCGGCCAGCATACCAGTGCGTGGATCGATTTCACCTTTGATAGTGACTTCCAAATGATAGTTATGGCCGTGTCCATTGGGACGGGCGCACTTACCGTAGATCTCGCAGTTTTCCTCAAAGCTTAAATGAGGTAAAGCTAGACGATGAGCGGCGCTAAAGTGAGTGCTAATGGTGAGATACGCTTCCATACCGTTACCTATATATTCAGCCCAAAGTTCTGGATGTTCAAATAGTTGAATCTTAACGACTGGCAGATGGGGAATTAGGCGATTCCAGATCACCCTAGCTATGTGTTCAGTGGTAGGGAGGGTCTCCTGAAACTCAGGCCAAATTTCGTTGAGGTAGGAGAAATCTAGCTGACTAGTGATTTCCCGCTTAATAACCTGTTTAACTTCAGAGAGATTGAGTACCATGCCGTACTCGTCCAAGTCGCCGAGCATTGATACGTAAAGGACATAATTGTGGCCGTGGCCAGGAGCCTTGGCACACGGCCCAAACCGTTCGGTGTTTTCTGCTGCGCTTAGCTCCGGCAAGTAATAGAGATGGCTAGCAGAAAACTGAGCCCGACGATTGATTATGCACTTCATAGGAATGCGAACGGATCCTGCAAAACATTAAGGAACGTAAATATCTCTAATCTCAGCATAATCGAAATTAATCAGCAGTGGGGCCTGTGATTCCGGGCATTTAGCGCATTAGAAGAGGTTTTAGAGAGAGGGGGAAAGAGGTTGAGAAAGAACCAAAAGAATGAATTTTTCATACAGGTCATTCTCCCGAAAATGGCTGGGGTTGTTGTTAGGCAAGCGTTTTCGTCGTTTAGGATGGCTTAGTGATGAAAATTCACGAGTTGCTGACATAAGAACAAAATCGTAAAATTAGATACAGAACATTGATTAATCGTTCATCCTGACAATTGAGCATTGTCTTCAGCAAACAGCTATCTCAGGACGGAAGTAGGGAACTTTCTCCCGAAGGAACGCGCCCCATTTAACCCATTTGCTTAGAAACGGTTGGTTGACAGGAGGCGAAACATGAAACTTACTTATCGCGGTGTTGAGTACGATCACAATCCGCCTTCACTAGAAATGAGTGAGAGCGAGATTTTGGGCAAGTATCGTGGACGTTCCCATCGGTTCTCCTACGTTCGTCATATTCCATTCCCTCAACCTGTTGCAGATTTGCAGTACCGAGGGGTGTCTTACCGCACTACCTCTAAGGGGCAGATTGAGTCGGTATCTGGCCAAGCACAAGGTACTGAGTCTGAAGTGTCGCTTTCTGCTAGAGCCGCTAATTCTATGGTGGCTGCTCGTCGCCAGTTGCTGAAAGAGGCCGCAATTGCTCATCGGGAGAGCATTCAACGGACTCTAGAACATCGGCTGGCAGTTGCTCGGGCACAAGGTAATGAGCCTCTGGTTCAGCAGCTTGAGGACGAAATGCATCAATTGGCAGTCTAAGTTTCCTAACGCTGTCTCTTCCCAAGATGGGTCACGTTAGAGTTCCCTGGTATGCCAGAAAATTGGCAAGGTCAACCTAACTTTCCCGGGTGTTGAAAATTTTAAGTTGTGCTGTAGCTGGAGCAGTTTGGGTGCACTGATTGTGCACCCTTTTTTTGCGTTTGTTTTTACTGGCGAGCTTGTAATTGTGTCTGCAGCGTTTCCTGTGGGTGGATCCATGTGATAGAGCTGGTTCCCTTGAATTGGCTTGGAGCAGCTGAACCCCAACAAACTTGGCGGCTACCGCTACTGAGTTGTCCCCTTTCCCAGGGGCGAGGGGTTAACCAGATGATTGGATTTGTAGGTAGATCAAACTTTGCAGAAGACTCCGGGGTAGGCATAACAGCCGCTAACAGTGAAAGCACAGCTACCTTCTCCTTCAACAGTTTTCCCTCGCTTGTCCAGAGAGCGGCTGCGAATCCTCGCCTTAACGCATAGAGATAGAGGGACGCCGCTGCAATAACGGCCTGCTCAAAGTCGTTAGGGTTCCAAGTGTCGCCCGTGTTTAAGGCAATGATGACTTGTTGTCCAGCAGTGATTTTTTCAAGTTCTCTCACCCTAAGTTCGCCGTAACGAGCACTGGTACGCCAGTGAATCAGACGGGTCGAGTCGCCCCAACGGTAGGGGCGTAACGAGCGAGTAATACCCTCAGTGGCTACTTGAACTGTGTTGTCCTGATGCCATTGCTGGCCGCTCTTCTCGCCAACGGTATCAATTAAGGGGCATTGGTTAAGGGGAAGAATCTGGGGATAAACGGTGGCAAAAGCGTTAACCATCTGGGAGCGACGACACCAAAATAGTCCCAGGGGTGCTGCAGTTCTAAGAGTTACTGCTTGCCATCGGTAAATGCCCCGACGCTCGGTTGGAAGTTCATAAAACCACCGATGGGCGCGGTTTGGCGCAATGGCTGCGATCGCAGTTTGCTGCACTTGACCTAGCGATGCGGGAACCTCATCTTGGGCTTGCAGTAGTGCTTTGGCTTGTCTGCTGGTATTGGTCAGCGTCAGATCTACTAGTAGGGGCTCTCCCGCTGATACGGGACGAATAGGCTGGCGCTCGATTTGGATGCCAGCAAGGTTGCGGGGGGGGAGAATGGCTGCGATCGCAAGGAGCCCTAGCAAAACTCCACTCATCACATAGAGCCAGCCTGCCAAGGTGTTCGTTGCTGCTGCAAAGAAGAATGCTGCTAGTCCGAGCAGCACCCAGCCGACATACGCTGGAACGATCCAGTGAGTTTCAAACCAATCGTTAATTCTTGAAGGGAGAGACACTAGGGTAATTCTAAGGAACCATAGCGGCTATGTTATGGCCGCTATGGTCATGATACCCACCCCTCTCGGGAACGTCTCTGACAAAAAAGGCACCCAACTGGGTGCCTTTTTCTAGATGCTTCTCTTAAAAACGTTCTGCCCGACCCTTTATCGCTTCGCCAGCTTTTTAGCGATCTTGCGAAGGCGGATAGATTCTGGCGTAACTTCTACCATTTCATCGGGGCCGATGTACTCCAGCGCTCTCTCTAGGCTCATGTCTACTGGGGTTTGAAGTTGGACCAATTCATCCCCCGTGGCAGAACGGTGGTTCGTAAGCTGCTTCGTTTTGCAGACGTTGAGTTCGAGATCCTGAGGACGATTGTGCTCACCCACAATCATGCCGCGATACACCTTAGTACCGGGTGTGATGAAGAAGACACCTCGGTCTTCAGCATTCTTCATAGCGTAGAAGGTTGCGACGCCCTCTTCGAAGGAGATCAGGACACCATTACGACGGGTTTCTACATCGCCTGACATCGTGCGGTAATCCAAGAAGCTGTGATTCATGATGCCTTCGCCTCGGGTCAGGCGCATGAACTCGCCTCGGAAGCCGATTAGACCGCGGGCTGGAATCACAAACTCCAGGGTGGCGCGGCCATCACCCATCACCCGCATGTCCTGCATTTCGCCCCGACGCTGACCTAGTCGCTCCATGCAACCCCCAACGGCATCTTCGGGTACATCTAGAACCAACAGTTCATAAGGCTCACAGGGTTGACCGCTGACTTCGCGGTAAATCACCTGAGGCTGGGAAACCTGGAACTCATAGCCTTCCCGACGCATTGTCTCAATCAAAATACCCAGGTGCAGTTCACCCCGGCCTGAGACTGCAAACTTATCAGGAGAATCGGTTTCTTCAACCCGTAGGGCAACGTTGGTTTCTAGCTCCCGCATTAAGCGATCGCGAATTTGACGGGAAGTGACGAAGTTGCCTTCTTGACCCGCGAAGGGAGAGTCATTAACTGCAAAGGTCATTTGCAGGGTTGGTTCGTCTACCTTGATTAGGGGTAGTGCCAAAGGCTCGTCGGGGCAGGCTACCGTTTCACCAATGTTGGCATCTGCGAAACCTGCGATCGCAACAATGTTGCCCGCAGACGCTTCCTCAATCTCGATTCTGCGTAGACCTTCAAAGCCTAGCAGTTTGCTGATTTTGCCCTTGGTGATGCTGCCATCTTCCTTGATGAGGGCAGCCTGCTGACCCACACGCACGGTGCCGTTGTGGATCTTGCCGATCACAATACGACCAAGGTACTCAGAGTAGTCCAATGTGGTGACTTGGAGCTGAAGCGGCTTAGCCGTATCACCGACTGGGGGCGGTACGTGATCCAGAATGGCCTCAAAGAGAGGCTGCATGTCTTTGCTCTCCTCTTCCAGGCTGTTCTTAGCAAAACCAGCTAGGCCCGAGGCGAAGAGGTAGGGGAACTCACACTGATCATCGTCAGCACCCAGTTCTAGGAAGAGATCCAGTACCTTGTCGATGGCACCGTGAGGGTCCGCTTGGGGACGGTCAATCTTGTTGACAACAACAATGGGGCGTAGTCCCTTTTCCAGAGCTTTTTTCAAGACAAAGCGGGTCTGGGGCATCGGGCCTTCATTCGCATCCACGATCAGGATGCAGCCATCAACCATGCCGAGGACGCGCTCAACTTCACCGCCAAAGTCAGCGTGACCAGGCGTGTCCACAATATTGATCAACATGTCCCTGTAGCGGACTGCGGTATTTTTCGACAGAATGGTAATTCCCCGCTCCCGCTCCAGGTCGTTCGAGTCCATGACACAGTCCGGAACGTCCTCTCCTTCGCGGAAGATGCCCGATTGCTTGAGGAGTGCGTCTACGAGGGTCGTCTTACCGTGGTCAACGTGGGCGATGATAGCGACGTTGCGAATAGGGAGAGTCATGGTAATTAAAAAGGTTTGAGCGTTGGAAAATCTGCTGTATGGCATGCCGTTGCGTGACGGCTTGCAGCTGAAGCGTGATTTGTAGCTGGCCGTTCTCCTAAAGGCCGTTTTTTAGCTGATAAGAGAAAATTATTGAGCATCAGCTAGACTCGTAAGAAGTCTTAACAATTCTAGCTCAATAGACATCCTGACGGCTGCTCTATACCTGCTCTATTTTCGTCCAATTTCCGGGGTTCGTCGGATATGGTGTCGGAAACAGGCGCTAGGATAGTGAAGGCTAAAATTATTGCCTGAATGTCACTGCTCGATGTTGCATACCTCATCGCGCCACAATCCGTTGCCTGTTATTGGATGGCGAGAGTGGGTGGCACTTCCCGAATTGGGGATTACTGGAATTAAAGCCAAGATTGACACCGGTGCCCGATCATCAGCAATTCATGCCTTTGATGTTGAAGTGTTCCAACAACAAGGGAAGAAGATGGTTCGGTTTAAGGTTCATCCCCTCCAACGGGACAGTATTTGCGTGGTAGCGGGGGAAGTACCTCTCCTAGATGAAAGGGTTGTCCGAAACTCTGGGGGACATGGCCAGTTACGCGCCGTCATTGAGACTTCTGTAAATATTGGTGGCCAAGTCTGGCCGATTGAGCTTACGCTGACTAACCGAGATGTGATGGGGTTTCGCATGCTGCTGGGGCGGCAAGCAATTCGTCACCGTTTCTTGGTAGATTCAGGTCGCTCTTACCTACAAAGTTCAAGGCGGACCCACCGCCCTAAGGCTTAAAGATTCCCAAACTATCTATGAAAATTGCCATTCTTTCAAGAGACCCGACACTGTATTCTACTCGACGGCTTAAAGAGGCCGGGGAGGGCCGGGGTCATGACATGCGGGTGGTTGATCACCTGCGCTGCTACATGAACATTACGTCCCATAAGCCCATTGTGATGTATCAAGGCAAGCCGTTGGAGGATTTCGATGCAGTGATTCCCCGCATTGGAGCTTCCCATACCTTTTACGGAACAGCCGTAGTGCGTCAGTTTGAACTCATGGGTGTATTTACAGCAAATGAGTCCCAAGCCATTTCTCGCTCTAGGGACAAGTTGCGCTGTCTGCAAATTCTGGCTCGTTTGGGAATCGGTCTACCGGTTACTGGGTTTGCCCACTCTACAAAGGATATTGAAGGGCTAATTGACACAGTGGGAGGCGCACCCCTAGTCATTAAACTGCTAGAGGGAACTCAGGGAATTGGGGTTGTCCTGGCAGAAACTAATCAAGCGGCAAAGTCAGTTATCGAGGCTTTTAGAGGCCTAGACGCCAACATTTTGGTGCAGGAATTTATCAAGGAGGCAGGTGGAGCCGACATTCGCTGTTTCGTGATTGGTGAAAAGGTGGTCGCAGCGATGAAACGACAGGGTGCGGTGGGTGAATTTCGCTCTAATCTCCATCGAGGGGGGACTGCCAGTAAAATTCGTCTAACGCCGGAAGAGCGGAGCACTGCAATTCGAGCGGCTAAAGCGATGGGATTGCGAGTGGCGGGGGTAGACTTGCTGCGCTCAAATCATGGTCCTGTGGTGATGGAAATCAATTCTTCCCCAGGCCTAGAAGGAATTGAAACGGCAACTGGAACGGATGTGGCTGCAAAAATCATTGAGTTTATCGAAAAAAATGCAAGTCCTGGTAAGTCTGATAAAAATCGCGATCGCATGAAATATTAGGGGTTTATTAGACGTCACATCTAGACGTCACATCCCTGACAAAGCGGAGTCACCTCTCTGTCACAAGCGCTTCTTATCTTAGGCAATAAGAGAGTTTGAGTGCTATTGCAGAGGTGAGTGGAATGATCAAACGTATGTCTAGGGATTCTGGTAACAGCCGTTTCAAGAGAGTCGGAACCCCCCTGGCATTGGTCCTGTTAGGGGCTGGCATCGCAACTGCCAGCACTGAGGGAGTGAGACTTTTTGAGGACGTAAGCGCTTCTCCGGTTCAAGCTAACCAAGAAGTTCCTAGAGCGTTAGAAGCAGCTTTTCCGGGGCAGGGGCTGTTTCAGCGAAATGTTAACCCAACGCCTCAGTCAGCCCCAATCATTCCTGAAAATACAAACTTTATTGCCGGTATTGTGAATCAGGTGGGGCCTGCGGTTGTGCGAATTGACTCCTCCCGTACAGTGAGGTCTTCGGCCCCCGCAATGTTGCAAGATCCATTCTTCCGACAATTTTTCGGAAATCAAATTCCTGACCAGCCTTCAGAGCAGATTGAGCGTGGAACAGGTTCCGGCTTCATTACCCGTGCTGATGGGCAGATCATCACCAATGCCCATGTGGTAGAGGGTGCTGATACTGTGGAGGTGACGTTGAAGGATGGCCGCCGCTTAGAAGGGCGAGTTTTAGGGGCTGATCCTGTTACAGATGTGGCGGTGATTAAGGTTGATGCCCGTGACTTACCTACGGTGTCTTTTAGTAATTCTGATGCAATTCAGCCTGGAGAATGGGCGATCGCAATTGGCAACCCACTAGGCCTAGACAACACGGTTACTGCAGGCATCATCAGCGCTACCGGGCGATCGAGCGGCCAAGTAGGCGTTCCTGATAAGCGTGTGGACTTTATTCAAACTGACGCTGCTATTAACCCCGGTAATTCTGGCGGTCCTTTGCTCAACGTGCAGGGACAGGTGATAGGAATGAACACTGCTATTATTCAACGCGCTCAAGGGTTGGGCTTTGCTATTCCCATCAACACGGTGCAGCGAATTGCGGATCAGCTAGCAGCTACTGGCAAAGTTGACCACCCCTACTTAGGCATTCAGATGGCAACTCTAACGCCTCAGCTCAAAGAGGAACTGAACAGTAATCCCAACAGCCCAATGACGGTCAACGAGGATAAAGGCGTTTTGATTGTGCAAGTAATGCCGAATTCTCCTGCTGCTAGGGCCGGATTGAAGCCAGGAGATGTGATTCAAAGCGTTGAGAATCAGGCAGTCACCGAGAGCGAGCAAGTTCAAGCAGCTGTCGAAGCTTCTCAAGTTGGCCGCGATCTATCCCTGTCAATTCTCAGGGAGGGCCGCCAGGAAAGGGTGAGTGTTCGTCCCGGGACAATGCCCACTAATGCTCAGTGAGCGATCGCTGATTGATTCCAGTGTCCTAAATCTTGTTCTAAATCTCGAAAGCCGCAGTTCTGCTGCGGCTTTTTTAGAACTTAAGAATTTGTTCTGGTAACAACTTTGAGCAAGCAGTTTTAAGCAAACAATTCTTGCAAAACAGGAGGTGCCGAGTGCTTCTTTTTAGGATAGAGGAACTATTCATAGGAACTGTTTGGGAGGCTGCGATGGCTAAATATCTGCGGCGAGTAGTTGTCTCTACGCCTTACCCTAAATTTCCTAAACAGGAGTACCTATTGTTGGGTTTATCACTTGTAACTGACGCACGCGTTGTTCCCTTCACGCAGAGACCAGTTAGCTATATTGAGGATTTGTTAGGAGATGGGTAAACCAGGCAGCGGTTAAAATTGATAGGGTTTTAACCGCAAGCATGGCAACAGCATGAGTGGCGATACTATTTTCGGCAAAATCATCCGCAAGGAAATTCCAGCCAACATTGTCTATGAAGACGATTTATGCCTTGCGTTCACAGACGTTCAGCCCCAGGCACCCACCCACATTCTGGTAATTCCTAAGAAACCGATCCCGGCCCTTTCAGAAGCTGAGTCCGAAGACAAAGAATTGTTGGGCCATATGTTGCTAACTATTAAAGAGATTGCCCAACAAACCGGGTTACAGGAGAATGGTTATCGCGTCGTCATCAACACTGGAAGTGACGGCGGTCAAACGGTTTTCCATTTGCATATGCACCTCCTTGGTGGCCGACATCTACAATGGCCTCCCGGCTGATTATTTATTTGTATGCAACGAATTAAAGTTTTTTATCTTTTGGTTGGGTTCAACCTCAAGAAACTTTATTTTGTTCTCAGGTGAGCAACTATAAATCTACGGGTTCTCACCCAATTTACTGCTATCCATTTGGCAATCATCACTATGACTACTTCCCTTCGTACCCGCGATAACGTGGGCGCATGGGAGCGGTTCTGTCAGTGGGTTACCAGCACCGAAAATCGCCTATATGTAGGTTGGTTTGGCGTGCTGATGATCCCCACACTGCTTTCCGCAACTGTGTGCTTCATCATTGCCTTTATCGCTGCACCTGCTGTCGACATCGACGGTATCCGTGAGCCCGTTGCTGGTTCTCTGATGTACGGCAACAACATCATCTCTGGTGCTGTTGTTCCTTCTTCCAACGCTATCGGTCTTCACTTCTACCCCATCTGGGAAGCTGCTTCCCTCGATGAGTGG
>DATNQF010000234.1:0-7667 GCA_036702855.1 Trichocoleus sp. | reverse complement strand
GGGAACTCCCAAATCTAATTTGTCTTTTTTAGATCCGGGCATTAAACCTATCAGTTCGGTATCAGGAGTCAAACCTAGCTGAGTTCGAACGGCCTGCATTTCTCCAGAGCTGGAGTCGATATCGGCCATCAAGTCGCCCACAACAGAAAACTTGGAGCGATACTCAGGCTTGACCTGAGCCACAATCTCGGGCTTCATGCAACCAAAGCGATCAATTTGACTGTGCCAGCGGGCATCCCACTCGGCATAGATCACGGTGCGGTAGCCGAGCCGCTTGCCAATCACCACGGGATAGAACTGGTCACCGCCCAGAAACAGCACCACGCCCTGAGGGTGCCAGTCCCAGTTATCTGCCGTCTTCCCCCAGAGCAGAAAGGGAAAGAAATGCTCGACTGCCTGCACCCGATCCACCTCGGCAAAACTGCGGGCAATGTCGGCTTCTCGCCCAGAAGCGTTGGCACAAGGGGAGAGCACCACCGAAATCCGCATTTCCGTGTGATCGGGCACTTGCTCTCTCAATGCTTTGACCACAGGTCGCACCCAGGTTGAGATTTCGCCAGGACCGTTTGAGAGAATCAAGACATCGAGAGGAGGCATAGAAGGCGCAACAGCTAGGACACCACTCCATAGCGTAAGACGTTCGGCTCTTTCGAGGAGCGATCGCAACTCTATTCTTGGGCGGGGTGAAGGAACCCCTTCTCGGCAGAAGTTTCTGGCTGGGCCATACCTAGGTGTTCCTGAGCGATCTGTTTGTACAAATCCCGTCCGGCGAAATCTAACTTAGCAAACTTAAAGGCTCTCTCAGATTTCCAGTTGGCCCCTTCGGTAAATTTAATGTTGCTAAAGAAAAATCAAAAGCATTCTTGATCAGGGATCACAGCTTCTGTAACGGCTTCAGCAACTACCTCTATAGGGATCGGATGCCACTCTTTCATGAGAATTTCGATAAGCAATGTAAAAATACAGCGCTTTCATTAACTTTTGTTGCCGTTCAAAAAACGCGGTGCTAACGTCGGTAGACAAGTCGTTGCACGTCCTTTATTGAGGAGGATTGACGCTATGAAAGTCTCCACTCCAAGCATTACTCAGCGCGTCTGAAGCTTACGCCGCCTGCTCTTGGCCTACCAACGACCCTCTTGCATGCAAGTCCGCCAGCCCAATAGATCACAGGATCGTCCTTAAAGTTCGGTTGTTGTACCCCTTTCAACTGACCACAAACCGTTAAAGCACTTACTTACTTTTACCGCCGCAGTTTGATCTGCCGATCTGCCCTGATGGATTTCGATCCATAGACTCAGGGCTAGGCTGTGCCATTTAGGAGATTTCATCATGACTTTTCAAGGCAAAACTGCTCTGGTCACCGGAGCTTCTAGAGGTATTGGCCGTGCGATCGCACATGAATTGGCCCGCCAAGGGGCCAAAAAAATCCTGCTCGTTGCTCGAAACCCGCACCGTTTGGCAGAAGTAGCCACTGAGATTAGCTATCTCGATGCCGAAGCTGTCGTCTTACCGCTTGATTTGGCTGACCCGGTGATGGTGAATGTTGCGATCGCACAGGCTTGGCGGCAGCACGGCCCCATTCATTTGCTAGTCAATTGTGCTGGGGTGGCCTACCAAGCCCCCTTTCTGCAAACCCGTCTGCCCCACGTGCAAACTGAGATTGCCACTAATCTAGTCGGTCTCTACACCGTGACGCGCCTGGTGGCTCGTCGGATGGCAAGCCGACGAGAAGGCAGCATTGTCAACGTTTCCAGCCTAATGGGGAAAGTAGCTGCCCCCACGATGGCGACTTACTCAGCCACTAAGTTCGCCATTCTGGGATTCACTCAAGCCCTCCGCAGCGAATTGGCTTCCTACAACGTTCAGGTCATGGCCCTGTTGCCGTCGCTGACTGATACCGACATGGTGAAGGACTTCCAGTGGTTTCGCTGGGTGCAGCCTGCTACGCCCGAACAAGTTGCCAAAGCCTTGGTGCGAGGACTAGAGCGCGGAACTCCAGAGATTTTGGTGGATTGGCAGAGTCAGATGGCTCTGTGGTGCCAGCGATTGGCTCCCTGGCTGCTTGATCGGGTGGTTCGCATGGCAGCGCCCTTGCCCGCTCGACCGCTACCCTTGCAGGAGTCGGGGGTATCCTTGCGTTAGTCACCAAGCCGTCCCCTTGCTTTTTGCGGCGTGACCTCCTTAGCATTGCGAAGGACTTTACTCCTGCAACTTATCCCTAGAACTGCAATGGACTTAAATGCTCATATCCGGGCAATTCCCGACTTTCCCAAACCCGGTATTCTTTTTCGTGATATCACCACGCTGCTAGCCAATGCTGAGGCGCTGCGTTACACCATTGATTTGCTGGCTGAAAAGTGTGCCGACTTCAAGCCCGACTATATTGCTGGTATTGAGTCACGCGGATTTATCTTCGGAATGCCGCTAGCCTACCGGATGGGCGTTGGGTTTGCCCCCGTTCGCAAACCCGGCAAGTTGCCTGCCGCCACCTACGCCGCCGAATATGCTTTGGAGTATGGCACTGACAAACTGGAACTTCACCAAGATGCCTTTCTTCCTGGTAGTCGGGTGCTTGTTGTCGATGACCTGATCGCAACCGGGGGAACCGCAGGTGCAACGGCTGAATTGATCCGTAAAACAGAGGCTGAGCTAGTCGGCTTTGCCTTCATCATGGAGCTGGTTGCGTTAGAAGGCCGCAAAAAACTATCAGATGTGCCCATCGTGACGCTGTTGCAGTACTAAGATCGTCCCATACGCTCACTGCCCATTCGCTTACTGCCCATTCGTTCACCACTTGTAGACCGAATGACTTCTAGCCCATCAACCTCTGACACTCAGCGCCTTAATGATGTGTGGAGCCGCTTTGGCGGGGCGGCCACTGGGGAAACCAGTCAGTACATCCTCAAACGAGTGCTGCAAGCACTGCTGACGCTGCTGCTGGCTTCTGCTCTCAGTTTCTTTGTGATTCAGCTTGCCCCAGGCAACTTTTTGGATCAGTATCGTCAAAATCCCCAGATTTCAGCCGAAACGATTAAGCAATTAGAGCAGCAGTTTGGGCTCGACCAACCCATCTGGACACAGTATTGGTTGTGGTTGACTCAGATGGTGACGAAGGGTAACTTCGGCATCAGCTTTGCCTACCAGCGACCCGTGGTTGACATTTTGTGGGAGCGCATTCCTAATACATTGCTGCTGTCTTTTGCGGCCATTGTCGTGACGTGGGCGATCGCAATTCCGCTGGGCATTGTTGGGGCGGTGCAGCAAAACCGCTGGCTAGATCGCTTCCTGCGAGTGATTAGCTATATCGGGCAGGGAATGCCCACGATTATTACGGGTCTGCTGCTGTTGTTCTTCGCTCAAGTCACAACACCTCTTTTTCCCATTGGAGGCCGCACGAGCATCATCCACGACGACCTTACCTGGTTTGGCAAGATCCTTGATGTGGCCTGGCACATGGTTTTGCCGACGCTGGCCCTTAGCATTACTAGCTTTGCCGGATTGCAGCGGATCACGCGGGGCCAATTGCTCGACGTCCTGCGCCAAGACTATATTCAAACGGCACGGGCTAAGGGGTTGCCTGAAAACCGAGTGATTTACGTCCATGCCCTGCGCAATGCCATCAACCCACTGATTACGCTGCTGGGGTTTGAGTTTGCTAGCTTGCTCAGTGGCGCGTTCATTACAGAAACCTATTTCAACTGGCCGGGGCTAGGAAAACTCATTCTTCAGGCTGTGACCGCACAAGATCTTTATCTGGTCATGGCTAGTTTGATGATGGGTGCAGTTTTGCTGATTGTCGGCAACCTACTGGCGGACTTGGCCTTGAGCTTTACCGATCCGCGCATTAAGCTGTCTGAAATGAATTAGGGGCGTCGGCGCTATGATTTCTCAACTGTATTACCTGTTGCGATCGCGCCTTGATGGCAGCTACCTTGCAGCCCGACCTCGACCAGCCAACGCTGACCCCGACAAAGCGCCTCCGGCTGGCTTTTTGCTGGTGTTTTCGGCTGACTACGATGCGCTCAGCTATTTAAACGCCCATGCACCAGAGTTAGCTGACAAATTTTCGGTGGAAACAATCGCAGCCTCGCAGCTCAAGCCCGTTCTTTCCCGCTGGGGGTTTCAGGGGGTTGGCATGGTATCTGAGCCGAGACAGCCTCAGGTGGAATTTTTCAAACAGTAAGCTGTTCGCGTAAGTGAAGGGCGGTTGCGGGTGCGAGGAGAACACCATTGCGGTAGTGACCTGAAGCAACCCAAACATTCTCTTGACCCGGCAGTTGAGTGATGATCGGAGCGGGTTGTCCTTGAGGCCGGGGACGGAGGCCAAACCAAGTTTTGGTGATGGTGGCTTGGGCCAGTGGGGGACAAAATGCGATCGCACCCTGCAACACCTCCTCCAGGCGCTCCCGCTCTGGATTGGCAGCGAGCCAAGCTGCCGTGTCGGTTTCTGGAGGAAACTCTACGGTTGCACCTACCCAGTAGTTGCCCTGTCCCAACGGCACAACATGAATATCGTTGCCGTTGATCACGGGTTGAAAATTGGGTTGACCGAGGGGTAGCTCTAGCTTGACCTGAAGCGCTTGACCCAACACAGGCACAATGGGAATGGATTGATCTAACGCCTGGATCAGCGCAGTGCTGCCGATACCCGATGCAATCACAATACTGTCAGCGGGGAGAGTTCCTGCTTTTGTTTGGACTGAGACTTTGTCTCCTGAGGGTTGGAGGCCCGTCACCAAGCTTGCAAAGTCAAAGGTGACGCCTTGCTGCTGCGCAGCTTCGACTAAGGCTAGCGTCAGTGCTGTCGGGTCAATCTGCCGATCTTGAGGCGAGTAGATTCCAGCAGCGACGGCTTCTAGGTTTAGCTGGGGACAAGCCTCTGCAATTTGAGAGGGCGACCAAATTTCTAGGGGATAACCTTGCGACTGGCGAATTGCGTGTAACGACTGCCAGCGGGGCAGTTCTTCCGGGTCAAAACACAGATTGAGAATGCCCTGACGATTGAAGGGAAGGGAACAACCCAGCTTAAATTCTAGTTCGGGGATGAGGGTGTCGTAGCGACGCAAACTCGTTTCACGCAATCGCCAGTTGCGCCCTTTGACCTTGTGGCTGATGATCCCCATTAATACGCCTAAAGCAGCCCCAGTTGACCCTTGGGCCGGAGGCTGCTTATCTAGGACGGCAATTTTCAGATCGGGTAGCTGACTCAGTTCGTAGGCAATCATTGCCCCGATGACACCACAGCCAATAATGACAACCCGACGCATAGTCTACTAACGACTCGACAAAACTACCCGTTGCTGGGAATCAGGTTGAGGAAGGCATCGAAGTCGTCTAGCGCATTGCGATATTCCTGACCTGCGATCACCTGATTTTTGTCAAAGGCAGCTTGATCCAACCGTTCTAGGTGAACGTACACTTCTTTTGCAAGCTGTTGAGCTTGCTCAGCATCCTTGGGCAGCAGTGTTGCAGACAGACGGTTCATTTGTGCCCGCATTTCACCCAAAGGCCCATGAATAAAGCTACCTACGTTAACCCAGTCTTTTTGCTGGATGTAGCCTTGCAGCTCAGGGAAGCGTTCGCGCAACGCCTGAACCGAAGGGGTATAGATTTGGACCTTTTGCAGAATCTCAGGAGTATAAGTTAGCGGCTGCTTGGGAGGAGCGCCCCCACAGCTCACAATCAGGGTTGCGATCGCAGCCAGAATAACGCCGAGAATTGGCCGAAATCGTGCCATAGGTTCTCAATTCCTTGTATTGCTACGTATTAAGAAAGCTGTCTGGTTGTGAAGCCAAACCAGGCGTTTCCGTTCAGTATTTTACGCCCCCAAAGGACTAATCGTAAGTGAAGAAAGGCATATAACTGCGGGATTCGCCCCTTTTTGACTAATGTTCCTGATCGGGGGTCGAACGCCAGATTGCATCTGCTACGCGACAAACATCGTGCATTTCAGCTCCGTCGTGTACCCGGAGAATATCGGCTCCGCCTGCGATCGCAGCACAGCAAGCGGCGGCTGTCCCCCAAGCCCGCTTTTGAGGATCGGGCTGATCGAGAATCCAGCCGATAAAGCGTTTACGGGAGGGGCCAACTAAGATTGGACAGCCTAGAGCGCGAAAGTCGGGAAGCTGCCGTAGCAACTCCAAGTTTTGGGGATAGGTTTTGGCAAAGCCAATGCCAGGATCAATAGCGATCGCACTGGGGTTAACTCCCACTGCGATCGCATCCTCGATCTGACGCTGAAGAAAGTCGTAGATCTCGTCTACCAGGTTTTCATAGTGGGTGTACTGTTGCATGGTCGCGGGGTTGCCCCGAATGTGCATGAGAATAATTGGCACTCCCAAGTCAGCCACAGTGGAGAACATCGCTTTATCAAATGTGCCACCCGAAATGTCGTTCACCATGTCTGCCCCCGCCTTGACTGCCGCCCGTGCCACCTCAAAACGCGTGGTATCGACCGAGATGGGAATGGTGCGCACCGCTTCGTCTTCGTCTGCGCGAATGGCCTTAATCACGGGCACTACTCGGCTGAGTTCCTCGGCCAGGGAAACTTCCTCTGCTCCCGGTCGCGTCGATTGCCCCCCTACATCCAAAATGTCTGTGCCGTGCTTCACCAGATGCCGCGCATGGGCCAGCGCTGCGTCTACCGTACTGAACTGTCCGCCATCACTGAAGCTGTCGGGAGTCACATTGAGGATGCCCATCAGATAAGTACGGCTGCCCCAATCAAATGTGCGATCGCGAATCTTCCAGGGGCGGGGAAGGGTCTGAGTGGTCATAGCGGATGCTCCAAATGGGGGGTTTTATTTTTATTGTGCTAAAAAGCGGAACCCCTGCAATCGCCGTTAAGGTAGGAAACCCAGGCAATTGTTAACAGGCACTGATGTACAGCGTTATTCAAAACGCCATACAAAGCCCAAGTGATGACTTGAGGCTGGGAATACCCATTACAGAGACGGAGCCCCGCTACCAGGGGAGGTGAAGCGTCTTGCGACCTGTGCAGTTCTTGCCACATCCGGGGGGCTTTGGTTGAGGTGGGGCATCCTCATCTGGCAGCGTCTTGAGATTGTGAGTTGCATTCACAAACGTTGGAACAATCGGCCCTTTTTAAAACTTAAATACGGTTGAACTCCTTGAGTGGTTCTGATACCGTTTTAGGTGCAGGGAGAGCCTAGACGGGAGAAAGAGAGAGTACCAGTCCCTCAATCCCCCTAACGCTCCCAATCTAGAACAGGTAGAACGGAAGCGCTAGGCTTATTTTAGCCTTAGTGCCCATCTTGTTTCGCCTTCTTGGGGCTGCTAGCAACCTCCCTGTTTTCCTTACAGAAGGTGAATCATGATTACTAGCAAAACTGAATTGCTGCGTGCACTTCCCGTTCTCTCAGATCAGGAAACGGTTAAACACATCCTGATTGGCGACTATGGTGCAATCATCAGAACTCAAGAAGTCTTAGCTGCCTTGAAGTACGCAGAAAAGATCTTTTGGACTGAACCGCAACCCATCGGCACCACCAGCGAATACATCAGCATCTTGATTAAAAGAAGCGCCCCTAGCACAACTGTAGATTAACCAAAAGCCCCCTTTCAAAGAATCTTGAAAGGGGGTAAACGACGCCATTACTCGTAGAATGCGCTAGGCGCTACCCTATAATCTTCATTCCCCAAGACAA
>DATNQF010000143.1:0-13476 GCA_036702855.1 Trichocoleus sp. | reverse complement strand
GCACTCGCTCGACCCCTGATTGCCAGAGCGCTCGTTGAAGCCGCTGAAAAGTACGGTGCAGATGCAGTCGCTCATGGGTGTACTGGCAAGGGCAACGACCAAGTTCGCTTTGATGTTTCCATTGCCGCTCTAAACCCTAATTTGAAAGTACTGGCTCCTGCTCGGGAGTGGGGTATGAGCCGGGAAGAGACCATTGCCTTTGGCGAAAGGTGTGGTCTAGAACTGCCCGTTAAAAAGTCTTCTCCCTACAGCATCGATCGCAACCTCCTGGGCCGCAGCATTGAAGCAGGCCCTCTAGAAGATCCTTGGAACGAGCCCTTGGAAGAAGTCTTCCTAATGACGACGGGGATTGCTAATACTCCCAATGAACCCGAGTACGTCGAGATTGGATTTGCCCAAGGAATTCCAACCAGCTTAAACGGCAGCGAACTTGCTCCCGTTGCATTGGTCACTCAACTCAATGAGTTGGCAGGCCGACACGGCGTTGGCCGGATCGATATGGTCGAAAACCGTCTGGTCGGCATCAAATCCCGCGAAATCTACGAAGCTCCAGCTCTACTGGTGCTGATTGCGGCTCACCGTGACCTGGAAAGCTTGACCCTAACCGCCGACGTTACCCACTACAAGCGCGGCATGGAAGAAACCTACAGCCAACTGGTCTACAACGGCCTCTGGTATAGCCCCTTAAAGAACGCTCTAGATGCTTTTATTCAAAAGACTCAAGAGCGGGTAACCGGAGTGGTTCGCGTGAAGCTGTTCAAGGGCACTGCCACGATTGTGGGCCGTAAATCCGATAAAGCGCTCTACACCGAAGAACTCGCAACCTACAGCTCAGACGACCAATTTGATCACAAGGCAGCTGAGGGCTTTATCTACGTCTGGGGTCTGCCCACCCGCGTTTGGTCTGAGAAGACTCGCCAAGGCTAAGTAGACCCGTAGGATGGGTTGCGCTTTGCTAACCCATCTTGCCCAGTGTAGTGGACTGGCAAGACTAAAAGAAGGCATTAAGTCTGTGTCATTGCGAGCCTGCAAAGCAATCTCGTTGCAGCAGATCTTGGGCGGATATTGCTTCGCTCTGCTCGCAATGACAATGCACAGCTTTAGGCTTGTCAGTCCAGTAGTGGTTTGGCAAGCTTAAAAGAAGGCATTAAGTCTGTGTCATTGCGAGCCTGCGCATAGCCCAAGGGCATAGCTGCGCCAGCGCTCTGCACTCTGCGAGAAGCAAGCTACGCAATGACAATGCACATCTTTAGGCTTGCCAGTCCACTACCAAATCACCTCCGGAGATTTTGATGGAGACTAATTTCCGCCAGGTGATTTGAACTTCATAGCAATCTGGTACAGAAATAATCGCTGTAGCGGTTCAGCCTGTTGCACTTGATTGTTTGCAGCAGCATGGGTATCGACCAACACTAACAGTAACCCAGCCCAAACGGTCAATACAAAACAAACATTGCGAACAATCAAGTGGAAGGGCAAGTAGCGATTGCGCATAGAAATACTTAGGAATCAACTTTCTGGTGGTACACCTCTAGCGAAGGTTCTAGATAGGCAATCAACCTTGCAGGTTCAAGATTGACAGCCAAGCTAGTCCTCTTGCACCCGTTCAATCTGAGCAATGACCTGACGAATTTCGAAAGCATCGGCAGCATCGGGACGCTCAAATAAATATTGCTCTAGGTCGTAGAGAGCTTCTGTTAGCCGTCCTTGTTGATAGTAGATCAACCCACGATCGCGCAGTTCAGGCGCAGCCTTCGGAAACATCAGCAAAATGCGATCCATCGCGCCCAATGCCTTGTCAATGTCTCGTTGATGCAGATAGATCATCTTTAAGTTGCTCAGCATTCGGGACAGTAATGCTTTAGGCCCGACAATTTCAAGGTGTTGGGGCTGGAGCTTGGCCCCTTCACCGTAGATTTCTCGCAGGCGATCACGGCAATCTTCCTCAAACATGATTTCCCCACTGTGGAAGGGATCAACGAAAATTGCCATCTCTTCCAACACAGGCCGAATCAAAAAGTGCCCCGGCAGTCCTACGCCAGCCATTGGGAAGTCGATGCGTCGGGCTACCTCTAAATACACTAGTGACAAGGTGAGGGGAATTCCTCTACGGCGGTCCACCACATCGTTGAAAAAACTGTTGCGGGGGTCGTAGTAGTTTTCGGTATTGCCCGCAAAACCCTGCTCAGCAAACAGGTATTGATTGAGCGTGCGAATGATTTTGAGGGGATAGGCTTCTTCCGGCAACCGCTCCCGCACCTCGTTAGCCATCCGATCAAGGGCGTTGAGATAGGCTTCTACGTCCAGGTTAGGATAAGCCTCCTGCGCAATATATAGAGCAGCAGCAGCCAGGTTGATTTGCTCCTCAGGCTGTTGCACTGCTTGATAAAATCGTTGGCGAGCGGGGGAAAAGTCCATAGGTTACTGGGTGTAGTCGTTGCCAGTGCCATATCGCAAGGCGTCGAGCCAACGATGACTATAGTATTGCTGAGAGCCAGAGAGCAACTTCATCAAAGGACTAGCAGATTGAGTCAGAGGATACACGGCACTGTAGGCTGCCAGGTTTGCGTAGTGTCGCATCCAATCTAGGAGTGGAACAAGCCCCACCTGGGGAATAATTTTGGCAACCAGTCCCGGATGCTTCATTGCCGTCATGGTTAAAGTCTTGGTCAGGGCCGGAAACTGCACGACGTCTTGTAAAAATGGCCTGAGGGTAGGATCACCCAGCTCTGCCATGTCTGCAAAGATGGCAGCAAGCATCTGGTTAATCTGTTGCTCAGGCAGTGATTGGTTCAGCCCTACACTCATAGCTTTCTGAAACAGCCAGGTCACAGAGAGGTTGGGTTGATAGGGTTGCAAGCAACTCAGAGCAGACGCCTCTAGACAATCCTGCTGAAGGGCTTCGTGGATGCCGTGGGTCAACCGAGTCAGATGCCGGATCAGGGCACCAAAGCCCCCAAAGCTCAAAGGAGATTGACTACCACTGGCATCTCCAATGGGCAGCATGCGCCCCCAAGAGTAGGTGAGCGGACTGTTGCGATAGCAGGGAAAAAAGCCAAACAAAGGCCGTTTGACGGTTAGCGAAGTCAGCGGTGTGTTTTGGTACTCTGGCAGCAGCGTCCAATAGTCTTCAAATAAGGTTTCTAGACTGATGCGATCGCACTGCGCATCCAAATAGGTAAACAGATACGTAGTGCGGCCATCCCTTGCCGGAAAGGCTTCCCAAAAATACTGACATTGGTTACGAATGGGGGTGAAGGAAACAATCAAATCACCGCTGTCGTTTTGGGCATAGCCTTCAGCACACGTGCCCACTACCAGACATACCGCATCGGGCTTACGCCCCGCTCTGGCTTGGCGGACGATGGGGGAAAAGTGGCCCATTGCATCAATCAGCAGGCGAGTGGTGAAGAAGCATTCTCCAGCTTTGATGCGAACCCCATTGGGATGAACCTCAGCAGCATCAAACCCCGTCTGCTCAAAGAGCTGACCGCCCACTTTTAGAAAGCTTTGCTTTAGGGTCTCCAGCAAATAAACCGGATCAACCCCGACATTGAGAACATCGCGCACCCAGAGAGGTTGACCATCCCCAAACTGAATGCGGGCCGGGTTGTACTCCGTTGCGATCGCAGCCTCTAGTTCCGCTTGGCTCAGCAAACCCAGCTCTACCAGCTCTGCTAGCTCCCGCCGCGAAATGTTCCACTCCTGCTCTCGACCTTTGAGCTGACCCCGCTCCAGCAAGGCCACCCGCCAGCCCTGCTGAGCCAGCGCTGCCCCCAGCATGACACCCAGAGTGCCGCCGCAGATCACAACGTCCCAATCAACGGCTTCCAGCTCAGTTTTGCGGGGGTGAACCACCGTTGAGACTGGAACCGTGCCCTGTCGGTATTGGTACCAGAGTTCATCTGCTCGCCTCAACCCAACCAAAGGGTTTCCTGGCAGATTGCTCAGAATTTCCTCCGTTCGTGTCATGAGGGGTGTCTGCCCATTTGATTCCTACCTCATCCTACTGATATCGTTGCAAACACGGGCATGTGTTGAGACGCAATATCCGGGATTTATCTGATGACTGGCTTGTTCCCAGTCGCGCATAGTATGGCTAATGCCCCAGTTTGCCGCTGGATTGATACATCTACCTACTATCAGGGTCTGCACTACGAGTTAACCCCTATGAAAGCTAAATCACCGAAACCCCTCAGAACCAATCCCTTTCTGACCTACCGTGACCCCGAAACTGGTCATTGGGTTACGGTCGTGCCCAGCTCTGAGCAGAAAGCTGTCATGCTAACCAAACGCCCGCCCCAAGTGATTCGGGTCGTAGAACCTGAAGCTTTTAACCAAATGGCTGTGCAAACTGCCTAGCCAAAGCTAAGGACGACAAGCCGAAGGCCAGAAAATACACTTTTGAGCGGACGCAACCTTGCACTTTAAATCTTGGCGGTTTGAGCCAGGTTTTTCGACGAGGCTACGTTCTGTTTTGGCTTTTTACAGCTATGAGTCTACTTGTCGCAAGTTAATCCCATCTAATAGAGCCAAAGTTAACGAGTGCCCTTTACCTGTGTCTGCCCGGTAGGACAGAGATCCAGTAGGCAGCAGCGATCGCACTTTGGCCTTTGGTAGTGGCAAACCTTCTGTCCATGAAGCATTAAAATTTCGTGGTTATCGTAAATCTGCTGAGCACTCCAGTCAGCAGGCAGTTGAGCCTCCAAAATGGCATGAGCAGGCCCTACCGCCACAGTTTTTGGAATCAGACCGAGCCGCACTGCAACTCGATGGTGGTGACTATCAACAGGCAGAGCACGGCGACGTAGGGCGCTAAAGGCTAAAACCGCTGCACTTGTTTTGGGGCCAATGCCCGAAATACTCTCTAGCCAAGCCCGCGCCTCCGTTACGCTTAGGTCGGCCAAAAAGTCTAAAGAGAGCTTTCCCTCACAGCGAGCAGTGACTTCTCGCAGAATTGCCTGGAGGCGAGGAGCCTTTTGCTCAGGCCAGGTACAAGGTGCGATCGCACTTTCTACCGCAGCTACCTCCGCATCTCGCACTCCTTCCCAAGTAGAAAACTGCTGCTTGAGTTGCTGAAAGGCGCGATGCGAATCCCGATTTTTCGTACGGTGGGAGAGCAACGCCGAAACTAGCTCACTCAAGGGATCATGATCACTGAAATAGGCAATTGGACAGCCGTACTCAACACAAAGCCGCTGGTGAATCTCAAGCACTCTGGTTTCAGGAGCGGTTGACAGGTTGAATTCAAGCTGCATACGTTCTCATGCTTAGTCGAATCGCCAACAAACAATGACTAACCTTTCAGGTCAGTTCTTAGCCGTATAGCGCCTCTAATCAAACTTATCGAGTTGCCTTAAAAAGCTGAGGTTACTTGGCGGCATGGGTTACGCTTTGCTAACCCATCCTACTGGACTGACAAGCCTAAAGCTGTGCATTGTCATTACAAGCAGAGCGCTGGCGCAGAGCTATGCCCGTAAGGCCATAGCAATCTCGGTGCAGCAAATTTTGGGCGGAGACTGCTATAGCCAAAGGCATGGCTGCGCTTTTCTTGAATGCCCTTGGGCTATGCGCAGACCCGCAATGACACAGACTTAATGCCTTCTTTTAGTCTTGTCAAACCACTAGAGCAGAGTCTAGACTAGTCAATTTCGATTTTGGTCGGCACATCTTCGACGCGAACAGTAACGGTGGGGCCTTTACGCTTAGTTTCATAGAACTGACAAGCTAGGTAGCCCACGCCATAGAGTAGGGCTGCGTCAGTAGTTACACCAATCGCGGCCCCCAAACCCGGCAGTATTTCTACGATGCTCAGACCACTTTTCAAAACGCTGGAGCTGCCGGAAGATAGGCCCCAAATTGCCAGGACTTCGCCTCGGCGGGCGGGTTCGTTGGATGGGAAACCATAGATAGCAGCGATGCGGTAGATCATATTGGCTTGCAGCGCAGCTACAGCGCCAATATCCAAAGCTGCCGTGGCAAAGGCGACTGGGGGGATAAAGTTGGTAATCAGGCCAACTTGGGCCGCTTTCCAAGAAGACTCCAGCATGACCCGTTGAGCCAGCTGTTCGGCAGTTTCGGTAGGGTGCTGCTGTTGAAGCTCAGCAACCTCTTGCTGCACTTTCTCAGTATCGACCTGACCCAAAGCCGCCATTAGCCAACTCATTCCAGGCATTTTGGTGGCGTATTGCACCATAGGGTTTTCGGCGATGGGCGTGACCAATCTGCCCACAGTTTCGGTGCCCTGCTCAATGGTTTGATACAGCATAGGGCCAATCGCCTCTTCCATGAGACGGTTGGTATCCCGCATCTTTTCGGCAACGGCGCGAGACATATCTAGGGCTGCTGAAAAGGCCCCGCTGACCAAATCCTCAAAAACCGTGTCGTGATGTGGGGTAGTCATAGCAATGAATCGCTGAAGGGGTTAGAGAGCATACCTAGCTTTTACTGTAAAAGAGGAATTTGCTTTCGTCGTCTACTTTCAGTCGTAGAGCGCACGCCCTGATCCGCAGCTGCTGAATAGGGCTATCGCCTCAGTACTGCTCACAGCCCTAGTTTCAATTCCCAGATAAACAGATTAGCCCTCAAGGGAGCTTGTATCCTGAGGCACGAATGGTAAGCTCCCCTGCTTGGGGGTCCCGTTTGAAGATAAAAACACCTTCTTCCTTTTCTTGGCTAGAGAGAAAGTCAATTTCTTGTTCGCCTGTTTCTTCAACCTGACCATTAATCTTTAGTTCGGCCACAATAGCGACGGCTTCTGCTGTTTTACCCCCTTCATTGATTACGGTAAAGGGAACGTAGTACTGTCCCCGTGCTTCCTGAATCGCTCGATCACGGGTAATAGCAATGATCGGGTCTTCATTCGATTCAGTGACCCAAATGAGGATAATTAAAGCAACGAGAATCGCGACGATGAGGGATGCGATCGCAAGCGTTACCGACTCTGCTGAGATTCGGATAGGCTGCTGTCGATGGAGCCGTAAACGGGGTTCCCCTACAGATCTCATAGTGCTGACCTCATATCGTTAACCGTCCTGCTGCTCCCCCAATAGTGGCGGGCAATCCTAAAATCAAAGTGTCTTTGAACCAGAGAAACCAAGGGTCGTCCAGGCTGACCCGATGGAAAAACCAAAGCATGGCGGCGGCTGTCGCTAACGAAATCAGGTAAGACATCACGGTTTCTGTAAGAGGGCTTTGGAACAAGCCCTTTTGCTGCATCCGCTTCTTCTGGGAAGCAAAGCCAGCTACAAAAACAATGCAATAGGACAGGACCAGCGAAACCGCCATCAGGGCAAGGAGCCAAGGAGGGGTAAGGGCCGCCTCCAGCATTGGAACCTCATCGGTAGGGGCAATGTTGGAGGCGATGATCACAGCCCCTACCAAAGTTGCCCCAATATCGGACAAGGTGTCTTTCTTAAGCGTGCGAGTAGATTGGTCCGGTTGAGACGAATTGTTTGGGGCTGATTCTTTTTGTTCCTCGTCCTCATCCGCTTTCAAAAGCGAGCGGGCTAGGGCCACTCCCAAAGCAAAAGGTGTTCCCTCTATGACTGTCTTTCCCACAATCTCGTTGAGTGGAGTTTGCAGTGTAATTTGCCGCAATAAAATCAGTAGCACCAGCGCACAGACCAAGCCAATTGCGATCGCTTCCAGGCTATCTCCTGCTGCCTGCCGAGGGCTATCTGGGCGAAGTTGGCGAAACCCATCCGTCCGGTTGAGCAGAAAGACAATGACATAAGTCACCCCCAATACCGCCAGCATTTGAGGTGGTCCCGTCGATGAGCCGATCCACCAAGCCTCCATCGTGTAGAACAGAGGAATGCCAAACAAAAACCCCCCAGACATGCCTCGGATTAGGTCAGTAAGTTCAAGCTGCCATTCTTTGCGTGGTGAGAAAATCAGGTGCTTAGCCATAACCCCTGCCAACCTAAACGGGATCTGCACCACAAAAGCACAGCCCGATTAAGCCCAGATTAGTCGCTGGGGATCAAGCCGACGTCTTCCATTGGATGTGTTTGCGTGGGTAGGGTGACAAACAGGGGACACTAAAAGGCGAAAAGCAACCATCCCTCGCTTCTGCGCTTAAATAATCAAGGAATCCAACGCATACTCCTCCCAATGCTGGTGATACCGCTCTGAAACATGCAGCTTTACTTCAAAGCGCGGCGGGGTTCCGGCTTTAACTCCAATTCGCAAAAAGGAATAGGGCCGACGTCGCTCGGTTTTATGCCCGGTCAAGCCCACATAGAGCTGAGACTTGGCAACCAAACGCATCTGGGTACTGCTCTGCCAAAAGGTTTCAAACAGCTCTGGACCCTCTGGTTGCTGCCGTCGTAGGCTAAGACCGCTGCCACCGCAAACTAACCAGTTGATATGAGAGTCGGCATGACCCGTATCGAGGGTTTTCAAGTATTCAAAGCAGTGGGCATGACCACAAATTACTAGATCAACTAAGGTGCGATCGCGTGCTTCTACGCCCACCGCCTGCGCTACTTGATCTAGCACCCAACGCAGATGATGCCGGATCGCCAGCGTTTGTCCCTGACGTGATTTCGTGACTTCTGTCACGTAAGGAGGATGGTGTAGAAACAGCACTCGCCCCCGCACGTCAGGATTTTTCCAGGAAGCAATAAGCTGTTCCTTCAACCAAATCAGTTGCTCCGCATCCACCGATAACAGCGATGAGGAAGACGCCTCAAGCTGCTTCTCAATGTCCAGCAGCATCTCATCAAGCTGCTCGATTTTGGCTTGCAAGTCGTCTAGGCGCTCTTCAGCATGCTCACCATTCTCTCGAAGGTGGGCGGCCTCCTCAGCAACCTGCTGCTTTTCCGTTTCCACCGCAGCTAACTGATCTTGCAATAGGCGGCGATAGTTACTGCCTGAGGAATCTCTAGGAAGGGGTGAGGGAGCATTAAAGGTGCTGGAGTCGAGGGCAAAGAAATCAATGCCCCCGTAGCAGAATCGGTAGTAACGGTTGGGTAAGCGAGTAAACTGTTCTGGCTGGTAGTGCAGACAGCGGCCTGTCTCAGTTTCAGCCGTATAGTGGGCGTCTAAATGAGCGCCCAATTGCTCTGGCGGGATGACCTTGAGATAGTCCAAAAAGGCTCTCGCATAAGCATCACCATCAAAGGAGCCGTGCCAGCCTACATTGGGGTTGAGATTGGCTCCAATCACACGACGCAAGGGCCGGGTCAACTGCACGAAAAGACCATACGCCCAAGGCAGATTGTAGTAGTCATGGTTGCCTGGAACGGCCAAAAACGGAAATCGAAACGTCATTTGGTCGTAGGAAATCCGCTCAGGACGTTCACCCCCCATCAGCCATTCTCGATAGGGCTGAATGAAGTTTTTAGGATACTGCTCACTAGAGCCGACCTTGTAGACCACATCGCCTGTGTGCAGGAGAAACTTGCACTCTGGCAGATGGGGCACCATCGCTTCGGCAATTCGCCGCTGGGGATTGTGATCTGTGTGGGGACCAGACCCGCTATCGCCAATGACTAGAAAGGAAAACTCAGAACTATCGGATCCCTCATCCGCTAGCATCAGGCGAGTTTGGTCGATCTGCCGTTCTCGAATGGCCGGATGCTGCCAGCACACTCGGGCTTTCATCTTGGCAATCTTAGTGGGGATAGAGGGATCAAGAATGGAAGCCATAGGGATGCAAACACGCCTGCTTCTAGAGTAAACGCAGCAAGGGGGATGTGAGTAGAGCGAACTCAGCCGGAAAGGTAGAAACAGGAAGGCAGGGGGCAGAAGGCAGAAGGCAGAGGGCAGAAGAGGGTTTAGTGGCTGACAAGGATCCAAATGCCGCTAAGGGCAATCAGGACACCAAACACGGCACGGGGGCTAATGCGCTCGCCCATGAGGGCAGCGATCGGCAGGATGAAGAGGGGACTGGTAGAGGTAAGCGCTTGGGCAATGCCTGTGGGAGCAAACTTAAGCGCGGTTTGCTGGAGCCAAATACCGAGGTAGGTGCCAAAGAAAGCTGCGATCGCAACCATCCCCAGTAATTGCCGTGATTGTAGGGGCTTAAGTTGGGCGCTCACCGATCGCTGGCTAAGCAACATCACAACCATAATTGCCAACCCCCCAGACAGGCGCAGTAGCGTACTCCAAAGGGGATCAACAGCGGTGTCGGCCAGAGCGGCTCTCGACAAAACAGCCCCAGTGGCCTGTCCCAGAGCAGCACCAGCACCATAGAGAATACCTCGTCGCAGGTTGCTGCCAACTATCTGGCGTTCAAGGGGAACGCGTTCAGAAATGACCCAGCACACCCCCAGCAAAGTTAAGAGAATGCCAGCCCAGGCCAATAAGCTCAGCCTTTCTTCTAAAAAGACCCAGGCCATGACGGCAGAGAGAGGCGGAGCCAAAGTTTCCATCAGCAGGGCGCGGCGTGGCCCTAGGTGATTAAGGGCAGCGAAATATGCAGTATCTCCCAAACCAATGCCGATGATGCCACTGATCAATAGCAGTGCGATCGCACCTGTCCCTAACCCAGCCCCGCTGTGCGATCGCAGTCCTAGCGTCAAACCAATAAAGCCCAGCGCGATCAAGCCCTTGGTGATATTCAAAACCAAGGGCGAGAGAGATTTGCCAAGACGACCAAACAGCACAGTTGAGGCAGCCCATAAAAAAGCGGCAGCTAGAGCTGCCACCTCTCCCTGAAAGGCAAGAATAGGTTCGATCACAGGATTTTAGCCCTCCACGTAGGAATAGCCTTTTTCAGCTTGGCGCAGAGTTATCTTGGCGTTTGGTTAACTCAAGAGCGAAGGAACTCTACAAAAATTTCACGAACATTAAGCGGATTTACTTTAGTCGGACTGTAAAGCAGATTAGCCTCTTCATTTTCCGGTTAAGACGGAGCTGTTTCCTATGCGCATTTGGGCTTTTGCTTCCTGTAGCACTTTGGTTGCTCTCGCGGCCTGCACTCCCAATCAGCCTACCAGCCAAGACCTGCCGAAAAGTACCTCAACCGAGGACGAGCCAAGCGCTGCTCTGGATTATCTGAACAAGAATAAGAGTTCACAAGCAGAATCAGCCAAACAGATCAGGAAAGCGGTAGCGACACCAGAAACAGAAGCCTTGACCGCTCGCCCCCGCCCGCAAGTTTCTAATCAAGCAAGTGCCTCGCTACAAGAGCGGCTACAACGACTCCGGGCTCAAACTAATCAGAGTTCTCTTCAAGGTGGGGCATCTGCTAACCGCCAGCTTAGCCCTTCCAGTCTGTCTCGTGTGACCATCCCTTCCCGTGTCGTAGCTCCCAGCGGGTTGACTCAATCAAGAAACTCGTCTCTGCCACCGGGAATTAGCCAGCAAGGCGCGTTCCAGGCGACAACACCGCAACGACTACCTGCCCCTTCCAATGTGCAATCAACTGTTCGTCCCTCGGGAACAGCACCAATTGCCTACGCTGTCATGCCACTGCCAACGCCCAATGCGCCAACCCCTAACGTACCGACATCCAGTACAAGGGCTCAAGCATTAGGCCCCACGACACGAGCTACGACCCCTACCACCCCTATCCCCCAAGCAACTTCTCCAAACCCCACACAGACTCAAGTGTTGGAGCCCACGACCCAGACTGCGACGCCTACACTTCAGGTGGCTTTTCCAGACCGCCTAGCGGCTGGGACTCCTGATACTGTGCAAATGTCTACCCCCCAGGCTGACAGCACCTCTTCTCAGAGGATTGCAACTGCTCAATCTGCTCCAGTTCAACCTTCTAGGGAAGACCAAGTAGCAGCGGTGTCCTCTCCATCGACTGCAGAACGTGCTGTAGCTCCTAGCTCTCAGCTGCCCCTAATCCCTCACCAACACCTAGCTACACTCAATCAACCCTTGCTAGGAGCTGCCACCGGAACGCCTTCCCTTCATGGGACGATGGCTCCTCAATTTTCCCCAACCCCTTCCCTGCCAGTGGTTCCAATTGCTCCAACCCCAGCTCAGCCAGCATCGAGACAAGCTGAACCGTCTCCGCCGTTTGGCACCAATCCATTAATTCAATCCCGACTGCGACAATTGCGTCAAAGCCGTGCTTTGCCACAGAGCTTACCGCTTGACGCAGGTCAAAGTTTCTCCGCTCCCCAATCAACATTGCCGCAGACTGAAGTATGCCAAACGCCTTCGCCAGAGCAAGTTTCACAGGTACTTCCAACCGCTGGGCTGCCAGTTGCAGTCTTGCCAACTGGACAAGGTAAATCTCAACTTACCGCTCAGGAGGCTACTCATAAATCTGCAAGCAAGGCAGAAACTTGTGCTGGCGACACTAGCGAATTGGCACAGAGAATGCCCGAGGCGGCAACAGCTGGAACACCAATGCCAGGACGAGTGGAGTCTCCCACCCGGTAAAGCCCGGCAATCGGCGTGGCACTGCCTGGAAAAATCCCCTGGCCTGCTGCGATCGCAGGCCCATAGGTACCCCGGTGTCGCCGCAAGTACCGCTGGTGGGTGAGCGGTGTCCCAATGAGTTCGAGCGCAACTCGCGATCGCACATCGGGGATAACCCGCTCCAACGCACGGTAAAGCGGCTCAGCCCGTTGCTGCTTGCGTTGCTCGTAGCCCTCATCCCGCAGCCAACCTGCCCAAGGCTCCAGAGTATAGGCATGAATAACATGGTGCCCCGCAGGGGCGAGGGAGGGATCGAGAACCGAAGGAATCGAGATCATGCAGGTGTTGCCGGGTGCTGCAATGTCTCGTTCGCCATCATGCAGCACCACATGGTGAACTGCAAGATGCTCTAGCCCCTCAGCTCGAAGTCCTAGGTGCAAGTGCATAAAGCTGTTGACCAGGGGCGTTTGGAGTCCTTGGGTGCGATAGGTCGGTGGGACATCCTCTGGCTTGAGTAGGTGAGTCAGGGTATCCCAAATCGTGGCATTAGAGATAACGACAGGAGCCTTGATCACTTCACCACGCCGCAGCCGTACCCCCTTCACCTGGCCCGCTTCTACTAAGATCTGATCGACGTGGGCATTGAGACGCACTATCCCACCCCACCGCTGGATCCCTCGCACCAATGCATCAACAATGGCTCCGCTGCCGCCCACTGGGTAGTCCACTACTGAGGTATGACGCTCACCAAACATGACTGCCATTTCGGGGGCTACAGTCTCATGCGCCTTCATCCCTGAGAGCAGAAAGCACTCTAGATCAAGCAATCGTCGCACCCAAGGGTCTTGCACGCTTTGATCCATCATTTGCCCAACGGAAGAGTTTAAAGACGGCAACTGGGGCAGCAGTTTAAGCAGTTGTAGCGGGTAATGGGTCAGCAGCCAGGGGAAAAACTTCCAATCTGATCGCAGACCGAGTAGGGGAATCTCTCGGAATCCCTGATACATTGCTAGAAAACGCTGATCCAACCCAGCTAATTCTTGCGCACCCTGAGGGCTAAATTGTGCGATCGCATCTCGATAGCGCTCTCCATTTCCATAGATGGGCAATGTCCCTTCGGGAAAGTGATAGTAACCCAACGGGTCATAG
>DATNQF010000139.1:0-16161 GCA_036702855.1 Trichocoleus sp. | reverse complement strand
GATTGCAGCAGCTTTGGTCTACTACTTCAAGCGCCGAGGCTGGTTCAACGATTTTTCAACCGATACAGGTGGCTACAACGAACCCTAATGGCTCTAACAAGACTAAGGCTGTGAATTGTCATTGCGAGCTTGTGAAGCAATCTCCGTCCTGAGATCTGTTGCACCGAGATTGCTTCGCTCTGCTCGCAATGACATAGACTTAATGCCTTCTTTTAAAGTTGTCAAACCACTGGTGGACTGGCAAGGCTAAAGGGGTAGGTTGGGTTAAGCAACGCGAAATCCAGCCTACGCAATGCCCACTTTTAGTCTTGCCAAACTAGTAGAGCAGGCCAAACAAAGCGTAATCATACCTACGCGTGTCTTTAGGATTTGATGGGCATGGGCTAGTCCTTTGCCCATCCTTTAAGGGTGCATTTGCTTGATGAGTTTGGCGTAGGTTTCGGAGGGGTGATCGCCTAGATGATCGGCTATATAACGTTTTGCATCGTTGGTATAGTCCACTGCAAACAGGCCAAATCGAGGTGTATAAGACCCCCACTCATAGTTATCGGTTAGTGACCAGTGGCAGTATCCCGACAGCGGTACCCCCGCTTGCAATAGCCGTTGCACCTGCTCTAGGTGAGCTGATAGAAACTCACTGCGCTGAAGTCGGTCGGTGCGGTGGGCTGCGATCGCATTGCCGGAATCGCGCCGCAGAGCCATGCCGTTCTCAGCAATCAGTACGGGGCAGGGAGCATAGGCGTGAGCGTACGCTTTGCAGAAGAAAAAGAGCCCTTCCGGCAGAACGTGCCAGTCCCACCACTGGCGGGTAATGCCTGCCATCAGCCGACCTCGCAGGTCAGTCTTTTCGCCCCTAATTAAGTCGGCCCATTGCGGAAAGCGAAAGCTGTGGGCAAAGAAGGGGTCGTAGTAGTCAAGGCCAATAAAGTCAAAAACCTGAGGGCGGGGCGAAGCCGCAACAGCCTTAAGAATGCCCTGTACAGCATCGGCGGTGACCATGCGTTGCCCCACGCGATTGGCCCAGCGACGAGCGCCCCGACCAATTTTGTAGATCAGCCCTCGCAAGTGGGGCAAATCAGCTTCGAGTAACGTATCAGCCCAGTGGGTAGCATTGCTGGTCAGGTAGGCTTTGACGTTAGCCGATGTCACACCATGACGGCGGCTGTCCAGCAAGTCCCACAGCACCTTTTCTGACCAATAGAGATCACTGCAATAGGTGTTCAAAGAAACCTGGGGGCGCGGCCAACCCTCCTGTTCATAGAGATCATGGATGGCGTTGTAAGCCTGCACATGAGCTGTTAGCAGCTCGTTGTACGCTTGAAGCGCCGCTATTGGCCCCCACGATTTGCCCGGAAAGTCGCCCTTGAGATAGGTATTCGACACCAAAATGTTGGGTTCATTGATGGTGATGTACCAGTGCAGAGGCGGCTGATCGTACTCGTCTACCAAGCGACGATTGATGTGGGCGACGGTAACCTTTACATAGTTCAGATAGGCATCAACGGTGGCAGCATCCAACCAAGCATCGGTGCCACGCCAAGCTGGGTGGGTGAAGTGTTGCAGCGTGACGACAGGTTCTAAACCATATTCGCGGCAAGCGGCAATGCGATCGCAATAGCCATTCAATGCGCCGTAGTCAAAGTCGGGAGGCGCACTCTGCTGAGCCAGCAGGGTTGGTTGCACCCGCGCCCACTCAATGCTCAGACGAAAGGCATTGAGGCCCATGTCCTTGCAACGTTGCAAATCTTCCAGGTAGCGGTCCCAGAACTGGGCAGCATCACCCGTGGTTTCTACCCGACCTGTTTTTTCCCAGAGAGCCCAATTATTCTGTGGCTGATTGGGGCCGTTGTAGCCCCCCTCGTGCTGGTAGCCGGAGGTCGAGACCCCCCATAGGAAATTATCTGGCATTGCATTAATCGACATCAGCGCATTGAGTTATGTTGTCGGCACGCAGGCAATCTTCCTGCCAGTGGTTCACGATGTACTCAGCAATAGACACCGCAGCTTCCGGTCGCCCCAATCCCATAGCCCGCTTACTCATATCGCCTAGGCGAATCGGGTGAGTCAGCAGGTAATCTACGGCGGGAGCAACCATCTCCATCAGCCGGATTTGCACCCCGGCCCCAGCAGCAGCAATTACATCAGCATTTTGCTCCTCCTGCCCCGGAATCGGATCGACCAGCACCATCGGCGTCCCCCGCGCCAAGATTTCGCTAGTAATCAGCCCTCCAGCTTTGGTGATGATCAGGTCACTAGCCACGATTAAGTCATCGATGTAGTCAATCACGCCCACTTTGCAGAGGGTTACCTCATTTGTACTCGTCACCCCTTCAAGCATGTCGAGCAGAGTCTCGTTGCGTCCTGCAGCCACCACCAAAGTGTCCATGCAGCTGTAGGTCAACAAATCTTTCACCAGTTGACGCACCCGGCGAGAATTGAGCCCTGCTCCCATCAGCGTAACCAATTTGCCTTTAACAGGGGTCTGAAATTGGGTAGAGAGATGCGATCGCGCCTGTTCCTTCTCCTTAGGCTGCATAATTTCCAGCCGAATCGGAATTCCAGTGACGTGCAATAGGCTGGGATCAACGCCCCGCTGCACTAAAAAGTTTTTGCTCAAATCGTTGGGCAGAAAATACCCACTCACCCCGTTATTGACCCAGGTACTGTGTGCGATCGCATCGGTGATCACCACGTATTGCAAGCGGGCAACCTTCTCCTCCTCCTGCAAAAGCTGGAGCAAACGGCTAGGAATCTGCTGCACCGAAACAATGATGTCGGGTTCAGCCACACGAATCAGCTTCTCTAACTTGCGAAAGAAAGGCCGCTCCAGCCTCGCCCAAATCAGGTTGTTATCGAGCGATTTTTCCAGGTCAGCAATGTCGCTGCCCTCGTAATATGCCTTGTAAAGCTGAGGCAATCGCTCACTCAACTGCTCATAAGCTTCAACCACTGCTCGACGGTAAAGGGCAGTGGCGTATTGCAGGGCGTCCGCAATGCTCACCTCAACATTGGGAAATTTGGAAAACGCCGCACTCAACGCCTTAGCCGCACTAATATGGCCTGATCCTAGCGATGAATAGAGAATCAGAATCTTGGTCATAGGGTATGCGATCTCGCTTTCCAGTTAGCATGCTGGAATCATAGCTACATTATTTTGGGCTGAGATTAAGGCTAGGGAGTGATTTAACCGCCCATCCCTGGAATCAGACCGCCACCCAAGCGTTTCATCACCCGGTTAGCAACGTCGGCATAGCGCGTTTCTCCGGCTAACAGTTCGCCTAAGCGTTTTGTTGCAGTAGGCCGTTTGATGCCGAGGCGATAGCCAATTCCAGGCACCCGGTAAAACAAGCTGGCAATGCGCTGTGCCCACTGCATATCCGCCCCCCAAGACTCATGCATATATTGGGTGTAGCCCGCCAAAGCATTCGCCTCCCCATCTAAAGCTTGATGAATGGCCTCTGCTGCCTTGATCCCGCTGACAATCGAGGGGCGAATGCCCTCCGAAGAGAGCGGATCAACCATTGCTGCCGCTTCTCCTACCAGCACTGCCCGGTCTGTGTGCAAGGGACGATTGCCATCCCAAAGCTTAAGCGGTGAAGTGTAGAGAGTGCCTTGGTCATAAGACACCCCGAAAGACTGGGCGTAGGGTTCTAGGTACGGCTTAAACTCGCTCAGGTTCTTGCCCCGAAACGCACAAACTCCCATTGCATAGCCCTGCTGCTTAGGGAAGCTCCATACGCAGCCATTTTTCACCAAGCCGAACTCAAAGCTAATAGCGCAGGTATCGGGCACTGGAGTTGGAGTCGTCACCTCTAGCAGCCCTGCTTGCCGCACATCCTGCTCAGGAAATCCTAGCCACTTTGCCATCGGGCCACCGCCGCCGTCTGCTGCAACCAAGTAGCGGCCCTCAAAGTCTCCTGCCGCCGTCTTTACTTGCCAAGAGTCGCCCTTGAGAGCAATTCCTGTGACGGCTGTGTTGTCCTTTAGTTCTGCGCCTTGTGCCTGGGCTTGTTTGACCAAAAAGTGATCGAACACATCGCGCTTGACCATCCAGATCGGTTCTGCCGTTTGCAAGGCATCCTCAACTGGATCACCCAGCTTCCAGGTGTAGCGCACCCGACGCATTTGCCGATCAATGACGGGGGCAAAATCAAAGTCAAACCACTGAGCAACACTGGGTGACACTGCACCACTACAGGGCTTGTAGCGAGGGAGCGAAGCTTTCTCCAACAGCAGGACAGAGTGTCCCTGCTTAGCCAGATGATAGGCCGTTGCGCTACCTGCTGGACCTGCTCCCACAATGATGCAGTCGTACATAATGCCCCTAACTGTTGTATTTCAGATGTAGTTCAGACGTTGTGCTTCGATGATCAGAACTTGGTTTAGCTCGTACGTGGGTTTGAATTTACAGCCTCCGTGGCTAAGCATTTTTTCACAGGTTGTTGCGATCGCAAAGCCCACCCTTTCTCGCCCAACTCAGTACCCTCTTTTTGCGGAATCGCGACCCATCCCAGGGAATCTTACAGTAGCCCCTCACGCTTCTTCAGATTCCCCACTAGCCGCTTTGGTCGGATAGGTCACGTTATGTCTTTCTCTTCTACCGAACCTTTGCTCTCACGCCTGCTGCCTTGGCTGATACCAGGAGCCATGGGCAGCACGTTTATCCTTGTTGGCTTGCTAGTGGGCATTTTGTTTGGTGGAGAGATCACCCTGAGCTGCGATCGCACACCCCCAGCCCAGTGTGAACTCACCCATGCCAATCTAGTACACCGCCGCAGCCGCAGCTTTTCTGTTGATGGCCTCAAGAAAGCCGAAGTCGAAACCTATCGGGACAGCGAGGGAGATTACCTCTACCGCGTCGTGATGCACACAGGCCAAGGCATCATTCCACTCACAAACTCCTATAGCTCTGGCATTGCCAACTACCAAAGCCAGGCCGCTCAAATCAACCAGTTCATTGAAAGCAGGCGTCAGCCCACGCTGTACCTACACCAGAGCGACCGCTGGTTTGGCCTGTTTTTTGTGGTTATCTTTGGCGGCACGGGTCTGACAATCTTAATTGGCTGTAGCAAACTCGCTTTTTACGAGTGGAAGCAACGCAAGACTTGAGGAGAATCTAGATCACCGCAATACACTCGATCTCCACGAGCACATCCTTAGGCAACCGTGCTACCTCAACACAGGCACGGGCCGGAGCCGACTCATCCCCGAAATGCTCAGCATAAACAGCATTCATCGCCGCAAAGTCGTTCATGTCTTTAAGGAAAACAGAGGTTTTGACCACGTTTTCTAACGTTGCGCCACCCGCTTCGAGAATAGCTGTGAGATTTGCGATCGCACGCTCTGTCTGAGCGGCTACATCCCCTTCGCCCACAATCTGCCCAGAGGTGGGGTCAAGCGGAATCTGCCCCGCCACAAAAAGCATTTGGCCACTAGCCGCGATTGCCTGGTTGTAAGGGCCAACGGGAGCGGGCGCTTTGTCGGTATTGATTACTTTGCGCGTCATAGGTTCTGCCGATGAATTTCCGTGACTGATTATCTCATTAGGGAAGGTAGAAGGCAGAGGACGGAAGGCAGAGGGCAGAAGATAAAAGGCAGAAGGGTGGGTGAAGGCTCGAAGAAGATAAATAAGTGGGGGGTAGCAGAAATACCAGGGGAAGAAGGTAAAGGGTAAACAAAAACAGCACTCTCCCATCACCTCCTGCCCTTTGCCTTTTATCCTTTATCCTCCTCCCTTCTGTCCTCCCTTCCTTCTTCCTTCTGCCCTCTCTACCCCTTCCCCCTCAACTTCCAAAATGAGGCCGAATTCCGTAATGCCGATACTTCAAGTAATCCTGCAAAATGCGATCGTGATCGAAGCAGAGGTTGGTTGGTAGTTCCCAAGGGTTAAAAGCAGCGACGTCCTTGGCATCATCTCCTGCACCCGGTTCACCTGTAGCCGTAGCGATAAACACTACGCTGAGGGTGTGCTGACGGGGGTCGCGGTTGGGGTCGGAGTAGACGCAGAACTGCTCTACTAAAGAGACATCAAGCCCGATTTCTTCCTTCGCCTCGCGGGCAGCAGCGGTTTCGACCGACTCGCCATAATCGACAAACCCACCCGGTAAAGCCCAACCAAAAGGTTCGTTATGTCGCTCAATTAACAGGATAGGACGGTGGGGTCGATCGACCAGTTCAATAATGATGTCTACTGTAGGTGCAGGGTTACGGTAAGCCAAGAAAAACTCCCAGGGGGTATCTCCCGATCTGTTGGTTTGCTCTCAAAATTTATACTCCTGTGGATAAAGATAAAAATCCAACTGGGGTAGCAGTCTGAGCCAAAATGAGCGTGTTAGAGTCATTGGGTCACGGTTCGGGCACGTTTCAGGGCACATTATGTCTTCTTCCAGAACCAGCGGAATTTTGCTGCATCCCACCTCCTTGCCAGGTCGCTACGGCATTGGGGAAATTGGTCACGAAGCCTATCGGTTTGTGGACTTCTTGGCGACAACGGGGCAACAGCTCTGGCAAGTACTGCCGTTGGGGCCAACTGGGCATGGCAACTCGCCCTACCATTGCTACTCTTCGATGGCAGGAAACCCATTGCTGATCAGCCTGGAGCACCTGCGCGATCGCAACTTGCTGGATCAGTCCGATCTCGATAACCTGCCCGACTACCCCGTGGACTATGTCGATTTTGAGCAGGTCGCCTCGGCTAAGCTAAAGCTGCTAGACAAGGCCGCAGAGACATTCCACGCTAGCGCTAACGAGGAAGATCGTGAGGCTTACGCCAGATTTTGCGAAGAGGCTTCTTTCTGGCTTGATGACTACGCCTTTTTCATGGCGCTTAAGCAGGCTCACAACGGTGCTAGCTGGTCGGAGTGGGAGCGGGCCATTGCTAGCCGAGAACCAGAGGCCATGCAGGAGTGGCATAGCAAGCTGTCGGTCGAAATCTCTCACCATAAATACAAGCAGTTTGAGTTTCATCGCCAGTGGTCTGCCCTGAAGAAATATGCCAATGAAAATGGCATTCAAATTATTGGTGACATTCCCATTTACGTTGCCCACGATAGCGTCGATGTCTGGGCCAGTCCCAACAATTTCATGATTGATCCGGAAACGCTGCAACCTTCAGAGATGGCAGGCGTTCCACCCGACTACTTCAGTGCCACAGGGCAGCTCTGGGGTAACCCCACCTACAACTGGGAAGAACTGGAAAAGACCAACTTCCACTGGTGGCTGATGCGGATTCGCGCCATTCTCGATTACGTGGATTGGATTCGAGTTGACCACTTCCGAGGCTTCCAGGCGTACTGGGCAGTAGAGGCTGGGGAGACTACGGCCATTAACGGCAAGTGGATTGAGGCTCCGGGTGAAAAATTCTTTAACGTGGTCAAGCAAGAGCTGGGTAGTCTGCCAATTTTGGCGGAAGACCTGGGCTTAGTCACACCAGAGGTCGAAGCCCTACGCGACCAGTTTGAGTTTCCGGGCATGAAGATCTTGCAGTTTGCCTTTGGCTCAGACAGCGACAACTTCTACCTGCCTTTCAACTACCCCCGCAACTGCATCGTCTACACAGGAACTCACGACAACGACACCACAGTGGGCTGGTTTAACCAGTTGGAGGAGCATGAGCGCAACCGCGTCCTGATGTTCCTAGGTTGTCTCTCCTCGGATGGCATTCATTGGGATCTGATTCGGGTCGCTATGATGTCGATTGCGGATCGCGCCATTATTCCTATGCAAGACCTGTTTGGCTTGGGCAGTGAGTTTCGCATGAATACCCCAGGCCAAGCCGAAGGTAACTGGGCTTGGCGTTATCACCCCGAGTGGATTACAGAAGATATCATCCACAAGCTACGGGAACTCACACGCTTCTCGGGTCGAGTGCCCGATCATTGGCATTAGTGTAAACCCACCCTCCATTGCTATTGCTAGGCCAGAACGTAAAGTCTTGGCCTAGCTTGGCTTAGCCCTCACTCGCCCAGTGATAAGCAGCGGTGAGAATGAGCGAATAGCTAGATTCAATCTGCACATCCTGTGAGGGAAAAGTTGCACTGGCCCAAGTAAGCAGATCCTCTAAAGCTGCATTAAAGACCGCATCAGGAATTTGCCAAAAGCTGCTGTAGATGCGATCGCAATAGGCCTGCAACACCTCTGCTAGGGTTCGCGTGTGGCGTACCTCTGCGACAACCACTGTTTCCAGTTCGGCCCCTTGCTCGGTTAAATACGCCAGCACATCTTCTGTAACCGCCCCTTTAAAGCTGCTCTGGTAGCCATGACGGGCTAAAATCTCAGCCCACTGCTGATCAACTTCGTGGTAGGTCGCCACGCCTCGATTGGGGTGATGGAAGTAGATAAAGACACCCTCTGACTTCAGCACTCGGCGGATCTCGACCATCGCCTTGTGCCAGTCGGGAATGAGGTGGAGGATATGAGATGCGATCGCAACATCAAAAGACGCGGGTTCAAACGGAAGTGCTGTGGCATCTGCATTGACCAGCGTGAGTCGATTGGGGACTCCCGCCAATTTCTGCTGCAGCTTGTCCATCATGGCATCTGAGATATCTACGCCAGTGTAGGCATAGCCTTGCTCCACCAAGGGCAACGCAATTCGACCTGTGCCAATACCGGGTTCAAAAAAAGCTGTTTCTGGGGTAGCTCGGCTGAGCCGCAAGAGGCAGTCGGTTACCTCATGAGCGATCTCTGGAGGTAGGGCACGGGTATTATCGTAAATGTCAGCAACACGGTCGAAGGAAATTGCCATCGAGCTGCTCAGCAGGTGCTTTTAGTTCAACCTAGCACTGATACAGTCTCAATCGCCGTCCAACCCATGCCCACCTCGACCTATGCTGTTTGCCAAACTTCTGCCAATGCTATTGCTGTGCTTCATCGGCTATGGCCTGAAGCGAATCAAGATATTAGAACCGGAAGACACTAAGACCATTGGCAAACTTCTGACAACGCTGGCAATTCCAGCCATTGTTATCAAAGCACTGGCAACCACACCGTTAAATCCAGATCTGCTCTACTTACCGCTCTCAGCCCTAGTCGTGGTTGCGGTTTTGGCTTTGATTGGCACCTTTTGCGCCCAAGTCTGGGCTTGGGACCGGGCGACAGCAGGGGCCTTTATCACTGCATTTCCCACGTTAGAAGGCGGTGCTGTGGGGATACCGCTGATGCTGTTGGCCTTCGGAGATCTAGGGGTCAGTCGTTTTCTGCTCTTCGATTTGACGCAGGGCATTCTTTTGTTTACGGTGATCTACGCTGTATCTACCTGGTTTGGCAAAGAAGGAATTCCACTGCGAGAGGTGATTTTGAAGTTGCTGAGAACGCCCTTGGTATGGGCAATTCTTGTCGGCTTCATCTTCAACATTTTCAATTTCGACAGTCCAGTAATTCTAGATTTTCTCAACCTAGTTGGCAGCAGTTTCCTATTGCTGATTTTGATTCTATTGGGGATGGAACTTCAGTTAACGGTCTCGGCTCTGCCCCTACATTTTGCCCTTACCCTGCTCAAGGCAATTTGCGGACTCGGTCTAGGCTGGTTAATAGCAACGCTCTTTGGGTTAGAAGGAGTTGAAAGAGCCGCTGTAATTATGGGGGCTGCACAACCTCCCAGTCTGGTAACCATTCTGTTTGCAAAAGAAAATCACTTAAACGCAAAATTGGTCACAGGCTTTGTTTCCGTCGCCATTCCCTTCTCTTGGGTCTTTCTGACAGCCGTACTACAGACACTTCAGTAATGCAAAACGCCTAAGTTGAGTTTCACCCAAGCTCAGCCCAATTCACTTTTCAATCGCTCAGCCCACCTACAGTTTGGTTCGATAGCATTATCCCAGGTGCAGTCAGGTAAGGAGCCAATTCATGAAATCCCTTGCAGGCAAAATTGCTCTGGTAACAGGTGCGACAAGAGGGCTAGGCAAAGGCATTGCTATCGGCTTGGGAGAGGCTGGGGCAACGGTCTACATCACGGGCCGAACGATGACTTCGGCTGGCTCGTTCGCTGAAAGTTCAAATCAGAGCATGGGCTCTTTGACAGAAACTACCGCTGAGGTTGAAGCAGCAGGGGGAACCTGCATTCCGATACAAGTGGACCACAGCGATGATGAGCAAATGCGATCGCTTTTTGAGCGCATCCAAACCGAGCAACAGGGACAACTTGATCTTCTGGTTAACAATGCCTACGCTGGAGTGTCTGCGCTTAAGTCAGCCTTTGGAAAGCCGTTCTGGGAGTCTGAGCCTGATTTCTGGGATGCCAGCAATCAAGTAGGCCTACGCAGTCACTACGTTGCCAGTGTGTATGCAGCTCGCATGATGGTACCGCGCAAGCGGGGGTTGATCTGCACCCTCTCTTCTTGGGGTGGCCTATCCTACATTTTCGGTGTGCCCTATGGAGCAGGAAAAGCGGCGTGCGATCGCATGGCAGCAGATATGGCCGTTGAACTCAAAAAGCACGGAGTTGCTTCGCTCTCTATTTGGCCCGGAATTGTCGGCACAGAGCTGATGACTCAGTTTGCCGCTGAGATGGAAGCGGGTACAGCCGATGACCCCCAGGCCCTATCTATTCGAGAAGGCTACAACTGGGAAACCCCACTCCTCACCGGGCGCGTCATCGCGGCCCTAGCCGCTGACCCTCAAGTGATGCAGCGAACAGGCCAAGTTCAAATTGTGGCAGAACTGGCCAAAACGTATGGGATTGTGGATCAAGACGGCAATCAGCCCGCATCATTGCGATCGCTACGGTTTGTGGTGCCTTTTGCCGTGCCCGCCCTAAGACCCTACGCTGATTTCGTGCCCGATCTGACCGTACCCTGGCCCCTATTGCTGATAGGAGCGCTAGGCTCACCCAAAGTTTGACGGTTGAAGTGAGGCTGAACAGTTGCAGCGGCAATCCGAAATTGATCCAAGACACCCCTGCATGACGGAGCAAGCCTCAATAGCTTGAACGTGCGCAGCGACCCACAAGTCATACCTACCAGGAATTTGAACTGTGAGAACAACCTGCCCGTAACAACTCAACTGGCAAGCTCTTTCAAAGGCGTGGGGCCGATCCTCTCTCGCAAACGACTCAACAAACCGATAAAGCTTGCCATGAGCTGTCATCCCCCGGCAAAGGACGTTTTGATAGTAGAAGTTAAAAACCCGGATTTGGTCTGTGTGCAAAATAGCTGGCAGCATTCCCTGAGCGCTCACTCAGAACGCGAGTAACAGCATTTCTCATCAAGCCCTTACAGAAAAGTGTCCAGGGGCTAGCCTGTACTTCAAGTATTCCCTCATCGCTATACAGCCGGGCAACGCTTGAGAAAACACACTGCACTTAAGACAGCAGGAAGCGGGTTTTATAAGACGATGTTTGCTTTGACGAAATCGGGGGTTTGCTCTAGCGTAAAGCCCACTTTCTCGCAGACCCGCTGCATGGGTCGGTTCTCATGCAGAATTTCTGCCGTGATTTGCTCTAGACGCTCATCCTGACCCACTTGAATCAGTTGTTGCAGCAGTCGGGTACCAACGCCCTGCTGTTGATAGGGATCGCTGACCATCATGGCAAATTCCCCTTCGTTAAAGCCATGAGACTTGCTGAGCCGACCGATTCCTAAAAGCTCGTGATCACCTGTTTCGGGATTTTTACGGTCTACCACTAGGGCCATTTCCCGGTCGTAGTCAATAAAGCAAATCCGGGTCAGGCGCTCATGGGCAATGCGGCTGCTGAGCTTCATTAAGTGGAAGTAGCGAAAGTAGACGCTTTCCTCGGAAAGGGTTTGGTGGAACTTCACCACTAGCGGTTCATCTTCTGGCCGGATGGGGCGGATGGTAACAGGGGTGCCATCCTTCAGTTGCCAGGAGGTCACGTACTGGTTGGGATAAGGACGAATTGCGGGTTTAGGAAGGCTCTCTAAATCCAGATCAGCAGGATGCAATGCAATTCGGGCATCTAGAGCCAGTAGGGGATGGGCACTGCCAGCCTCCGACACCAGCAAGGGATTGATGTCGAGTTCCTTGATCTGGGGCTGCTCCAAAATGAGCTGACTGAAGCGAACCAGCAGCATTTCTAGCTCAGCCAGGTTGGCAGGTTGGCGGCCCCGCACTCCCTGCAAGGCTTTATAAATCTTGGTTTGCTCCATTAATCGACGGGCCAGCGTGGTGTTGAGCGGAGGCAGGGCCACTGCGCTGTCTTTAAACACCTCAACCAGTTGTCCGCCCGCCCCAAATAGAATTACCGGGCCAAACTGAACGTCAATGCTGCTGCCGATGATCAGCTCGTAACTTTCGTCCCGGTTGATCATCGGCTGGACGGTAACGCCCTCGAAGGCCTCGGCTCCCGCTTTTTCGGTGACGGCAGTTGCGATCGCATCATACGCTCGCTGAACCTCATCGGCATGGCGCAAGTTGAGCTGCACGCCTCCCACGTCTGTCTTGTGGGTAATGATTTTGGATACGAGCTTCACCACGACTGGGTAGCCGATGGCTTCTGCGCAGGCCACCGCTTCCTCTACCGTGGCCGCCGTACGGGAATCTACAGTCGGAATACCGTAGGTGCGGAGAATCTGCTTTGACTCCAGCTCGGTCAGAATTGTGCGACCCTCAGCCCGAGCCGCTTGAATAATCTCGTCAATAGGAGAGCAGTCAGTGGTACACAACTCCGACTCAGGCAGCAAGGACGGCGTTTCGTAGATGCCGCGAAGGTTGTAGCTGTACTTCCACATGAAGTTGAACAGCCGTGCTGCCGCATCAGGATAGCGATAGGTGGCAATGCTGGCCCGGTTGAGGATAGTTTCTCCTCCCGTCACCTCAGCTCCCCCCATCCAGCTTGCCAATACTGGTTTTTCGGCATTGTGGGCGTACTTTTTGAGTTTTTCAGCGGTCTGAGTCGGGTCGGTCATGGCTTGGGGCGTCAGGATGACCAGCAGACCATCACTATTAGGATCTTTTACCGCCACATCAAGCGCCTGAGTATAGCGTTCGGGGTCAGCATCGCCCAGGATGTCAATCGGGTTGCCGTGGCTCCAATGGGTTGGCAGAAACTCATCCAAAGCCTGAATCGTTTCCTCGGAAATATTTGCCAGTTCACCTCCAGTAGCAATCAGCGCATCGGTAGCCAGCACGCCTGGCCCACCAGCATTGGTGATAATAGTCAGCTTGGGTCCTTGAGGCCGCTGGTGTTGCTTGGCCAAGACCTCCGCTAGGTCAAATAGCTCGGCGATCTGGTTGACCCGTAGCACTCCACAACGCCGAAAGGCTGCATCTAGCACTGCGTCACTCCCGGCCAGCGATCCGGTGTGGGAGGCCGCTGCCTGAGCCGCTGCCGCAGTACGCCCTGCCTTGATCACAATGATGGGCTTGGTCAGGGCAACTTCTCGCGCTGCCGAGAGAAAGGAGCGAGCGTTGCCAATCGACTCCATATAAATGACGATGCTTTGGGTGCGGGGATCATCGCCTAGATAGTAGATCAGGTCGCCCCAGTCTACGTCCAGCATGGAACCAATGGAGAGAAAGGCGCTGAAGCCAACATTCTCCTGCAAGCTCCAGTCAAGTACCGCCGTACACAGCGCCCCACTTTGGCTAATAAAGCCAACATTACCGGGACGGGCCATTGTGCTAGCGAAGGTGGCGTTTAAGCCTGTGAGCGGATTCATCACGCCCAAACAGTTGGGGCCAATCAACCGCAGACTACTCCGCTTCAGCAGATCGCGAATCTGGTTCTCTAAAGCAATCCCTTCTGGGCCAATTTCCTTAAACCCGGCAGAAAGCACGATGACACCCTGCACCCCCGCCTCAATACAGTCTTTGATCAAGCCAGGAACAGTAGGGGCTGGGGTAGCAATAACCGCCAAATCTACGCGCTCAGGTGTATCTTTAATGCTGGCATAAGCCCGGATTCCCAACACACTGCGCCGATTTGGATTAATCGGAAAAACAGTGCCGCCAAACGGATTGCTAATCAGGTTCCACAAGAGGGTGCGACCCACACTGCCAGGACGATCGGTCGCGCCAATCACGGCCACTGCCTGCGGCGAAAAAATTGCGCTCAAGGGTTGGCGCTCGGAGCGCAGAATGTCGTAGGCCGGATCGGTCGTAGATTTTAGGGGTTTGAGCATGGGTCAAGGCCTCGGAGTAACGACATCGGCAGCGGGATTGCTCATGCTTCCGTTGTAAGCCGGGGATCGGGGGGAGAAACAGGTTTTCCTCTTTTCTTAAGAGGTCGAGGGTCCACTCCTGATTTACTTAACCCTTGACTGCACCCTGGCAGCATCTACCCACAGTTAAACTGTCGTTTCAGAAGAGAGTCCTCTCATCACTATGTCGGTGACTGAAACCACACCCAGCAAGCGCCCCTCCTGCATCACTGGAGCCCGCTGAATGCCCGTGTCGCAAAAGAGCTGCGCTAACTGTGTCAGCGTGAGCTTGGGATCAACGGCAATACAAGGCTGCCGCATAATGTCTTGAACAATCACCCGGGCAGGGTCGTGGCCTCGGGCGATCACTTTGTAGACCACGTCTCGTTCGGTGACAATTCCATAGGGCATGGCTTCTTGACGTCGTTCAACGATGAGCGATCGCAACTTTGCCCGCTGCATTTGTGCGATCGCATCGGCCACGGAAGCGGCGCTAGAAATCGTGGAGACAGACGCAGTCATGATGTCGGCTACGGTCAACATGGGAAAATCCTCATGGATGAAGGGAAGGGGTGCTAGGGCAGCAGGAGTCTCAGGGTAGTGATACTGGTGCTACAGCATCAAGCGTATGGGGAATCTGCCACCGTTGCAGCAAACTCCGCAGTCGGTAAAAGGCTTCTTTAGGCTGCAAGTCGCGGTTTAGCAGTCCACCAAAGGGCCAGAACACCCCTACATCTGAAAAATCCCACCAGGTTACTGCTTGAATCTCAGGTTTGCTGTAGGCCAGGGTGTAAATTTGCTCAGCCCAGTCCGCCTGGATGGTTTCACTCCAAGGGCCATGCCACAGGCCCACCGCTTCTCCCATCTGGGATTGCTCATCGACCCCAGTCTGGGAAGAGGCCGCCATTTCAGTAATATGAATGGGTTTGCCCAAGCCAATGAAGCGATCGAGCTTGCGATCAATCTCAAACATATCCTGGTCGGGGTAATAAAGCTGAATGCCAATCACCTCAAAAGGGATATCTGCCTTTAAACAGGCCTGGAGATAGCGGTAAGGGCTGCGCTGAGGCGGGCCAAAATAGGCTACGTTTTCTGCCCACAAACAGCAGCTGTTAACAATGCGCTGAACCTGAGGAAACCCTTGACGAGCCGCATCGCAAGCGATTCGGGTCAGCTCCAAGAACTGGTCAGGCGACAGCTTGAGTTCGTTGCTCCAGGGAACTTCATGCGCTTCATTAATCACGTCGTAGACAGGAATTTGGCTGCCGTAGTGCCGAGTGATGTCTTGGACCCGCCGTTGGAGCTGCGATCGCACTTCCCCATAGGGTTTACCGCGAATCCACTCAGGAACACTCGCCTCGTGAAACCAGATCAGCGGATGACCTTTGGGCATAATTCCAGCCTGACGAAGCCAGTTCACCTGCTCATCAACTGGGCCATACTGCGGCTGGCCGGGAGACGGCTCAAACCCACTCCAGTAAAAAGGCACCGTTGCGTAGTTAAAGAGCTGGCGGAAGTGGCGGTCGTACTTTTCGCCCTGACCGGGATGGCCAAAGAAATTACAGCCAAAGCGGAAGTCGAGTCGAGAAGAACGCTGCTCAATACGCTGCTGCGCCCGTGCGATCGCACTTTCCTCCCCAGCCCACAAACTTTCAACCAAAGAATCGTTCCAAAGCCGCGTTTGTTCGGGAAGAGAATCTGTTTGTTCTGCCTGTTGCAGCAGCACCGACGCCTGCTCTAAGCGCGCAGTAATCTTGCCAGAAAAGGTGTAGCCCGCCCGCCGCCAAGTCGCTAGGGCAGTTTCAACCCGGTAAATGCGATCGCGAGCAAAGGCTCGATTGAGGTTAAGCGGAAAATCGACTGGAGTAAAGCCACGTCCTTGATTGTCGGCATACAGCGCAACCTCACCAAATCCCTCAACAGGCATTCGCATTGCGATCGCACAAGGCCACTGAGGAGCCTGAGACTGGGCTTTTCCCGGTACAACCGTCCGTCGTCGGGGGTTGTACTGCGGTTCATCGTCTAGGTCAAGAAAGTACAGACGGGTTAAGTAGGACTCTGGCAG
>DATNQF010000131.1:0-9796 GCA_036702855.1 Trichocoleus sp. | reverse complement strand
ATTGCAAGCAAAGCGAAGCAATCTTGGAGAACGCGACTACAACAAAGCAACAGCCCATATCTGAGGATTCCTGCCGCAATCACTGGATATCCTCATACGGATCCCTCCAGGCAGGATTAAATGTAGTAATCGCTTCAATCTTTTTCTGCCTAGAACCTGCTTTGAACTGTTTTTCCCGTGCGATCGCATTTTCAGGGCCACTAAAAATCAGACAAAGTATTGTCTTTCATTCATATCGTTTCTGAAGGTTGCTGAAGTAGAAGCGGCTTAACTAAATTTCCTGATTCTGCCTGGTAGCCAGGATGTAGGCTTGTTGAAGGATTGGGTCTTGTTGAGGTTCGCCTGTGGAAGTTTTAGAGCACACAGCTACCCGATTAACCCTGCAAGACAAAACCGTACTGGGTTACTGGCGAGTAGCATGCCTCTATACCCTGGGCACCGCAGTTGTCTTTGGCATTCTTGCAGCCCCATTTACTATGTTTGGCCTCATCGGCATCCATCAGGTTCTAAGCTATGAACGCAAAATCACCCTAACGTGCGCAGGCACAGATGCCCTAACGCAGACCCGTCCCCAAATCCCTCCCAGAACATGCCAGTTAGTGCGAGATCGGCTGTTTGGGCAGCGTGTGACGACAATACCGCTAGACAGTCTAAATGCTGCGATTGTCAAAAGTTCTAGCCACACCTTCCAACGCGGTGGAACCGTTGCCTTTTATTCAGTCCAGCTAGAAACGAAAAAAGGCCCCATTCAGTTCACTCAAAGTGACTCGCATGAATCTGCGCGGCAAGATGCGATCGCATCCCAAATCAACACCTTTATCAAAAGCCCCAATCAACCCCTCCAGATCGAGCAAGAAGGAAAAGACCCGGATTGGATTCTCATCATCCTGTTTGTTCCCCTCAGCCTAGTGCCGATCCTCGTTCCCCTACTCATCATGTCCGTAGCATCCCTCTACCTGCTACGCAGTGCCCATTGCACCTTCGACAAAACCTCGGAAACGATCACCATTGAGTATTCAGCAATCAGCATTGCGGGCAAGTCGTTCTTCGGTAGCATCCGCAATCAACACGCCCTTGAAGAAATCACTGCAGTTCAGGTAGACCCCTTTCAAGGAAATAGCAAATACTGGAACCTGGTCGTGCTCCTAAAGTCAGGCAAACGCATGTCTCTAACCTGGTTGCCAACACCAGGCAAAGAAGAAAAGCAAGTAATGGCTCATCGTATCCGCCAGTTTCTCAACCTATAAGTTACGAAAAAGGCAGGTTTGCTGGCAGCAAGGCTATACCGTCGGCTTAGTGGGCTGACGGCATGGCCTTGGTAGTGGACTCATAACTTTAACCCTGCAACGATGTCAGCCAGGTAGGGCTCGAACTGCCGAGCTACTTCAGTGCTGGAAAAAGCGCCACTGTCGTCGCCGTCCATTGCGGTCATTGCTATAACGTACAGCCTAGTGCCATCCGTTGTGACATAGCCCACGGTGCGATCGCCCACGCTGCCATTGGCCAGCATCGTAGAGAAGCGGTAGCGCAATCCGGGCAAGCTGCCCACGGCAACTTCTGCGGGAGGATCAGCCACAAAATCCATTTCGGGGGCACCCAAGTTGCGATCGCGCTCAATCGTGGCGTAGTGTTCATCAACCCATCTGTTGAGCGCCTCAATTCGCTGTCCCTTCGCCTCTGCCAGCATGGGGGCAAAGTTTGACCCAGCAACCGGATGGTGAAATAGCTCAACTGTGCCAACAATCTCGCTGTTGGTGTAGACACAGAGCAGCGATGGGTTTTCGCAGGGACTAACCCGCCAACCAGCAGGAACCGCAGTCGGCCCCAAAATAGTCGACCAGTCAACTGGAGCCGAGGAATTGGCTGTTGTGGCCTCAGGAGTTGAGACTGATCCTGTTTCTGGAGGGAGCGTGGGTTGGGGCTGTGTTTGTGGTTCAGTGCAGGCTATGAGACCAGACGCTAAAAGCAAAATTCCGCTGAGGGGCAACCGGGCCAGCATTTTCATAGGGGGTACGACAGAAGAAAAGGAAATTCAAATTCGACCTCAAACACCAACGCTAACAACGAAGGGTGAAGAGATAGAGAAGACCGCAAGCCAGGGAGCGGCGCTCCTAAAAAAGAGGGGCTGACATATATTGAGAAAAACTATGACCTAAAGTTCCTGCAACGGGAAGGTCATTCCGCCCGCCATTGCCCCTCCTTTAGCCCCCCTTCTTCAACCACAGCATGAGCAGTACCCGCCCCCCCACGACCGCAGAGCGAAGCCCAAGGCTTTCCACAATTAGACGCTTTTTACAGTACTTTGCTTTCTACCGCAAGGAATGGCCAATTGCGCTGTTGCTAGTCGTACTGGGAGCAGCGACTCAGTCTATTGGGCCGCTGCTGATAGGCTGGTCGATTGACCACCTGATTATGCGTGGCAACCTTTCGGGGCTGCTGCTCATGCTGGTTGGCCTTGCTGGAATTTACGTTCTGGGTGTCTGGGCCATTCGGGGACAGATCATGCGGGTTGGCTCGATCATGCAACGGCTGCTGGCCCAGTTGCGGCACGACATCTTTATCAAGATCCAGAGCCTACCCGTAAGCTTTTTTGACCGCAGCGAGGCAGGCGACTTGATGAGTCGGTTGCTTAACGATGTCAACACGGTAAATCAGGCGTTTGGACTGACCATTCCGCAAATTCTGGGCCAAAGCTTCAGCCTGATTGGCATCATTATTGCCATGCTCTCGCTCAACCTGGAGTTGGGGCTGCTGAGCAACCTGGTGGTGCCGCTCATGCTCGTGACCACCAGCCTATTTTCCCGCTGGGCCAGAAGCCGATTTCGGGTTACGCGCCAGACCATCGGCGACCTCTCAGCCAAGCTAGAGGAAGACATTGGCAGCGTCCGCGAAGCCCAAGCGTTTAACCGTGTGCAGCTCAACATTGAAGAGTTTGACAGCCTCAATGCCGCTAATCGCAAAGCCAACATTCAAGCGGTGGCAGTGACGGCAGCCTTCTTGCCCTCTATCGACTTTCTCAATACCCTGGCGACTGCCAGCGTCATGGCCTACGGCGGCTATCTGGCCGTGAAAGGGGAAATCACGGTGGGTGTTGTCACCTCGTTTCTGCTCTACGTGCAGCAGTTCTTTCGTCCCATCCAAATCCTCAGCCAGTTTTACACCCAGGCACAGTCAGGCCTAGCCGGACTCGATCGCATCTTTTTGCTGCTGGATGAACCTGCCCAACTGCAAGATGCCCCGAATGCGATCGCAATGCCCCCCATTCGCGGTGAGGTCACGTTTGAGCAGGTCAGCTTTGGCTACACCCCACAGCAGCGCGTGCTAAATGGGGTTAACCTTCACGCTAAGCCGGGGCAAATGGTTGCGCTGGTTGGCCCCACTGGAGCCGGAAAAAGCACCATCATCAACCTAATTCTGCGCTTTTACGACGTTACGGAGGGAGCCGTTAAAATCGATGGCATTGATATTTGCAGCGTCACCCAGGCGAGTCTGCGCCGCCAGATCGGCATTGTGTTGCAAGACAACATTCTCTTTAGCGGCACCGTAGCCGAAAATATTGCCTTTGGTGCCCCTCACGTCAGCCAAGCTGAGATCGAAGCCGCGGCCCAAGCGGCCAACGTGCACGAGTTCATCACCTCACTGCCCCAAGGCTACAGCACCCGGTTGGGAGAACGGGGTGCGCCCCTGAGCCAAGGGCAACGCCAGCTCGTCAGCATTGCCCGTGCCGTGTTGATCAACCCCCGCATCCTGATTTTGGATGAGGCCACCAGCAGCATTGACACTCGCACCGAGGCTTTGGTGCAAGATGCGATCGCACGTCTGCTCAAAAACCGCACCAGCTTCGTGATTGCTCACCGTCTCAGCACCGTAACCCAGGCCGATCAGGTGTTGGTGGTTCAGCAGGGCCAAATTGCCGAACGGGGCACCCATGCCGAACTAATTGCGCGGAAGGGGATCTATGCCAACCTGTACGCCTTACAACTGGGGGCAGGGCAACCCGATACCCTAGCGGCGTCTCGCTAAGAGCCGAATCAGTGCTGAACGTTGACTTGTTCCTGCGGTTGTACGACAGACGCAGATCCCGCCGCTGAAACGGATTCAGGTTGAAAGGACAAGCCATCACTGGGGGGTTGGGCTGCTGTGGAGGAGTCTAGCAGGTACCCAGCCGCTAACGAGCGGTAGGCTGCAACTTGCGATCGCTGCCATTCAAGGCTCAAACCCAACTCCTCCGCCATGATCTCTGCCACCCTGGGGGCAACTTCACAGCTAGCAGCAGCATTCAGCAGCAAGGCTCGGGTGCGGCGGGCCAAGACATCCTCAACGGTTCGAGCCAGCTCGTAGCGCACTGCCCAACGCACTTCTGCCTCTAGGTAAGGCAGGCGAGGGTGGAGTTGCACATCAGCCCCTGGCAGCTGTTGGATGCTCTCTGCGTCGCTGCCGTAGACGGTCAAAGGATCTGCTACGGTTTTTTGAGTCCAGCCATGTAGGTTTAGATGCTCAGTTACAGAGGGATGCGGCGGCAGGTTGCCTTGCTGCACCGCCTGATCCACCAAGTCTTCACCCATTTTGCGGTAGGTCGTCCACTTACCGCCCGTAATCGTCATCAAGCCAGAGTTGGAAACGCGAATGGTGTGTTCGCGGGAAAGGGCTGCGGTTGAGTCCGTGTCATCGGCTTTGACCAAAGGACGCTGCCCCACAAACACGCTTAGGACATCTTCTCGCGTGGGCGCAGGCCTGAGGTATTGGCCTGCTGTGCGCAAAATAAAGTCAATTTCTTCTTCCAGGGGACGAGGCTCATACTCGGGCTGATCCACAGGCGTGTCCGTCGTACCCAGCAACACCTTACCGTGCCAGGGCACGGCAAACAGCACCCGCCCATCCTCCGTTTTAGGAATCATCATGGCGGTGTTGTTCGGCAGAAAGTATTGGTCTACCACCATGTGCACGCCCTGACTAGGAGACAGCATGGACTTAGCAGACGGATCATCCATCTGCCGCACCGCATCGACAAAAACGCCCGTAGCATTGACAATCACTTTGCCTCTCACCTCAAAGGTGTCTCCAGTCTCGGCGTCTTGAAGACGCACCCCAGTGACCTTTTCTGCCGTCTTGACCAATCCCACTACCGGAGCATAGTTCAGCGCCACGCCTCCCTGATCAACCAAAGTGCGCATCAAAGTAATCGCTAGACGGGCATCGTCAAACTGGCCATCGTGGTACAGAATGCCACCCCGCAATCCCTCTGGCTTCAACGTGGGTACCCGCTCCAAAGTATCTTCGTGATTAAGAAAGCGGCTATGCCCTAGGCTCAACCGCCCGGACAGCAAATCGTAGAGCTTGAGTCCAGCCCCGTACCAAATCTGAGCCCACCACACATATCCCGGCACCACAAACGTGAGGTCTTTCACTAAGTGGGGAGCATTGCGGCGTAGCAAACCCCGCTCGTGTAGGGCCTCTCGTACCAAAGACAAGTTGCCTTGGGCCAAATATCGCACGCCCCCATGCACCAACTTGGTCGATCGGCTAGAGGTACCTTTTGCAAAGTCGTACTTTTCCAGCAGCAGCGTTTTGTAGCCCCGACTGGCCGCTTCAACGGCTGCACCGAGCCCTGTAGCACCGCCCCCAATCACAATAAAGTCCCATTCGTGGGGTTGCTGCAGGGTCGTTAGGATTTGTTCTCGATTCAAAGCTCGATTCAAAGACGGATTCATAAGTGACGAATAAGTAATGGGTAATTAGGTGAGGAGAGATGCTAGAGCCGAAAGGACGGGGTAGCGCTAACGGTGACGGGCTTGGGCTACTGCGTGTCGCCAGGCTTCGCGTAAGGCGGTTCGCTCATCGGCGCTGATGGAAGGCTCAAAACACTTGTCCATCTGCCAAAGTTGAATGATCTCCTGCTGGTTGGCCCAATAGCCCACAGCCAGCCCAGCTAGGTAAGCAGCTCCAAGCGCTGTGGTTTCAGTCACCTTGGGCCGAACGACAGGCACGCCCAACACGTCTGCCTGAAACTGCATTAGTAGATCATTGCGAGAGGCTCCGCCATCCACCCGCAGCTCAGATAGAGAGAGTTGAGAGTCCTGACGCATGGCATCAAGCACATCAGCGGTTTGATAGGCAATGCTCTCCAGGGCAGCACGAGCAATGTGGCCAGCGGTAGACCCCCGTGATAGGCCAGCGATGGTGCCGCGGGCATAGCTGTCCCAGTAAGGCGCGCCCAGGCCGACAAAAGCCGGGACAAAGTAAACGCCACCGTTATCAGGCACACTACAAGCCAGTGCTTCCACATCTTCGCTGCGCTTGATGATGCCTAAGCCGTCGCGTAGCCATTGCACTACAGCCCCAGCAATAAAAACGCTGCCTTCTAGGGCATACTCCGTGCGTCCATTCACCTTCCAGGCCACGGTGGTTAGCAGCTTTTGCTTGGAAGTGATGGGCTGCTCCCCAATGTTGAGCAGCATGAAACAGCCTGTGCCATAGGTGTTTTTTGCCATGCCCGGTTGCAGTGAGGCTTGGCCAAAGGTCGCGGCCTGTTGGTCTCCGGCAATACCCGCAATGGGAATTTGTGCGCCTAGTAGCCCCTTTGCTGTGTGGCCGTAAACTTCAGAAGAACTACGAACTTCGGGCAGCAGACTGCGGGGGATGTCGAGTAGGGCCAGAAGCTCGTCATCCCAGTCGCCCGTATGAATGTTGTAGAGCAAGGTACGGCAGGCGTTGGTGACATCGGTGATGTGAAGAGTACCCTGAGTCAGCTTCCACACCAGCCAGCTATCAACTGTGCCAAAGGCCAGTTCGCCCCGATCGGCTTTCTCGCGTGCACCCGGTACGTTATCGAGTAGCCATTTGAGCTTGGTGCCGCTGAAGTAAGCGTCAATCACTAGGCCGGTTTTGCTTTGGAACAGCGGCTCGTGGCCTGCTGCTCTGAGGCTGTCGGCCATGCCAGCAGTGCGGCGATCTTGCCAAACGATCGCATTGTGGATGGGGTGCCCTGTTTTGCGATCCCACACCAGGGTCGTTTCGCGTTGGTTGGTGATGCCAATGGCTGCGATGTCATCGGCGGCAATGCCAATTCGGGCTAGGGCTTCGTTAGCAACACCAATTTGAGACGACCAAATATCGTCGGCATCGTGTTCGACCCAGCCAGACTGGGGAAAGATTTGCGGGAACTCTTTCTGGGCCAGGGAGACAAGGTTACCTTGATGATCGAAGACAATCGCGCGGGAGCTGGTAGTGCCTTGGTCAAGCGCGAGAATGTATTGGCTCATAGGTATGTCCTGGAAATAGTAGGTTGCTACGCTCCTATCAGGGTCTTACCTGTTTGCCCTGGGTAGCGGCAACTGTTAAAAGGGATACAGCAGGGGCCGTTTTGTCTTTAAGTTAGAAGTTGAGGACATGAGTATGGGTGCGATCGCACCCAAGGTGGTCTGTGGTTATAGCAGGGTCTTTGCCCGAATGACATGCCCCTATCTAGCGCTTTGTAGGTAGCATAATTTATCAAATCCTTGCTATGTTAAACCCTTTCCAAAGATGATGAGTTAGGGCCTGAAGCTGTGATACTAGAAGTCGCTATTCTTGATGTGAAACCAGGGCTAGCCAAAGAGTTTGAAGCTGCCTTCAAAACTGCCTCAGGCATTATTGCTTCTATGCCCGGTTACATCTCTCTTGAACTGCAACGTTGTGTAGAAACTGCAAGCCGATACATTTTGTTTGTACGCTGGCAAACATTAGAAGATCATACAGTTGGCTTTCGGCAATCTCCCGAGTATCAAGAGTGGCGATCGCTGCTGCACCATTTTTACGACCCTTTCCCAATCGTTGAACATTATGAACTCGTTGTTTAGGGCGTTGAATATCAAAGTTCAGTAGAACCGTAGGATGGGTAAAGTCGTTCCGACATACCAAAAAAGCAAGGCGTAACCCATCTCGCTCATGCTCAATCAAGTGCACATTACGCAAAGCTAAAGCATCCTACTGGACTGACACGCTTAAAATTGTAGGTTGGATTGAGCCTTGGAAAAACCCAACAAGCCTTTATACTGGGTTTTGAACTAGATTAAGGTAGGGCAAGACGTAAATCAGCATTGATTGGTAGCTCTAAAGAATCAGCACTCATCAAACGCTTGGAGAAGAATAAGATTTCCAAGTTTTCTACTTCCCCAGAGTTGGGGTTAAACCTTGCAACTACTTCATCTCCAATTTCTTCACTCTCTTGCTCCGCATAGGGCGGACATTTATCGATATATAGAATATCACCCACTTTGTCGTAGCGAAAAGTTAGTTTTTCTGCCATACAAGATTGCCTCCCATGAGCTTTCTAGCTGTGTAAGCTGTAATAATCCAACTCCTACCAGTATCTGCATCGCTGACAGTTACAACTACAAGATAACGACCTGTCCTAATAGAGTTAAACCATTTTGAAAAGAGGAGAGCAGACTCATCGCGATCGCTACTCCGTATCTCATCAGGGTCAGCAAGTGCCTCCTCTAGCTGCTTTAGGTAATCAGGCAATGTTCCAGGATGGGCTATAGCAATGTGCTGTTCTCGCTCATCAGTTAACTCAACCTCCTTACCAAGATAAGGACAGAAGAAGCATTTTGGCATGTTATTGCTTGGTTTCTAATCTTTTCCATTCTTATTTACAGCGCATTTCATGTGAATAAGCCACAACGGGCGAACCAAGCAATGGCATTACTCTCCGAAATCTCTTCGGTGACAATCTGCTTCAATGCCTGTTGCAATGCTTGAGGTGTTCGAGCTTTGGCAGAACGTAAAGCGGCCTTGAGCTTTGACCAACACAACTCAATCGGTGAGAGGTCTGGTGAGTAGGGTGGTAAGAAGACGAGCTTTGCCCCTGCCGCCTCAATCAACCTGGCAACCACAGCAGCATGATGAACCGGAAGGTTGTCCATCACAACAATCGCCCCAATCCATAACTGAGGAATTAGAACCTCGCTGAGGTAAGTCACAAAGACATCGGTGTTAACGCTACCTGGAACGCTCATAGTGGCTACTAAACCTTCCATCGAAAGCGCCCCTAGCAAAGAAACGTTCTGCCCTCGGTTGCGAGGAGTTGTATCGTGTACCCGTTCTCCCTTAGGAGCACGTCCCCGCAGCCGGGTCATCGCCAAATTGACCCCTGCTTCATCGACAAACACCAGATTGCGTGGGTCAATTGTGAAGCTCCAATCCCGGTAGTCAAAGCGCAGTTGCCTCACGCTAGGGGTGAGTTGCTCACTAGCAGTGAGCGTTTTTTTTGACGCTGAGGTTGAGCTTTTGCACAGTGCGATGCATCGTTGTCACACTCACACTCACCCCGCATTGCCCCTCCAATTGTTCGCATAGCTCATGCAGGAAGAGGTCATTGTTTTTCTCGAGAAGCTGCTGCACCTTCTCGAGGTGAACTGCACCCAGCTTCGGTTGGTTTCCGCCGCCGTGCTTTTTAGGCTTGATGTCTCCGCTTTCGCGGTAGCGGCGCAGCAAGTCTCGAACAAAGGAGAGGCTCACCTTGAAGCGTTGGGCAAGTTCACGTTGCGATCCTTCATCAGCTTGGTAGGCAACTAGGATACGTTGGCGCAAGTCGGCAGAGTAAGGGGCTGGCATACAGGGCAGGAATATCTTCACCTCCCTCTACTATGGCTTACTCAAGCGCAAATCGCTGTATTACGGTGCGCTGGATTATCTCACTAAGCAAGTTGTGGTGCAGGCGTACAGTGCAGGCAACCAGGACAATACAGTCGCATTCTTGCAGTATCTCCAGTCCCTCTATGAGCAAGACACTCGCTTGGTCATCGTTTGGGAT
>DATNQF010000105.1:0-24430 GCA_036702855.1 Trichocoleus sp. | reverse complement strand
TACGATAGGGCGGGTCCTGACGGTAAGGCGGGTCCTGTCGATAGGGCGGCACATCTTGATAGGCCGACGGACTATACGGACGGCTGCGGTTGCGGTTGTCGTAATCCCAGCCGTCATCCCAATTGCCCCAGGAGGATGAGCCCTGATAGCCATAGTCGCGAATGGGCTCGTCGTCATCGAAGGCGAAGGTGCGCTTCAAGGTGCCGCCAATCTGCCCCAAGATGCCGCCCTCGTCGCGCTCCTCCTCCTCGTAGAGGTAGGCTTCCCGGTTCAGGTCGTAGAGTTCGTCCTGAAGTTCAGCCTGGGTAATGTCAATACCGCGCTCATCGCCGCGCTCCAGATAGTCCCGCAGTTCCTGCACCAGGCTCTCAATTCGGCGTCTGCGATCGCGCGCAAACTGCAGGCCAAAGTCGAGCGCCACTTCCCGCAGCAGTCGTTCTGCCTGGAAAGTGAGGGCTTCGGCTCGGTTGCGCTTCTCCACTCGCTCTCGCTGGAGGCGGTCGGTGTCGGCGTATTCCTCCGCCTCCTGAATCATCCGCTGGATTTCGTCCTCGGTCATCTCCGAGGCACTCTGTACAGTCAGGCTTTGCTCCCGGCCAGTTGTTCTATCCATTGCCGACACTTGGAGAATGCCGTTGGCATCGATGTCAAAAGACACCTGCACCTGGGGTACGCCCCGAGGCGCCGGCGGAATGCCCACCAGCTTAAAGCGGCCCAAGGACTTGTTGTCTGCGGCCATTTCCCGCTCGCCCTGGAGCACGTGAACCTCCACGGCAGTCTGATTGTTCTCGGAGGTAGAGAACACATCTGAGCGGCGCACCGGAATAGTGGTGTTGCGAGGAATCAGCTTTTTCATCACGCCGCCGATCGTTTCTAGCCCCAAGGAAAGGGGGGTTACATCGAGCAGCAGAATGTCTTGAACTTCCTGGGTAAGAATGCCCGCCTGAATAGCGGCGCCCACCGCCACCACCTCGTCAGGGTTGACGTTCTGGTTGGGCTCTAAGCCAATAAAAGTGCGAACCAGGTCCTGCACCATCGGCATGCGGCTAGCACCGCCTACCAAAACTACTTCGTCGATGTCGTCGGGGGTCAGCCCGGCATCGGCTAGTGCCTGCTTCAGCGGGCCGCGCAAACGGCTGACCAAATCACCGCAAAGTCCCTCAAACTGGGCTCGGGTTAAGCGAGTATCCAGGTGCTTGGGGCCGTCTTCGGTAGCGGTGATAAAGGGCAGGTTGATATCGGTCACCGCAACGCCAGACAGCTCGATCTTGGCTTTTTCGGCAGCCTCAGTCAGGCGCTGCAGTGCCTGGCGATCCTTCCGTCGCAGATCGATGCCCTCCTGCTCTAGGAACTGCTCCGCCAGCCAATCGACAATTTTCTGGTCAAAGTTGGTGCCGCCCAGCTGGGTATCGCCCACCGTGGAGCGCACCTCAAAAACGCCGTCGCCTACATCTAGCACCGACACATCAAACGTACCGCCGCCCAGGTCAAACACCAAGATAGTCTGGTTGCGCTTCTGGTCGAGGCCATAGGCCAGCGATGCCGCCGTAGGCTCGTTTAGAATCCGCTTCACGTCCAGTCCAGCGATCCGGCCTGCGTTGCGGGTAGCCTGGCGCTGGGCGTCGTTGAAGTAGGCAGGCACGGTGATCACTGCGCCAGTTACCGGCTGCCCCAGGTAGCGGGTAGCTTCGTCCGCCAATTTGCGCAGGACCATGGCCGAGATCTCTTCGGGCGCAAAGTCTTTTTCTAGCCGAGGACAGCGAACTTTGACGTTGCCCAGCTCGTCGCGACGAATGGTGTAGGGTATTTGCTTCGACTCTGGGCTCAGCTCCGCATACTTGCGGCCCATGAAGCGCTTGACCCCATAAAAGGTGTTTTGAGGGTTGAGCACCGCCTGCCGCCGGGCCATCTGGCCGACGAGTCGCTCCCCTTCCTTACTAAAGGCCACCACTGAAGGCGTTGTGCGCATTCCTTCAGCGTTGGCAATGACAACGGGCTTTCCACCTTCCATTACCGAGACAACTGAGTTGGTGGTGCCCAGGTCGATGCCAACTACTTTACCCATTCGAGCGGTGTCTCCTTGTGCTTCCGAATGCTAGAGCCGATCCTAATGATTCGGGTTGATCTTCTCGCATTTTGTCCACCGAGGACAAAATTCTGGCTTATCAGAGGACAAAATTTGGCCTGCCATTGGAGTCGTGATCTCCAATTCGATAGCCGAGCGATTTGAACCAGATCTGTAAAGACTATTTTTCCTTGATGAGCCGCATTAGGCTATTGGGATTGAGCCTCCAGAAAAGATCGGGAACCCCCCTGCCAACAGTTTTACACCTTTCTTAATGATAGTTCTTCTCAGGCTAGCCTTGAGTCCTACAATACAGAGTTTTCACAGGCGAGCTGTAGCTGTTGTTTTGGTCGTACAGCAAAGGGGGTTGGAGCCTGCGCGATCGCTTGTAGAAAAATTTATTGGCGGAAAGTACAAGACGAGGTGCAGTTGATGTGATTTCTTGCTATAATCCTTTACTGACGCGGATGTGGCGGAATTGGTAGACGCGCTAGATTTAGGTTCTAGTTCTCTCGGGAGTGAAGGTTCAAGTCCTTTCATCCGCATAAAAGCCACCAAAAGAGTACTCACGCCAATAGAGTGCTTCTGTAAGGTTCACTAGAAGATAAAGTATGGTACCCGCTCCTCTGTCCCTACGGGTTAAGTTGGCCTATGGAGTTGGGGAACTGGCAGGAGCTGTGCCCGTTAGCCTGGCGGCTTTTTTTCTGCTGTATTTTTTTACGAGTGTGGCTGGGCTAAGTCCTGCGGCAGCCGGTAGTATCCTCCTGCTCGGGCGTGTGTGGGATGCAATTAATGATCCGGTAATTGGCTGGCTAAGCGATCGCACGTCTTCCCCCCTCGGTCGCCGCTTTCCCTGGATGGTTTATGGGGCAGTTCCGCTAGCTCTGTGTTGTGTGCTGCTGTGGGTAGTGCCTCCGATTGGCAGTCAGGGGGGATTGTTCTTGTATTACGCCCTGTTGTCGCTGTTGATCTATGTGGCATTTACGGCAGTGCAACTCCCTTTTGCCGCGCTAGCAGCGGAGTTGACGCATGACTACGACGAGCGCACAGGGCTGATCGGTATTAAGTCGGGCTTTAGCATTGGCGGCAGTTTGGTTGGGTTGATGTTGGCTCAGGTGATTTTTGGGCTGGTGGCTCAACCTCTGCAGCAGTATTTGATTTTGGGAATGATTTCTGGAGCGATTGCGATGGCTGCGATCGCACTTTCAGTCTGGGGCACCTACCGCCGCTACTGGGAAATGGAGGCGTTCCGTCAGGTCAGCCAGAAACCTCAGACGATTCCTCTGACCCAACAGATTCAGAGTCTGATCAAGAACAAGGCTTTCAGGCAGGTTTTAGGCCTTTACCTCTTTGCTTGGATGGGCATTCAGGTGACGGCAGCAATGTTGCCCTACTTTGTCGATAGCTGGATGAACCTGCCCAAAACCCATTTTGCTCAGATGGCCCTTGCCGTTCAGGGCACAGCGATTCTAGCAATGGTGGGTTGGAACTGGTTAGGCCAGCGCACCGAGAAACGAACCGTTTTCCTGGCAGGTGCACCCGTTGGCATCTTTTGCCTATTGGGTTTGATTACCGTGCAGCCTGAGCAAGTGAGTTGGATGTATGTGCTAGCAATCGGGGTCGGTATTGGGGTATCGACACTGTACTTAGTGCCGTTTGCGATGTTGCCCGATGTGATTGATTTAGATGAGCTGCACACAGGGCAACGGCGAGAAGGCCTGTACTTTAGTGCAGTCGTGTTTCTGCAAAAGCTGGGACTTGCGATCGCGCTCTTTCTCTCCGGTCAAATGCTTCAGTGGACAGGATTTACCGCTACCACTGACAATCAGCCTGACAGCGCTCTCTGGGCTGTGCGGCTCCTGATCGGGCCGATCCCAGCTCTACTGATAGCCGGAAGTCTGTGGTTTGCCTACCGCTATCCGCTCAGCCGGGAGCGGCATCAGGAGACGTTGTTGGCACTTCAAGAACGACGCAATTCAATAAGAGATGTTGGTTGAGTCCCATCACTAAGCACTCGGGCAAAAGCTACTCGCTTCCCGGAAACTGCTTCCCACAGATTGAATAGATGGTCGGTATTAGGCAGCATCGCCGAATATCGGATCAGGTTCTGTTCTTTGAACATTACTCATATTGGTACAGGACACAAAGCTATTCTGGCTATGCATATTCTGGCTATGCATCAGTAAGCGTAATGATGTGCTTATACATAAGGTTGCTCTAGTCTGGATTCTGCCAATTTGGTTATGGCCGATGAAGTACAACACACAATTATTTATTAATCAACTATTTATTAATCAACGAAGTAACTGGTTATACAATTCAGATACTTAGCACCAAACACAAAAAATAACGAGGATTCCCCTCTCAGAATCACCACACTTGTCAACATTATTTATAAATAGAAGAGGCAATATGACAGTTGATTATTCCAGGGCAGCAAAATGCGCCACTTACTGTCAGGAGGTTTATCAAAACTTCTCCAGCATTAAATTCGGTGGGCTGGCTCAACAACCTGTTCTCATCGACCAAAAGAACACAGACACTCAATGTGCTATTTTGCCTGATGGCTCAGGAATTACGATTGTGTTTCGGGGCAGTGAGTCATCTTACGACTGGGATACTAACTTAAATACTCAGCAGGAGCGGGCAGAGTTTGATCAAAAGATCATTCAAGACGCAATCGTTGATTCACAAGAAAAGGACAAGGTTTATCCTTATGAGGGTGGAAGTAGTTCGGGTGCTCTAATGCATCAAGGGTTTGTTGCCGCATACTTTTCAGTCCGAGACGAAATCCACGACTATATCAAGAAGAGCCAACCTATTTCTACGGCTGTCATCACCGGGCATAGCTTAGGAGGTGCACTTGCAACCCTATGTGCTGTTGATGTTCAGTACAACTTCTCAGACAAGATCCAGACTATAGAAGTTTATACCTTTGGCTCCCCTAAAGTAGGTAATGACGGATTTCGAGAATCATTTAACCGTCGTGTTCCTAACAGCTACCGATTCGTGCATGGAATGGATATTGTTCCTGAGTTGCCTCGGTGGTGGCAGGGAGGCTATCAACATGTAGACAAGGAATTCCGAATTGGTCAGCGATTTAGTCTAAACTTTCTTTCTTCCCGTTTTAAAGACCATGCAATCGCCCGCTATATCGAAGTCTTAAAATCAATGGCATGAAAGTGCTTAACCTTATTTTTTCAGAATAGGTCTGACTGTAAGCAAAACCGCGTTTTCAACCAATAAAAGAGCCTATCGGCATAAAGCTGGTAGGCTCTTTTATACTTCTGGGAATGCGATCGCATCAATCCCAATGGGACGATTACGCTGTCAACCGATTTCCCGCCTAGCCCAAAGTAAGTTAAGCACCGGGCTTAGGAATCGTGATGTCGATAGTGGTCACAGTGGTATCAGGCGATAACACTTCCAGAGAAGGCTGGATCGCTTGAGGATTGCCTACGACTAAAGTCACCAGTTTGTTGGGGTCTAGGTGCTTTTGAGCGGCTGCTTGAACCGCTTCGATTGTTGTGTTTTCTACAGCCCTTTGAAAGCGGAAGACAAAGTCCGAAGGATACCCGTAGTACTCGTAGCGGATCAAGCGAGAGAGTGTCTGCACTGGATCTTGAAAGTTGAAGACGAAGCTGTTTAAGACAGAATCTTTAGCCCGAGCCAATTCTTCCTGGTCAATCGGATTTGTGCGAATGCGCTGAATCTCTTCCTTCACGGCCTGCACAAAGGGAACCGTCGCATCAGAACGAGTTTGTCCGCCACCGATGAATAAGCCAGGATGATCCCAGCGAGGAGACCAGTAAGCGTATACGGAGTAGGCCAAACCCTGGCGCGATCGCACTTCATTAAACAGCCGCCCACCAAAGCCATTCAAAACCTCATTCATAACGGACAGCGGGCCGTGGTCTGGATAGTTAACCTGCCCCCCCAAGTGGCCGACATAGACATAGCTCTGAGTAAGCTGCGGTTGATTTACCGCAAAGATCCCTGTCCTAGCTTGACTGACTTCGGGTAGTTCAGAAATTGCTAAAGGTTGACCTGTTACCCGCCAATTGCCAAAGTGCTTGGCAATGAGCTGTTTCATTTGATCACTGTCAAAATCGCCCACGATCCCCAGAATGGTTCTTTCTGGCCGGATGGAGGCCCGGTAGAAATCGAGCACGTCCTCCCGGCTGATGGCGTCGATCGTCCTGTACTCAACTGTGCGAGCATAAGGGCTATTTGCCCCATAGACCAACTTACGGAACTCTCGGGTCGCCACCTCATCTGGATCATCATTGCGGCGAGAGATGCTCCCCGCATACTGATTCTTCAAGAAATTGATTTTATCTGGGGCAAAGGCCGGACGCTGCACCACGTCTGCAAAAATGGCAAAGACCTCTTCCAAGTCCTCCGTTAACACGTTAAAACTAGCGCTTCCGGTGGTTTCGTCCAATCCGGTTTCAACGGAAGCTGCCCGCTGCTCAAGCTCCTCATTCAGTTGGTCAGGAGACAGGGTCTCGGTGCCGCCTAGCCGCATTGCCTGTCCCATGAGGCTACCCAACCCAGTCTTATTCGCAGGTTCAAAACGAGTGCCTGTCCGGAAGGTAGCACTACCGCTGACGAGGGGAAGCTCATGGTCTTCCATCAGGTAAACCACAAGGCCATTAGGCAACTCATACCGCTGGTAATCCGGGATTTGAATCTCTGGCAGGGCTGGGAAGTCTAGTTCAGTGTAATGACGGGCAGTGTTTGCGATCGCAGGCGGTTGCCAACCCAAGATCAAGACCCCTAGCAAGGTCATCATGCCCAGCATCGGCATCACAACCCATTTCCGAGAAGGGCGGTAGAGGAAATTAAACCAGTCCATAGGTTTTCGTCTTCGCGAAACGTGGCTAATAGGAAAGCAGGCTAATAAAAAAGCAGTGCAGCCGCTGCTCAAGATGCAACGGCCTCCAAAGTCAGGGCCTCAACCGCCAGTCGGGCTAGAGATCAGTTTGCCGACCGTTCGGTTATTAGCTTGAAAGGTCGCCCTAGCAACCCGCTGCACATCAGCAGCCGTCACTGCCTCGATCTCGTCAAGCTCCTTAAAGACGTTGCGCCAGCTTCCGGTTTTAGCCTCGTACTCCGTCAGCAAACTCGCCATGCCTGAGTTAGAAGATAGACTTCGCAGCAATCCAGCGCGAGCCTGAGTCTTCACCCGATCCAGTTCTTGAGCCGTTACGGGTGTCTGCTTAAGTTGAGTCAATTCTCGATCAAATGCCGTCGCAATCTCATCAACGGTATGACTGGGAGCTGTCAGGGCGTAAACAACGAAGAGGTTTGCATATTTGTCACCCGGAAACCCGTTTAGGCTACCGACATCCAACGCTACCTGATCATCGACTACCAGCTTTTTGTAGAGCCGCGAAGTACGCCCACCCACCAAAATACTGTCAATCATGCCGTAAACAACATGGTCGAGATCGGTGATGCTAGGTCGATGATATCCCTCTAGATACCAAGGCTGAGAGGGCAGTTCCAACGTGAATTCGCGCGGTGCCTTCTGAGCTGGCTCATTCACTTCTAGCTTGGCAGGATGGGCCTTGGATTGGTAGCGGCCAAAATAGGTTTCTGCTAAAGCCTTGACTTGGGCTGCATCTACATCTCCGACGACGGCTCCGATCAGGTTGCTCGGGCCATAATAGGTGTCATAGAAGTCTTGAATATCCTGCCGCGTTGCCCGATAGAGGTCTGCCTCATAGCCGATCACAGGGCGACGATAGGGGTGCGTCTCAAAGGCTTGACCCTGAAACTCCTCAATCATTTTGCCAATGGGGGAATTGTCCACCCGCATTCGCCGCTCTTCCAGAATCACGTTCTTCTCTTCGTAGAACTCTCGGAAGACTGGCTCCAAAAAGCGCTCTGACTCAAGCGACATCCAGAGTTCCAATTTGTTGGCAGGCAGGCTATAGAAGTACCGAGTGGCATCGGCTGAGGTGGTTGCATTGAGTCCAACGCCACCAGACTGCTCGACAATCTGTCCATACTTGTTCTGCTCAACGTAGGAGGCCGCCTTCTGCTGCAACGCTGTTAGTTGAGCTTTAAGCTGTGTGGCTTTTGCCGTATCTTGAGCCTCTTCAGCAGCCAAAATTTGGCTGAAGATTTGATCCATCTCCTCTAGCACTTGCTTCTCAGCCGCATAGTCTTTGCTACCAATGCGCTGAGTGCCCTTAAAAGCCAAGTGTTCGAGATAGTGGGCAATGCCTGTCTTACCGTCCTCTTCGTTGACCCCGCCCACGTTGGCATAGATCATAAACGAGACGACGGGCGCTTCCCGGCGCTCAAGCACAATAAACTTCATCCCGTTATCCAGGGTGAATTCCGTTACCTCGTTGGCTACCCGATCGAGATAAGGTTGAATAGATTGGCCCGCAGGTACAGACTCTCGTGCATAGGCTAAGGGCGTGGGCAAGAGTCCCCAGCCCAAAATCACTACCAGCAAAACACTCAAGAGAGCTTTCACAGGGGCAAACTTACCAAGAGCAACAAGTGCTTGTTGTGAACGCCGTTTAGTGCGCTGTGCGCTGTTCATAGGCATGCCTAAAGATTGGAACACCTATACCAGCATAAGAATTTTTCCAAACAACGACTAGCGCACTTCAACCAAGCATTCCGGGTAGGCATCCCTAATGATGACTGAATTCTTCAAACCGATAAGAGGCAAAGGTATCAAACAAGATGCCAACCGTACTAGACGTTAGGCCAACGACTAAGGCACCTTGCCACGGACTACCACTGCCGAGGGTGTTTAAAACATGCATTAACTGCTGTAATCCCTGTTGACTGGGAGGCAGCAACCACGACAGCACGGTTAAGCCCAAAAAGATGCCGCCAATAAACAGGAGCGGCAGCAGAAAGCTAAAAACAGCCGTGAGGCTTAGTGAAATAAAACGACGAAGAATTTGTCTCATGGCGGGTCTTTACATCCCTTTTTCCCACAGGAGTAGCTTGGCCAAAGACGCAGATCGCTTCCAGATCAGATGGGTTGCGTTGGAACTGAGGTTCCAGGCAAATCCTCTCCTACCTTACGCACGAGGTCCCAAACTCGATCAGGAGAGGTGAGAAATCTTCAACCTCGGTCACGGAATGTATTGAAGTGCTGTAACGAAATTCTCAGAGTCACCGCTCTTTCCATTGTCAAGCAGAGTGACCTTGGGTAGAGTTCCTTTAGATTGCGTGCCAATTCCATAAGTAATTTCCAGTTTGGTAAAGCCAGTCAAACTTCACCAACGGAGAGCTGCATTTGTGGGATAGCTGCATTGAAGTATTGACGGGCAGGAAAAGGGGAACCGAGTTGACGCAAGCTGTTGATAGTGCAGGTCTAAGCCAGTGGAGCCGCCGATTATTGGCAGCAGTCTTTTTGACTGGGCAGGTGGTCATTCATTTGATTTCTAGACCCATTCACCGCCGCAATACAGTTGAACAGATGGCAACAGTTGGGCCAGAGTCACTGATGATTGCCTTGGTTACAGCGGCCTTTGTCGGCATGGTGTTCACCATTCAAGTGACGCGCGAATTTATCAGCTTTGGTGCAGGTACAGCGGTGGGCGGCGTGCTGGCGTTGACCCTAGCCCGAGAACTAGGCCCCGTGCTGACTGCTGTAATTTTGGCGGGACGGGTTGGCTCTGCCTTCGCAGCTGAGATCGGCACGATGAAGGTGACGGAGCAGATTGATGCACTGCAAATTCTCAAGACCGACCCGATTGACTACCTCGTGATCCCCAGGGTATTGGCCTGTGCCATGATGCTACCTCTGCTCAATATCCTGTCGTTTATTACTGGCATGACTGGAGGGTTGCTGATTGCCTCGTCGATGTACGACATTCCTTACTCAGTTTTCTTAGACTCGGCCAAAAACTTCTTAACCATTTGGGATCTGATCAGCTCGATGATTAAGGCTTTTGTGTTTGGCATCTTGATCGCTGTGATTGGCTCAAGCTGGGGCCTCACCACTACGGGCGGAGCAAAAGGAGTCGGCCAATCGACCACCACGGCAGTCGTGACCGCCTTACTGGCGATTTTCATTATCAATTTCTTCCTGTCATGGCTGATGTTCCAAGGAACAGGCAGCGCGGTAGTCAACAGCATCTAGTTAACTGAGTTTAGGAATGGGCTTGAGTGGGCCGATACAATAGGAACGGCTTATCAGGACTAAAAACCCTTCCTGGTGGAAATGTTGCAATGTCTGATTCTGTTGTGAACTCGACCCCATCTGCGATCGCATCTTCTGAGTCCGAAACCGAACTTGCTCCTAGCTATCGCATTCCTATCGCGCTTGTAGCTTTGTCAGTCCCACTATTCTGGCTACAACCGTGGCTCAGCGGTGCGATCGCACTGCTTGGCTTACTTCTCCTCTTTCAGACCTTCACGTTGCGGTTGCGGTTTACGGCTACAGCGCTGGACATCTACCGGGGATCAGAGCGCATTCGGCACTTTCCGTACCAAGACTGGATTCACTGGGAAATCTTTTGGCAGCCCGTGCCGATTCTCTTCTATTTCAAAGAGATCAACAGCATTCACTTTTTGCCCATTATTTTTAATCCGAGTCAGTTGCGAAACTGCTTGGAAGATCGCTGCCCCCGGTCGGTTCAATCTCTCTAAATAGCAGCAACGGACCTCTGATTTGATACGCTGACATCACACGAGTACGGTTTCGCATTCATGTATTCAGACGACATTCCCCCCTCCGCATCGCAGGCCGATGCCAAGTCCACTTCTGAGACGCAGGCGACAGCCCGTGATGCAGCAGGCCTGGAGTCTCGTATCACCGATTTGCAACGCCAAGAGAGCGACCTAAAGCGCAGCATCGCTGATTTACAGTCGGCCTACAATCGACTCACAAAAGATCAGATGCAGCAGGTGCAGACTGATTTGGGTCGCATGGTGCAACAAGCCAACACAGACCTAGAACAGCGCCGCCGCGCCCTACAGCTAGAGGTTGAGAAATTAGAGCGGCGGCGCGATCGCATTCAAGAAGAAATGCGCACCAGCTTTGCCGGGGTTTCTCAAGATCTTGCAGTGCGGGTACAGGGCTTTAAGGACTACTTGGTGGGCAGTCTGCAAGACCTCGCAGCCGCAGCCGAAAAGCTAGAGCTATCTCCCCCTCAGCCCGATATTCAAACAGCTCGACCTGAGGCGCGTGAAACCATTCGCGAAGGCAGACGACGCCCACCAGAACGTGAGGAACCCGTCCAATCGGGGGGTGGCAATCAGCCTGGCTTTGGCAACCAACGCTTTCAGGATCAAACCGAGCGAGTTCGCAGTCTCCTCGATCAGTACCGCATGCGACCCGACTACTATGGTCCTGTCTGGCAACTGCGGCGCACCTTTGAACCCATCCACGCCGACAGAGTCGCCAACTGGTTCTTTAGCCAAGGCGGACGAGGCGCAGTCAAGAGTATGGGCAGCCGTCTGCAAAACGTGCTAGTTGCTTCTGCTGGAATCTCAATTCTCCACGCACTGTACAACGACCGCCTGCAAACGCTGGTGCTCTCTAATTCACCGGAACGGTTGGGAGAATGGCGGCGCGGCCTGCAAGACCGTCTGGGGGTTTCTCGGGCTGAATTTGGGGTAAACCGAGGCATTATGCTCTTCGACGCTCCCGAACCCGTAGCCCAACGCGCCGAACGTATTGTCTCCCAGGATGGTTTGCCCCTGATCATTATTGACGAGTCGGAAAACACAGTAAGCCTATCACTGCTACAGTTTCCGCTGTGGCTAGCCTTTGCCCCCGATCCCCTCAATCCAACGCCAGAATACGACCTTTACTAAACCCTAATCCCTGACGTCTTAGCCTGACGAACCGATCCCATCTGCCTCTAAACTGATACTGACACGTTAGGGAGGTAGGGCTGTGGCAGGTGTTGCGATCGCAGGAATTATCCTGGCTGCCTATTTACTGGGATCGATCCCCACTGGATACCTAATCGCCAAGTGGGTCAAAGGAATCGACATTCGTCAGCATGGGTCTGGCGGGACGGGAGCAACCAACGTTTTACGCAACGTGGGTAAATCGGCTGCGATCACGGTCCTTGTCGTCGATCTGCTTAAGGGGGCGCTGGCCGTGCTGCTGGTGAGAAGTGTTTACCCTGCCCTAATGACCAGCCTACCGGGATTAAATCCTCTCTGGCAGCCTTGGCTAGAGGCTATCGCTGGGTTAATGGCACTACTGGGCCACAGTCGCTCAATTTGGCTTAATTTCACAGGAGGCAAGTCGGCTGCTTCCGGATTAGGCATTCTCCTGGCACTGTCTTGGCCTGTCGGGCTGGGGACGTTAGGCGTCTTTGCAGGGGTGGTTGCAGCGTCCCGCATTGTCTCACTAGGCTCGATTTCGGCTGCGATCGCAACTATTTTGCTGATGGCGATTCTACAGCAGCCTATTCCTTATATTGGGCTTGCGATCGCAGGCGGCCTCTACGTCATTCTGCGCCACCGCAGCAACATTGAACGGCTGCTAGCAGGTACAGAACCCCGGCTGGGCAGCCAAAAGGCTGCCGAAACTTATACCGATTCTCCCTAACAAACTCACGATAAACGCAGAGTTTTTGTAGGGACTAACCGCCTAACAAAGGATTCAGGGTGTCACTGTCGCATGTGAACGCATCTTCCTGTAGGCCTTTGATTCGCCGTGCGATCGCTGACGCATCCGGCAGACAAAAACAGCTCACTAACGATTCCCGTAGCGTCCCCAACTCAGAAAGGCTGTTACCACGTACAGCACAATGGCAGAGCCAATGATGGACGGCACAATCGGGACATCTTCAATGCTCCATTGCAAGATTGGCGAGGTTAAGCCATACTCTTGCTGCAAATAGCGCGATACCCACTGGCCAATAAAAACACCTGCTAGGCCAATGATCACTAACCCTAAGCCTTTACCTGGAATTTGCCGAGGGATTAGAATACCTGCCACCCCAGCACATACAATCGCAATCAAGAGCTGAATTAGCAGATACGTTAAGTCCATTGGACTAACTCCGCGTGATTATCCTCCCAGTTCCCGAGAACGAGCACAAGCTGAGCGCACCGCCTCAATCAAGGCAGAACGAAGCCCAGAAGCTTCTAAACTAGCAATGCCCGTAATGGTTGTGCCCCCCGGACTAGTCACTTGATCTTTTAATTGAGCTGGATGCAACCCTGATTGAATTAATAATTCAGCCGTTCCCCTAACGGTCTGTAGCGCTAATTGCATGGCTGTCGCCCGAGGAAGCCCAGCAGCAACGCCGCCATCGGCCAACGCCTCAACCACAATTGCCACATATCCTGGCCCAGAACCCGATAGCCCGGTGACCGCATCCATTAAGGACTCAGGCACCTCCACTACACTGCCGACGCTCTGGAAAATGCGTTGAGCTAGCGCTAGATTATCAGCATCGGTATAGGTTCCCGCCGTAATGGCTGTTACACCTGCCCCCACAGTTGCAGGAGTGTTGGGCATTGCCCGCACCACAGGCCATTCCGGGAAATAACTCTGAAGTTTAGAGAGGGTCACTCCTGCTAAAATCGAGAGCAGCAGACGCGGTGAGACTGCCCCCGCTTTTACCAACTCTGAAGCGACTTTATCTAGAATTTGGGGTTTGATGGCGAGCAATATCACACTCGCTTTTTCAACCACCTGTTGATTATCTGCCGTTGTCACCACACCGTAGGTGTTGGTCAAATAGCTGCATCGATCACTTTGAGGGTCACTGACAATGATCGCATCAGGCTCAAAAACACGCTGATCGATCAGGCGGGATAGAAGGGCTTCTCCCATCACTCCGCCTCCAATGACACCCAAGACTGCTTTAGGCAACAGCTTTCCTCACCCTACTGAAAGGCAACTTTTACAACCCCGATGTAACCGAAACAACCTGTCTAAGCCTCTGTTGTTTGGAGGCTTAGACAGATGATAGTCACAAGGTTGAAACAAATTGACAGCGTGTCAGCACATTGCTGCCCACACTGACGTCGAAAATTAGGCCATGCGGATAGCTTGCTCAGTCCAAGCTGGAGCAGGAGGCACTTGACCCATGCCCATGCCCTGAGATCCGAGAGGCATTTCTTCTTCGTAATCGCTAGGGGTGCTGACCTGGACGCAGTTGGGTGTGAACAGGAAGATGCTCTCGCCGATGCGCTCTTGATGGCCGTCAATTGCGTAGGTGCCACCAGCAACAAAGTCAACAGCCCGCTGAGCTTGGTCTGGGTCCATAATCGTCAGGTTGAGAACCACAGACTTGCGCTCCCGCAGAGCCTGAATGGCTTGGGGCATTTCTTCGAAGGAGCGGGGCTCCATGACTACCACTTCAGAGGTTCCATTCATCGCGCCAGGCATTCCAATTACGTTGCTACCCATAGTCGTCATTCCGGCATCTGAGGTCATCATGCGATCGCGTAGCCGACGGCGAGTCCGTGGCTCTTCTTGTTGAGGTTGTTGGACAACGGGTTGAGTATTTTCCTCCTGGTAGAGGTTCTGATACTCTTCGCCGTCCATCTCTTCATACTCATATTCGTAATCAGCCGGATCATTCAGTCCGACAAAGTCCCGTAGCTTTGAGAATAGGTTACTCACAACTTACACTCCCCTGTGACTATCATTCGATTGGCAGGTACAGCCTAGTAAGACTTACGGGTGCTGCCTTAAAGCATTCGATGATTCGATGCCATGATACCGCTTATCTCACAAAACCGATAAATTTTCGGAATTGAATTGGCGACTGCCGATAAAGCTGGTCTGCTGTAGCTTCTCAATTAAGAGCTGTGACTAAACACCCTACTGGAGGGAATATTGAGTCCACAGTATACACGAAATCGTTTTGAATCATAGCGCATTCACAATTAGTTAAATTTTTTCTAACATATTGAATAGTGCTTACTCATTCGGAAGGTTTAGGGCTGCAACCAAAGCCTTGAAAAATCTCTTTCAGACAGCATTATTTCTTCTTCCAGCAGGCAGAGACAATACGGTGAAAGAATCACAATCTCAGCACCTGTGAGCCTATCATCTTACATAGACTCCCTTATGGATAGGTGTTCTGAGCAGAGCTTTTTATCTCTTGGCTCAATCAAACCATAATCTCTCTAATGACACTGCGCTGAGTATTTCTGCTAAGCAACCGGGGTCAACTACGCCGATCTGAAGCCAAATAGAATCGTGCCTAGACGGATCATCGTTGATCCCGATGCGATCGCAACTGGGTAATCACCCGACATGCCCATTGAAAGCTCTGTAATGCGAAGACGAGTCAGTCCTGATTGATTAATTTGTTGAGCCAGTTCGCTTGTTTTTTGAAAGATTGCCTGCGCTTGGGGGTGAAGGGTTCCCTGGGGAGGAATTGTCATTAGGCCAACGATATTAAGCCGAGTCAGCCGATCTAGTTCAGGCAACGCCTCCCAGAGAGCATCTAGCTCAAACCCAGACTTAGGAGGATCAGGCACAATCTTGACCTGAAGACAGCACTGAGGAGTGCGGCCCACTTCTTCAGAAAGCTGGTTTAGCCGCTCGGCCAGTTTTAGGCTGTCAACCGAATGAATCCACTGGAAATGCTCAACGGCCTTGCGAGCCTTGTTTGCCTGTAACCGACCAATGAGATGCCAGGTCAAATCTGACAAGTCAGTGAGATCAGCCTGCTTTGCGATCGCTTCTTGCACCCGACTCTCAGCAAAATCACGAACTCCCGCAGCGTAAGCAGCCCGAATCGCTTCTACAGGCAGCGTCTTAGTAACTGCAATCAGCCTGATAGAGGAAGGTAAAGTTTCGCGAATTTGAGTAATGCGCTGAATAATCGAGTCAGGGTTGCAGACAGCGGTCATTGAAAGGTTTGCTTATAAGTCTTCTGCAACCGATCGTACTCGGAATGTTGCCCTGTCCGCCGCAGCATCCGCATCCTGTTTTCCAGCAGCAACCGCGCATCTCCTCTGCCCACGGGTTCAAACAAAAACCCTTCTGGAGTGGCAATCGTCACTAGAAAAAAGAGGCGCTGAGCATATAGGGTCGCGAAAAGTTCCTGTTTGTCATCAACCATACAGATTCTGAAGAGCAGGCCGAATGTAGGATGGTTGAGATAAGTTTCTGCGCTCATTCAGTTTAAGTGGGATTGTCCGGGTTCATCAAACAGTAAAGGTCAATATCAAAATGCATTCTAAGGTGGAGCGGACGATCTTAAAAATTTTATAGAAGAATCTGTAGGCCAGTATTGTAGGTTTATTTGGACAATTTTGGAAACACCAAAGTTGTTTATTCGTCATTTAGACGGATTACAGCCCGCTTAGCCCCAAAGCTGCTAGCTGTGCTTTCGCTTTCTGCAACGCTTCTTGCCACTCTCGTGTAGGCTCACTATCTGCCACAATTCCAGCACCCACTTGTCCCCACACGGATTGCCCATCCGACGATTCCGGTCCTACTAACAGGGTGCGAATTAGGATATTCAAGTCAAGATTGCCACGGCGGTCAACATAGCCACAGGATCCGTAGAACAGGCTGCGACGTACGGGTTCCAACGCCTCAATAATCTCCATGCATCGCACCTTAGGGCAACCTGTAATTGTGCCCCCTGGAAATAGCGCCCGAATCACGTCGGTTGCATCGTGCTCAGGCTTGAGCGTACCCACGACGTTGCTAACCAGATGCATCACATGGCTGTAATACTCTAGCGTTAACAGCTCATCAACCTCCACGCTACCCCAGTTACACACTCGGCCCAGGTCATTGCGCTCCAAATCCACCAGCATGATGTGCTCAGCCTGTTCTTTGGGATTGCTCAACAGGGCGTGGGCATAGTCTTGGTCCGCTTCTAAGGTATGGCCCCGAGGACGAGTTCCAGCGATTGGGCGAGTTTGTACCTGATCATCTCGACGTTGCACCAATCGTTCTGGGGAGCAGCTGATAACGCTACCCCAAGGAGTGCGCCAATAGCAGGCAAAGGGGGAAGGATTAATCTGGTGGAGCTGGCGGTAGAGAGCCCAACTGTGGGTTGATGTGCTAGTTTCAAACCGCAAAGACAGATTAGCTTGGAAGATGTCACCGTCGTAAATGTGCTGCTTGGCCTGAAGAATGGCGGCTTCGTAGTCAATCTGCTCCATGTGTAGGGTGAGGGCAGAGGGCAATTTTGAGGTTTCTTCAAGCAGCGGACGTGCCAAAGGAAGGGGGAAGACACCCTCTAAAGTTGCTTCCAAATTTTCCAAATCTGCTTGGGAAGAGGCAGCAAGCCAGAGCCGTTGTTCCTGATGATCGAGCACTGCAAAGCTACTCGGTTCGTACCAAAGTGCTACCGGAAATGGTAGGGGATCACGCTTAATGTAGGGTAACTGTTCGATCTCCCAGGCCAGGTCATAGCCAAGCCAGCCGAGCCAGCCTCCCGTAAAAGGCAAGGTGTCTTCTGCAAGTTGCGATTCTGGCCCAACTAAAGAAGACGTTGAGGATTGCTTTAGAAGCTGGGCTAAGGTCGGCAAAATGTCGCCCAAAGCAGGCGTCCACAAACAAAGATTGCCATCCACTCGCCGAGGAGGCCCCGCACAAATAGAGAAGCGAGCATTTTGAGCCTGGGGTTGGGCTTTATCGGGTAGGGGATAGGGACTTTCGAGCAGAGCCACCACCGTTTCAGGGCTGGCAGGTTGGCTCAAGGTATGCCCAAAGAGAGCATAGAAAATGTCAGATCCCGTTCTATGTTGGAGGGGATGCGATCGCACGCTCCAAGGGTTCAGGGTCCAGGATTGCAAGGCGCTCATTTGCACAGGGGTCAAACCTCAACTCCCCAAACGAGGCGCACCCACCAAAACAGCAGCAGGACGCCCAACGCAAACCAATCCCAAAAGCGCAACACTAAATGATGCCATTCCACCTTGTGTTCATTGGGGCTGGTAAACCCCCGGACGGACATAGCCGCTGCGATTTGTTCGGCGCGTAGCAGCAGGTTTTCGATCAGGCGCTCCACAACCATCAGCCACACGCGGGCAGACTGGCGAAAACCCAGCTTTTTCCAGTTGATCGCCCGCGTTAATACAGAGCGAATCAGGTTTTGCGCCTCCTCCAAAACCAAGGGAATAAACCGCAGCGCTAGGGTTACGGTGAGAGCAATCTCCGTCACAGGTAGCTTAAACCAGCGCAAAGGAGCCATCACATCTTCTAGCGCCATGGTGATTTCTTCTGGAGCCGTGGTCAGCAGAAACAGGTTGGTGCCATAGATGAGTGTGAACAATAGCGTTCCCACCCGAATTCCCAGTTCGAGGGATCGCTGGGTTACCTTAATGGGTCCCTGCTTATAAAGGATGTACTGATACCCTGTCGGCTGGGGGAGAGAGGGAGCTACCGTATCCGCCCCTGAAATCTGGGCAGCCTGTTCGGGCGTAGGCAGGCGAGGCTGCTGGGGAATCGAAAGATCATCCGGCATGATGATCGTCAGCAGCATTACCAAACCACTCAAAATCAGCAGCCACCCCATTTGCTGTCGCCACACCCGCAGTGGCACCCGTGCCGACAGGGTTAACAGCAGCAGCAAAGCGACCAACACAAAGCGCCACTCGGCATTGGCCAGAATGGGGGTCACTAAAATGCTGACCAACCAACCCAGCTTGACTCGGGGATCAAGCCGATGTAGCCAGGTAACGGGTTGCTCTAGATAGAGACCAATGGGAAGCGATCGCAACAAATCCATAGGGCTTCAGCCAAACTCAAGAAAGGCTAAACCACTATTAAACCTTGGTGGCACGGTTCACGCTTTCCCGCTCCATGTCGCGCATCGCCTTGCCCCGCCAGAAAATACGAATCGGTGTGCCCTCAAAGCCCAAGTTGTCGCGGAACTGACGCTCAATGAACTTGCGGTAGTTGTCTTTAAACAACTTAGCGTCGTTAACGAACAGGGTGAACGAAGGTGGCTGGGTGGAAACCTGAGTGCCGTAATAAATCCGACCCTGACGTCCCTGACGAGTGGTGGGCGGCGAATGCCATTTTGCGGCATCTTCTAGCACTTCGTTGACCACCGAGGTCGTCACCCGACGACGGTGTTGCTCAACTGCAGCATCTACAAATTCTAGAATTTTGGGTACACGTTGTCCTGTTAAGGCACTTACATAGATTCGCTTGGCCCAGCCAGTGAAATGAAGCTTGCTTTCAATCTGCCGATCGAAGTCGTAGATGGTGTAAGAGTCTTTATCGACCGCATCCCACTTATTGACGACCACCACGCAGGCCCGACCATCTTCCTCGATGCGTCCTGCCAGCTTTTGGTCTTGTTCGGTCACCCCGTCAACTGCATCGATCACCAACAGCACCACATCGGCCCGACGAATGGCTTTAAAAGAACGGTTGATGCTGAAAAACTCGGTACCGTACTCGACCTGCTTTTTCTTGCGGATCCCTGCCGTGTCAATCAAACGGTAGGTCTGATCGCCGTGCTGAACCTGCATATCGATGGCATCTCGGGTAGTGCCCGAAATAGGGCTGACGATAGCGCGGTTCTCGCCCACGAAGGCATTTAGCAAACTCGATTTGCCTACATTAGGACGGCCTACAATGGCTACTTTGATCTCATCCGGCTCGGTTTCAGGAACCGTTTCTGGCAGGTATTTGATGACCTCATCCAGTAAATCCCCAGTACCGTTGCCATGAATTCCAGAAACTGGGAAGGGTTCACCTAGGCCTAGCTCCCAAAACTGAGCTGCCTGAACCAATCCCTGATCTGGAGACTCACATTTGTTAACCGCCAATACTGCGGGCACCGATTGCTGCCGCAGCCAAGTAGCGATTTCGTGATCTGCTTCAATTGGTCCTTGCTGTCCGTCTACTACCAGAATGGCAGCACTGGCTTCAGCCAAAGCAGCCATTGCCTGCTCGCGGATATAGGGCAAGAACTCGGTATCATCATCAAAAATTAAGCCGCCCGTATCCACTACCAGAAACTCCCGGTCACCCCAGAAGGCGGGTTGGTAAGTGCGATCGCGCGTCACCCCCGGCTCATCATAGACAATCGCGTCTTTCCCGCCAGCCAATCGATTGACCAGGGTAGATTTGCCCACATTAGGGCGACCGATAACGGCAACAACGGGCAGCGGCATGATAAGAGAGTGAAAAAATTTGCAATCTCTCTATTGTAACGATCGGATCCGAGATTGGAGGGGTTGGATTTTCAGGCTGCTCAACATCGTTTTGAGCACGAACCCTTACCCTTGAAATTTCTCGGTAGTCGCTTCAGCATTATCGCCGTACGTCCGATTACAGTCAGTTCTACTGCAATCGGTTAGGCTAATGTCCCTATCAGAAGGCGTTTTTTTAAAGTTCAAAAACAGGCTCAAGCAACTTCTTTGATTCCAGCTCTGGCTTCTCGCCTTAGCTGAGCGGAAATGCGAAACAGCTCTTGCCCGGTGTGCAGATAACTTTCTTCGTAGCTACAAACAAAGCGCTCCATTTCATCCAGCCCATCCTCTAACTGATTGAGGCAGTGGTAGAGGTTGGCAGCCACCCCCGCAGCGGGTGATGGGTTGCGCATCGACTGAAACTTACCCTGAGCCTGCTCCAGCCAGGAGCGACACTCCTCCAAATAAGACTGGAATCCTTCCATCAACTCATCATCAAAGGGATCGGCAGACAGGGTACGAATTTCCCCCTTGAGCGGCGTCAAGATTTTGGCAATTAACCGATCTACTGGGTTGTAGACTTTCCGCAGCCACTGTTCTAACTGTTCCTCGGAGGCTTGTGCCGCTTGACGCTGGCGGCGGTAGTGCTCCTGCATATCCGCCGCCCGCTGAGTCCGATCAGCTGCGCTTTCTTCGGCCGTCTTCTCAGGGTAATAGCCTTGGCGCTGCTGGTCATAGCGGTTGCGCTGATCGGGATCGCCCAAGACTTCATAAGCTTCGTTTAAGCGGGCAATGCGATCATGACCCGAAGCTTCTGTTTGGGTATCCGGGTGTAGCTGCTTGGCCAAACGGCGATAGGCTTTTTTGATCTCAGCCTGACTTGCCGTCTCTGCAACTTCAAGAATTTGATAGTGCGTCTCGTTTGCCATAAGCCCATTGTGTCAGGAGAACCCCAGTTTTTCCTAGGCGCAAAAACTCCGGTTTTCCCACATCAAAAACCCCAGTTTTCCCTAGGCTAGCGATCAACAGCCCTACCTTCAAGGGAAAAACCAGGGTTTATCACAGAACGCTCAGAAACAGAACAGAGGGCTTAGCTTAAAGTGACGGGCGCGACAAGTTCAGGATCTTGAAAAAGGGGCGTACTCAAATAGCGCTCACCAAAGCTGGGCTGAATAATCACAATCAGCTTGTCAGCATTTTCGGGACGCAGACCGACCTCAATGGCTGCTCGAACAGCAGCCCCGCTGGAGATACCAGAAAGCAAACCTTCTTCGCGGGCAAGGCGGCGACCATATGCGATCGCATCCTCGTCATTAACCAGCACCACCTCATCAATCAAATCCCGATTTAGCACCTCAGGCACAAAGCCAGCGCCAATGCCTTGGATCTTATGCGGCCCCGGACGACCGCCGGAGAGAACCGGGCTATTGGCGGGTTCGACTGCAATGGTTTTGAATCCCGGCTTGCGCTGCTTCAAAACTTCAGACACCCCTGTAATCGTGCCACCAGTGCCTACACCCGCTACGAGCATATCAACCTGGCCATCTGTATCAGCCCAGATTTCTTCGGCAGTGGTGCGGCGGTGAACCTCTGGGTTAGCTGGGTTGCGGAACTGTTGCAACATGTAGGCATCAGGCAGAGATTTCACAATCGCTTGTGCCCGCTGAATGCAACCACCCATTCCCTCAATACCAGGAGTCAAAACCAGTTCAGCACCATAGGCCCGCAGCATTGCCCGCCGCTCTCCGCTCATGGTCTCTGGCATAGTTAAGATCAGCCGATACCCTTTGGCGGCAGCGGCCATTGCCAGAGCAATTCCGGTATTGCCGGATGTAGGCTCTACCAGGGTTGTTTTACCCGGTGTGATTAGCCCTTTCGCTTCAGCCGCTTCGATCATGCTGATGCCAATCCGATCTTTGACGGAGGCAGAAGGGTTCATTCCCTCCAGCTTGATCACCAGACGAGCCAAACAGCCTTCAGCTTGAGGAATCCGGTTAAGCTGAACCAGAGGAGTCCCACCAATCAACTGGGTCACATTTTCTGCAATCCGCATAGCTCCGCCCTAGATGTAATACATAATGTCGAGTTGTTGTCTGGCATTACGCCGCTCTAGCAAATCTTGTAAGGTGCATTTCTGAAGCACGGACTCAGCTGCCTGCCGCACCTCTTGCCACACATCGCCAATCACAAGACCTTCCGCAGTTTCCGGCTTTTTGTCTGTGTCAACCTGGGTTTCAAACCCTTCAATGCAGCTCACAATGTCGTACAACGTAATCTTCCAAGGATCACGGGCTAGTAAATAGCCGCCCCGCGCTCCCCGTTGACTCCGAACAAAGCCTGACCGTCGTAGGGTTGCTAGCAGTTGCTCTAAGTAGCGGTCGGGAATATTTTGCTGCGACGCAATTTGCCGGATTTGCATTGGCTCTCCACTGGCGTATTGAGCACTTAGCTCTAGCAGGGCCAGCAGCGCGTATTCACTTTTACAGGAAAGTTCCACAGGTTGGTTAAGGAGATATTGCCGGACGACTTTCTTCAGTATACTCCGGTTCTCCACTGGGGTTTGCAGGATTCATATAGCACTTGAGCGATCGCATCCTTCCCCAATCTCTGTCTAACGACAATCCGAGAAAAGGCTACTTTAAGGCGTTAAAACGACGATCTCGCAAAGCTTTCAGGTCAAAGCTGAGGTTTGTGATGTGGTTTACAGCAAATCTTTACCCCGATAGATACGCTACTACACAACAATTGTTAAATTTTGTGTAATCTTTTTATCTTGGTGTCAGCTTATGCATGACGCAGCAGTTAATTTTTTTCAGATGCTTGTGCAGGCGGGTGCAGTGCCTGGGGAAGATTTCTCTTGCGATGGAGAAAACCAGGCTTTTCACCTAAATGAACGGTGCTACGAGCTTTTGCAGCTAGCCTACCCAGACGTGAACTGGGACGATGTCTTTGAATGTTTCCCGCACGATCCCAACTCAGCAATTGAGGCACTGCACGAGCATCTGGGAGTGCCCTTCGTCGATCGCCTGATTAACTTTATTCAGCGCCGACTTAAAGAGCTTCCTGATTCACAAGCAGCCTGGTATCTGCGTCAACTGTTGGGTGGAATCGAACAGCGCACAGGTCTACAGCTATATTCTTTGATTGAAGAAACGTTGCCACTGGCTACTCAAGCGCGACTGAGTTGGCTACTTCACTTCGAGGAAGTTGAGCTTTGTAATCTTTGGCTACCAGATTTAGTTTTTGCTGCTGGTGGCACCCCTGACGATGCAGAACTTTCTGATGAGGGTTGCTGGCTCTCTGAGCGAGGTATGGAACTCCTAGAAACGCTGTGGGCAGGAGAGTTTGAACTCACCCTGGCTTCTCCACAACAGCCCTAGTTTTATTGCCCTAATTCTATGATTCAAGCTGCGTCAGCACATTCGAGTGACTGAGTCATTTGCTTTTGCACAGACGCAATAAAGTAACCAAAAATTCGCTGTTGGTAAGGGTCTTCTAAAGACATCTCGGGATGCCATTGCACTGCGATCGCACAGGGATGCTGTTCATGCTCAATGGCCTCAATTAGCCCATCAGGTGCGTATGCACTCACTCGCCAACCGGGGGGAGCTGAGGAAATCGCTTGGTGATGCCAAGAAGTGACCGTAAGGGTCGGGGTTTGTAGTGCGCGCTCAAGCCGACTGCCTTTTACTAAGTTCACGGGATGGCGAACGGAAACAGATTCGGCGCTGCGGTGCAGTGTCTCTAGACCAAACGCATCCGGCACATGGGGATGCAATCCAGCGCCACCACTGACCAGATTTAAGACCTGCAATCCTCGGCAAATTCCCAAAATTGGAATTTGTTGCCACAGAACAGTCTGGGCAAGTCGAAACTCAAACTCGTCCCGCTCCGGATCCACTTTATAAATGGAGGGATGGCCCGACCCGCTATAGCGAACTGGATCGACGTCTCCGCCGCCAGTAAAAATTACGCCATCTATTAACGCCAAAATTTCGGTTAACTGGCTTTCTCCTGGCGGCAGCAGAATGGGAACTCCCCCTGCTCGTCTGACTGCCCGAACGTAGTTATCAAACACTCCATAGTATCCATGGGCTTGACCGTAAGTCGTCAGTCCAATCACGGGAGGGCGCAGCGCGTTCACCATAGGATCAACACTATTAGCACTTGGCTATGCAGAAGTTATCAAAGCTTGTTGGATCCTTATAGTTCCCGACGAACCTTAGCGCTATACATAAGTGTCTGCGGATGGACAGCTTTCAACACAATGGTTTTGTGGGGTTCCCC
>DATNQF010000100.1:0-5709 GCA_036702855.1 Trichocoleus sp. | reverse complement strand
CGAAGCAGTTGAGTCCTTTAACTTTCAGGCGTTTAACGTAGGAGACTACTACGGAGCCGTCAACGAAAAAGTCATCTCCGAGAACATCAGCAAAGTTCTTTATCCGAATGATGAACCCATTCAGGGCAAGGAACTGCGGTTAGAGCAACAGTATTTCTTTGTCTCCTGCGCATTGCAGGACATGATTCGCCTTCATTTGACATCAGGGCGCAAACTCAACACCTTCCACGAAAAATTCACGGCCCAACTCAACGACACCCATCCCTCCATCGGTGTGGCCGAGCTAATGCGTCTGCTAATGGATGAACACGGCATGGGCTGGGACGAAGCTTGGAACATCACCCAAAAAACCTTTGCCTACACCAACCACACCCTCTTACCCGAAGCGCTAGAGAAGTGGCCGTTAGATCTCTTTGGCCGCATTTTGCCTCGCCACCTAGAGATCATTTTTGAAATCAACAAGCGCTTTCTCGACAAGATTCGGATTCAATACTTCAACGATCCGGGCAAACTGTCGCGACTATCGCTGATTGATGAGATGGGTCCTCGCTATGTGCGAATGGCAAACTTGGCCTGCGTTGGCGGTAGCGCAATTAACGGGGTAGCGGCGCTTCATTCTGAACTGTTGAAGCAAACTGTCCTCAAGGACTTTCACGAACTCTGGCCCGACAAAATCAAAAACGTCACCAATGGGGTGACTCCTCGCCGCTGGATGGTGTTGAGCAACCCTGGCCTGACCCGCCTTATTACCGCCAAAATTGGTGACGGGTGGATTCGTAATCTAGATGAACTACGTCAGCTAGAGAACCATGTCGAGGATGCTGGCTTCCGCGAGGCGTGGCAACAGGTCAAGCGAGAGCGCAAGGAGAACCTAGCCAAACTGATTCGGGAGAAGTGCGGCGTTACGCTCAATCCCGACACCCTGTTCGACGTTCAGGTAAAGCGGATTCACGAGTACAAGCGGCAACACCTCAACGTGCTGCACATCATTCATCTCTATCAGCACATTCGCCAAAACCCGAATCTGGAGATTACCCCGCGCACCTTTGTCTTTGGTGGCAAGGCAGCCCCTGGCTATATCATGGCCAAGCTGATCATTAAATTGATCAACTCGGTGGCAGCGGTTATCAACAACGACCCAGCCGTGGAAGATCGGCTCAAGGTCGTCTTCTTGCCTGACTACAATGTGACCAACAGCCAGCGGGTGTATCCGGCTGCTGATCTGTCCGAGCAGATTTCCACAGCTGGCAAAGAAGCCTCCGGCACAGGCAACATGAAGTTCTCGATGAACGGTGCCCTCACCATTGGCACATTAGATGGGGCCAATATTGAGATCCGTGAGGAAGTAGGCGCTGAGAATTTCTTTCTGTTTGGCCTGACTAGTGAGGAAGTCACCGAACTCAAGTCTAGAGGCTATTACCCTTGGAACTACTACAACAGTAATCCTCAGCTCAAAGAAGTGCTGGATCTCATCAGTGCTGGCTTTTTCTCCAATGGCGACACAGAGCTGTTCAAGCCGCTGGTAACTAGCCTGATCCAAACTGATCCTTATTTGCTGCTAGCGGATTACCAGGCGTATATCGACTGCCAACAGCAAGTTGGTAAAGCGTATCAGGACCAAGATCACTGGACCCGCATGTCCATTCTCAACGTGGCGCGCATGGGCAAGTTCTCTAGCGATCGCTCCATTCGGGAGTATTGCAACGAGATCTGGCACACCGAACCCGTCCATATCGAGTTGAAAGAGTACGTCCAGGCTCAAGCGGGACTCATTGTTTAAGCCCTCTACCAAACAAAACTATGCCTCTCGATCTATACTTTCTCCGTCATGGTGAAACCGAAGCCAGCATTACTGGTGGCTACTGTGGCGAGTCTGATCCAGAACTCACCGAATCTGGGCTCTCGATGGCCCAAGCCTTCGCTGACAAGTACAAAACGCTTCCCTGGAAGGCTGTCTTTGTCAGCCCTATGAAGCGCACGATTGCCACAGCCAAACCCCTCTGTGAGGCCACCGGGCTAGAAATGCAGTTGCGCGACGGAATTAAGGAAATCCGCTACGGAAAGTGGGAAGGCCAAAGCAACGAGTACGTTAAGCAGCATTTCAACGACGACTACGTGCGATGGCTCACCGAACCAGCTTGGAACCCACCTACTGGAGGCGGTGAAACTTCTGTGCAGATTGCTAGCCGTGCCTCGCTAGTGATTGCTGAGATCGAATCTCAGTTTACTGATGGCAATGTGCTGGTCGTTTCTCACAAGGCCACGATCCGAATTTTGCTCTGTAGTCTGTTGGGAATTGACTTGGGGAGATATCGCGATCGCATCTATCTCCCCGTTGCCTCTGTCTCCATTGTCCGGTTTGAACCCCACGGGCCAATGCTAGTCAAACACGGCGATCGCTCACACCTGCCAGAGTCTCTAGATGCAAGACCCGGAACATAGTTAGTACGTTGCATGGGCGTAGGATTCTGCGTCCATGCAACGTCTGTGAGGCAAATAGTGGCTTCGGGCAGAACAATGGCCCAACAGATGCTAGGCCAACTGAACCGCAGCAGCACCTAAGCCAGAACCAATTTCTGCCAGGGTCAGTTTGCCATCGTGGTCAAGGTCAAGCGCATCGAACACCGCATCGGTACCTAGCCATTCTTCACGGGTGATGAAGCCATCGCCGTCCATGTCGTAGGCATGAAACAGCCCATCGGCGACATGATAAATTTTCTCGCCTTCAACAAGCTTGCTCAAGCCCTCTACCAGGAACTGCTCTAGCGTTTCCAGCGCCTTGCTAAAGCCCTTAATGCCCTCATCCAGCTTTTCAGAGGCCATTCGATCCGCTTCATGCATTTTGCGGAAGCTAGCCTCATCCATTGGAATGCGCTCGATGTCCATCGTGGCTGCTTTTTCCGGATCCAGCCTGCGTATGAGGTCTTCTTCGGTGTTGTCCAATTGCTCCAGCAGTTTGGGCGAAATGGTCAGCAAATCGGACCCAGCCAGCTCACAGATTTCGCCAAGGTTGCGGAAGCTCGCTCCCATCACCTCAGTCTTATAGCCAAACTTTTTGTAGTAGTTGTAGATGCTCGTGACAGATAGCACCCCCGGATCGTCCGAGGCTGCATATTCCTGGCCCGTTTCCTTCACATACCAGTCGAGAATGCGACCTACAAAGGGAGAAATCAGCGTCACCCCGGCCTCAGCGCAAGCAATTGCCTGATGAATCCCAAATAGCAGGGTGAGGTTGCAATGAATGCCCTCCTTCTCAAGGACTTCGGCAGCTTTAATGCCTTCCCACGTAGAGGCGATTTTGATTAGGATGCGATCGCGATTTACCCCCGCTGCTTCATATTGAGCAATCAGATCACGGGCCGTTGCAATTGTAGCTTCCGTGTCATAAGACAACCGGGCATCCACTTCTGTTGAGACTCGACCCGGAATAATTTGTAGAATCTTGAGACCAAACGCAACTGCTAACCGCTTAAAAGCCAAATTAGCGATCTCTTGGTCAGACGCACCTGATCCGGCATCACTCTTAGCTTTTAGCAACGTTTCTTCGACAATTTCCTGGTACTGAGGCATTTGTGCCGCAGCGGTGATAAGGGAGGGATTGGTGGTTGCATCGCGCGGCGTAAATTTTTCAATGGCCTGAATGTCGCCAGTATCGGCAACCACAATCGTCATCTCCCGTAGTTGCGCTAACAAACTTCTTGCCATGAACTCTCTCCTAGGTGCATTAGGGGCTAAAGCTAGCCACTATTGTAGTCAAGGGGTTTAGTCAGGAATTTAACCCCTGATTCAAGCTTTACAAGCGTTTGAGAAGTTTTATGGAAAGAAAAACAGTCATTCTTTTTCATAAAGAAAAAGCTTTTCACAATGCATTCTCTAGAAAAGGGAAGGGAAAGCCTAGCTAGGCTTTCCCTTCCCTTCAATTGCGCTTAGATTGCAGGTGCAGTTGGCACGGCAATACCGGGTAATGCATCCAGTTGTGAATCAGTCAAAGGAACACCACCAAATTTGCCTACCATACGAGCCATTGCTCCGGTAAACGCAGCATTGTAGTCCGTGGCTACTTCGTTCGCAATGTAGTCAGTTCTTAAGTCTTGGTAAGCAAAGTCATTCAGTGCTTTAGGTCCTCCAACCAAGGCTCCGTAGAGGATATGAGCATTGGGCTGAGGGCCGCTATAACCACCCCAATCTGTACCTGAAGCTGCCCTGTGGTGAGGATTGACAGGAGAGTTATTGCCAAAACCAACGACGTAGCTGGAGTTGCGGGGGTTATCGCCCAGAATGTAATCGATTTGGCGTCGGGAGAAAGCGTCGTACTTGCCTAGTGGATCAGTAACGGTGTCCCCATAAACGCCTGCAACAAAGGCCATGTTGGCTGCCGTTCGCAGTGAGCCCCACTCACCACCCCAGGCAAGTCCTCCGCTGGTGTAAGAAACACCGCCACCACCCGGTAGCCAGCTATTTAGAAACTTCTCCACATCGCCTCGATAGCGGCTGTTACCCGTATCTTGAGCTAGTAAAACGCCGACACCAGCGGATTTGTTATCCCATGACAGGTTAGCTGTAATGCCTGTGTAGGCAGCTTCGGCCTTAGCGATATAGACTGTATCTGTTTTTCCGGCTGCTTCCAAGGCTTCATGAATCCAAGCAGCTCCCCAAGCCAGCTCATCTTGGTATCCGCTCCAAGAGTTGTAGAAAGACTGGACGTCGGTAATTGCATCAGAGTACTTACCTCGGTAAGTATCTGCAAAGGTGTAAAGCTGCATGGCATTGGTCAGCAGCTTATCAGCATAGGCTGCATCCGTTTGGCGGAAAACAATGGAGGCTGATGCCAGAGCCGCAGCGGCTTCACCGGCCAAGTCTGAGCCTGGCTTTTGACGGTCAATTTTGAATGAAGGGCGGGGCATCGTCATAGATTCTGGGGAGCCCCAAGAGGCGTGGTCTGTGTGGCCACTACCGACCTGTCCCCAAAATTCCTTGGTACCGTTAGCATCTGTTACGTTGCATCGCATCAGGTAGTCAGTGCCCCACCGGATTGTATTCAGGGCTTCATCTAACTGACCTACTTTTGCATAGGCACCTCGGTACTCGCGGACTCCCCAGCTCAGCATGGTCAAAGAGGCAGCCATTGGGAAGTTAAACTTCACCATGTCGCCTGCATCGTAGTAGCCTCCTGTGAGATCTCGGCCCACATCTGACCCATCTTTTAGAGCAGAATCACCACGCCACTCGATCCGATTGCTGGCTGGAAGATCGCCAGAGCGTTGTGCTTCATAGAACAGGAAGGATTTTTGCAGAGCTTCAGCGTAATTAAATTTGCCAGTCGAAGGCGTTGTAGAAACGGTGTCATTGTCAAGAATGGTGCCTGTACCCTGACCATTAAGAATGGTGGCCTGAGTTGCATTCGAGAGCACCAGTTTGAAAGTTTCCGTGGATTCTACTGAGGTGTCATTAATAATAGGCACTGCAATGGTTTTGCTAGTTTGACCAGCGGCAAAGGTGAGAGTGCCTTGCGTTGCCGTGAAGTCTTGACCTGCGATCGCAGTGCCATTCTGCGTTGCATAGCCGACAGTGACGGGGCTGGTGCTGGCCTTAGAAAGGGTAACCGTAAACAGTGTAGAGGCCGCACCGCTAGCATTTAATGCCCCTTCAGCTAAGGTTGCATTGCCAATAGACAAGCTAGGCAAAGTTGGCGTGCTGGTTACTGCATCA
>DATNQF010000098.1:0-12850 GCA_036702855.1 Trichocoleus sp. | reverse complement strand
TAATAACAACCCCGGTGGTGGCAACAACAACCCCGGTGGCGGCAACAACCCTGGCGGTGGTAATAACAACCCCGGTGGCGGCAACAACAACCCCGGCGGCGGCGACCCGAATATAGGTGCTGATGGATTACCTGTTAAAGGCGCTGCTCAGGGTAGTAACTTATCTCTTGAATTAACGCCCATTACAGCAAGCGAGTTGTGATCACTGTCAGCGAAAATAGTCAACTGGCTGGTCGAAGTGTTGTCGACCCCGGCCAGAGCAGTATTGTGCATTCTACTCAAAGCGGACAGGCTCCGGAACAAAACAGCATTAACCCGCTCGGTTCTCCTTGGCGGCTCGCGTTTTTGATGCTGTTTAACCTTGGGAACGGGATAAACGTGTTAGTAGGTTGCTTTATTTAAGGCTCTGTTGGGCTGCTGTCATAGGCCAGTTTGACAGTATCTTGTTCGTAGTCTCGGGAATCCCCTTGCCAGTCGCTGGGCAGTACACAGGTGCTGCTGGGTTCAAGTTCATCGCTTTCTGAATCGTCCCAAGCTTCTTCAATCTCTTGATCATCAGATTGGGCATCTATTGTAAGGAGAGGTGCGATCGCATTTAAATCCTGCAGTACCTCCTCGCTGCTCTGATAGCGCTCCGAGAAGTCATAGCGCACCAGCTTGTCCAAAATATCGCCAAACTCCGGCAGGAGTTCGGGAACAGCGTGTTTCCAGATCACCTCGCCATACTTGTCCCTTTGAAGGGCATAGGGGGGAATCCCAGTTAGCGCTTCAATGGCTGTAATGCCGATAGCATAGAGGTCACTGCTAAAAGCCGGTAAACCCGCCGACTGCTCACTAGGCATGTAGCCCTGGGTGCCAATTCCGATAGTAGAAGTGACTTGAGCATAGGTGTCAGTCAACTTGTTAGAAATTTGTTTAACGGCTCCAAAGTCAATCAGTACTAGCCGATTATCAGAGCGTCGTCGAATCAGGTTTGCAGGTTTGATATCTCGGTGGATAACTCCCTGACTGTGAACAAATGACACGACCGGCAGAACATCTTGCAAAATCTTGAGTGCGTACCATTGGGGCCGAGGTTTGCGGGAGGCGAGTTCTTCGCGCAGTAAGCGCCCCTCGATCATCTCTTCAACTAGATAGAAAGAAAATTGGGCTTCAAAATAGGCCAACAAGCGAGGAATTTGGTTGTGATGTCCCAATCGCTCCAAAGTCTCTGCCTCTGCTGTAAAGAGACGCCGAGCCAACCGATGAGCTTTGGGGTCGTCACTGATGATCTTAAGCTGCTTGACTACGCAAGTCGGTGCACCAGGACGCTGCGTATCCTCAGCTACATAGGTTTCGCCAAAGCCGCCCGATCCTAGTAGCTTAACTACTCGATATCGTCCTTCCAGCAACAGGCCAATGACTTCTTCCTCCCGCGCTTTCAGCAAATCATGGAAGTCATCTTGCTGACTAATGATTTCTTGAACGATTGGGGAGGTGACGTACTGGGCGAGCGTATTTCGCAGGCGTTGTTTCCTGATTTGTTCGGTGATCAGGTCGGTGACTGTGTAAGCGCCTCCCAGGGTAAAGATGGCAAAGATAGGAGAGGCTGTTGGCAGAAAGGTTCCGCCGTAGGCAAATCCCAAAAAGCTTAAGCCAAAGCACGCCGCACTACTAGCTACTGTTAGGCCCAGTCGAGCCGGCGGACGCTTGATCCGACGCAGCAACAGGACAAAGCCTGTACCCAATACCAGAACGGCAACTCCTCGAACCCAAGCTTGGGATAGCCCATCTTTCGGGGCATTTCCTGCTCTTAATGTGGCAATATCATTAGCTAAAATTTCTACTCCAGGCAGAGCTCCTGGATAAAGATGCGTTTCGGAAAAGGGGGCAGGCCAAGCGTCTTGCAAGCTACTTGCCGTTGCGCCAATCAAGACAATCTTATCCTTGAAAAAAGCTCCGGACTGAAGGTTACTGTCCCAGTTCTCAGAATTGAGAATGTACCAAAAAGGGATTTGCTTAAAGGTGCGGTTAGGGCCGTAGTAGTGGATGTAAGGACCGAGTGGTTGAGGGTAGTCAATCCGAGCGGCTTCCAGAACGCTCTCAGCAAAGCTAGGTATAGCACTGTTTACTTGAGCGACGTCCTTGACATATTCACGACCCTGTCGATGAATACGTCCATCGAGGTCAATAGGAAATTGAATGATTCCTGGGCGTGCAGACGTATGGAGGAACTGCGAAATGGGCAATTGAGGTTTAACTAAGCTGCCCTGGTTAAGCTGAATATCTTTATAGGTGGCTCCTAGGACAACACGGTCGCCATACTTTTCGAGCACTTGCGCGAGAGCCTGATCGTCTGCTGGACCATAAGAACTTTCGGTGGTTAAGAGCACATCCAACGCAACGACCTTAGCCCCAGAATCAAGCAGGCGTTGAATTGCGATCGCATAGGCTTGCCGCTGCCAAGGCCATTGCTTAATGGGGGCAAGTAGGGCACGGGTTTTGTCATCTGTAGGGTATGACTGCCCTTGAGACATGGATTCGTCGTCAATGGCAAGAATCACAATGTCTTCTGGTGCGGACTTAACGCCACGTAACTCAAAGAACAGCGTTTGCATTTGCCGCTCCCAGAGCTTGATCAGCCCAAGATCTAACCCAGTAGCACTAGCAACTAATACAAGCCAGCTTCCTGCTACCGCAACTTGCCACCAACCCCGCTTATAGCCTTGAGTAAACCAGCTTTGTAGCTTTGAACTGGTTGAAACGGTAGGTGTCGAGGACTTAGGAGAGGATGCCATAGTGTCAAAAGCACCAGTCAGAACAAGCAGAAGCCCCTTGATTAACTCAATTTAGACAACCTTCTAAAGATTTGCCAAGAATTGAGGTTATTGACACCCTGATGAGCAGATTGAGCTGCCGTTTTTGCTTTTAAGGCTCATCTCTATAGTATCTAGATTTTTCATGGGCCAGCCTAGAGGACGACTGCGAACCTTCCGAATTATCAGCCGAGACTGCTTTTACGGCGGATTTACCTGTTTGGATGACGGTAGACACCGTGCTTTGAATGAGGCCAGGCCCTAAATCAGGATGAGGATAGGTATCCGCAATGATGAAAGTAATCCCCAAACCCAATAGAAAACGTCTAAGTACGATTTTAGGCAAACGGTTCATGGATGAGTAAACTAAACAGTTTAGTTTAAATTCTTCAATACACTATACCGTTTAGTAAAATCAATTTCATCCTCTGACAACGACTATCTCGGGGGTGAACAGCAGTCCATCGTTAGGAGAGTGGGGTGACAGTGCAGGAGCAAACCCTTTTTAGTGCAAAAGCGGTTCAGATTCTCCAGGGAGCCTTGCAGGAGTTTCTGCAAAATGGCTACGCAGGGACCAGCATGGATAAGGTAGCAGCTAGGGCAAAAGTATCTAAGCCAACGGTCTACAACCACTTTCGAGATAAAGAGGGTTTATTTCAGGCTCTAGTGAAACATGTAGCCCAAGAACGGTGCCAACGCGTGACAGGGGCAGTGCCGTTGCAAGGAGCACCAGATGTGGTCCTGCGGCAGTTGGCTACAGTAACCCTGTCGAGCATTGTGCAGGATTCAGAATATTTGGACTTTGTGCGGTTGGTAGTAGGTGAGTCGGGCCGTTTCCCCGTCTTAGCCCAGACCTTTCTAGAACACTTGACGTGTCCTACACTGGAGCAGTTGACCCAATATCTCGAAGCACATTCAGAACTAGACATTCCTGACCCCGAGGCGACTGCTCGGATACTGATGGGATCAGTGATTTTTTTTGCTATAACCCAGGGTGTTTTGCATGGGGAAAGCATTTTACCGATGGCTTCTGATCGCCTAGTAGACAGCTTGATGCATTTATTGCTGAGGCATAAAGTTGTGCAAGCAATAGAAAGAGAAGCTGCCAGCACTTAGCGCGTACTCTGGATAGAACTTAAGACAAAAGGAGTAATGCGATCGCACTTGGAAAACAAACCAAAGGTGCGATCGCATTACTCTTTCTGTAAATTCAAAAATAGCTAAAATCAGTCGATGTGAGCCGTAAAAAAGGTTGTTTAGTGGAGAATTCGAGCTGTTCTAACGTCAAACTCAGTAGCTCTAGGGTGTTCACTGCCTGCTCTAAAGAGAGCAGTTTTATCGGCTTCTAGCTTGGAATTAGCGTCAACCTCATAGCGTTTTGTGAAGATACTGGGAGGAATATCGATCTGTTCGCTGTATTCCTTAATGTCCACGAACGTTTCGTATAGGTGAATCATCGCTTTGACCTCCTGGTTCCTAAATCAAGGACGATTGCGATTGACTTCAGTATAGGGAGGTCATGGAAGTGTTGGGATGTGACGATACCCTTCTCAAGATCCTGAAATATTTCGCTGCGTTTTCTTGATCAAATCTCAATATTTCAAAATCAATTTTTTCACAAGGAGAATCTCATCCGTAGGAGAGATGTCTTCACCTTCGATGAGGTGAAGAATTTCGCTCCCAAAAATAACCATTAGCATATCCCTGGATCCGCTTGTCCTTCTCAGCCAATGCCAGTCTCCTTTCTGCTAAACAGCAGTAGATCTCATCAATTTCAATACCGATATAGCGGCGTCCTAGCTTTTTTGCCACTACCGATGTTGTCCCTGAGCCTAAAAATGGATCGAGTACGACATCGCCCTCCCGACTGCTAGAGAGAATGAGTTTAGCGATCAGCTTCTCAGGTTTCTGCGTAGGATGATCAGTGTTCTCTGGCATGGACCAAAAGGGAATTGAAATGTCTGTCCAGAGATTAGATGGATGAGTGCTGCGAAAGCGGCCCTCGTTGCTTTCTTGCCAGTCTTTTGGTTGGCCTGTACTGTCTCGGTAAGGAGCCATTACGCGTCGCTTGAGCTTGACGGCTTCTACGTCAAAAAAATAGTCATCAGACATTGTGCAAAACCAGATGTCTTCAGAGCTGTTTTTCCAGTTTCTCCTAGCACCTCGTCCCTTTTCCCGCTCCCAAGTAATGCGATTCTGAATTTTGAGATGGCTTGCCAGAATTGGATAAATCACTACAGAAGATTGCCAATCAGCACAGACATAAACCGTAGCGGTTGGCTTAAGAACAGGAAGTAACTGTGTAAACCACCTTTCAAACCAGTTCTGATAAACGTTAGGTGACTTTTGATTGAACGCTACCTGATTAAAGACCTTACTGCGGTTGTATGGTGGATCCAAAATTAGTAAATCTACTGCTTCACGGGGCAAGTAAGAAAGCACTTCAGTCAAATCTTGATGGAGCGTTGTATCCTGTAGATCTTTCAAGCTTGCAGGAGTTGTTAATTGCCTAAGCCGTGAACGGTAGAGTTGGATATCTTCATCGGTAAGGGTTAAGGTGCGATTGCGAGGAGCTTTGGACTTAGGGGATAACACGCTAGCAGAATGAAAATAGAACGACGCATCAAACTGGCTAGTTTACAACTAGTCATGAAGAAAGTTATCTAATAAAGCCTGGAAACTGCTGAAATCGTAATCCATCTCCCCAAAGGATTAACTTTTTCTCAAAATTTTGAGCCCATTTCATTTCTGTGGGTAATCTTGGCCTGTAATACGCTTGATGAGGGCACTCAGTATGAGTAGCTTTAGCTCGGATTTACTTGGTCATGAGTATGAAGTTAATATTGGCCAGTATTTCAGTAGAGGATGGGGAATTTTTAAGGAATTTGCTTGGGCATTTGTCGTTTATACCCTAGCTCTAGTCATTATTGGCCTTGTTCTAGGCGCGCTACCTGCACCGCTAGGAAATGACCCAGAGCAAGGTACTCCTGGTGCCTTGAGCCTAATTTATCAAGTCATCTTCTATCCTGTTTTGATGGCAGGATACTACATTGTGGCTTTTCAAATTGCCCGTAACCGTCCCAAAGCATTCGGTGATTTCTTCCGAAGCTTCAACAAGTTTCTGCCCATTTTTCTTGTTTCTCTAGTGGGCGGTCTCTTAACGTTTTTGGGATGTTTAGCGTTCCTAATTCCAGGTCTTTACCTTGCAGTTTCCTATACGTTTGCCCAACCCCTTGTTATTGACAAAAATATTGGTTTCTGGCAAGCCCTAGAGACGAGCCGCAAAGTAATCTCCAAAAAATGGTTCTCATTTCTTGGCTTGGGCCTCCTGTTAATCCTACTGAATATCGGTGGCCTAATTGCTTTGGGAATTGGTCTTTTAATTACCGCTCCGTTAAGCTTCTGCATTATTGCAGCTGCCTATGAAGACATCATTGGTCTTAACTCTGTTGCAGAGCCTACTGTGTAGTCGTATATCGCACTTTTCGAGGTTGTTGTAAACTGGCAAAACTGAAGTCGTAAAAGACACCCCAATTAGCCTCTTACAAGTACCCCGCCCTGTTCAACCGATTTGGGAACAAGGCGGGGTATTTGTACTTTTGGGCAAGTTCATTGCAGGAAGTTTATGGTTTGGTTGTATTTGAGGAGGCATTCAGAACAGCTATGTAGGACCCATAATGGGCTGCTACTTGCTCTAGCGCGGTAGCCTCAGTTGGGTTTTGGGCAAGGGGGAGACTAGAGGTGACAGACGGTGTGGCACTACCCTGGGTCAGCCTGGCAGCATAGGAGATCTGGGGTGCGCTGATCGCGGCAACCACGGCAATCCAGAAGGTAACTTCACAGGCTAACGTCAAACGCTTAATTAACATGACGATCGGCTCCAAGAGACACTTAGCGAGGGAAGGATAGCGGGGGGAAAGGGCGGTGACTTGCTGAACTCATCGCTTTCCCTGTAGACGGGCCTCTATGACCAGAGGTTTCAGTTCTAATTTAGATACGTCTCTATTAATCCTGATTCCGGGGGAACAAGCATCCGCAGATCCCACAAACCTTGACCGAAGGGGGGAAAGACTGAGTCCGCTAGATTACCTAGAAATGCCAAGAATTACCCGAAACAATCAATTGCTCAGCGGTTGTGCTGTCTACCGGGCGCGAGAAAAGATAGCCCTGCCCAAAGTCGCAGCCAATGTGCTGTAGCAGTTGGAGTTGTTGAACGGTTTCAATGCCTTCCGCTACAACGCTCATATTGAGGTTATGGGCTAGGTCAACAATGGTTTGTACAATCTGCAAGCTGTGGTGATCTTGTCCAATACGGCTGATAAAAGACCGATCGATTTTAACGGTGTTAAACGGAAATTGGTGCAGATAGCTTAAGGAGGAGTAGCCTGTGCCAAAGTCATCTACGACAATTGAAATTTGGCGATCTCTCAAGGTTCTGAGCAAGTCAGCGACTCGCACTGCCGATTCTACAACAGCGCTTTCTGTCACCTCTAGCTTGATGTGTTGCGCACCGATCCCCGCTATCTGCAACTTCTGGTCAATCTTAGCTAGCAGTTCGGGCTGCCGCAGTTGCAGGGGAGAGAGGTTGATACTCATGCTGAGGGTGCGATCGCAAAGCTGTTGCCACTGCTGAAGCTGCTGGCAAGCTTCTGTCATCACCCAATCTCCGATGGTTAAAATAAGCCCAGTTTGCTCGGCCAGAGGAATAAATTGGGCTGGCGAGACCAACCCCCATTCCGGATGGTGCCATCGAATAAGGGCTTCAAAGCCCTCTAGGGATTGATTGTGCAGGGTGACAATCGGCTGATAGTGAAGCTGAAACTGCTGTCGCTCCACGGCTAACCGTAGGGCCGTATCTAGTTCCAGCGCACTCATTACCTGATGCGACATGGATTGGCTGAAGACTGCCAGGGAAAGCTTGGCCTGTTTAGCCTGGTGCATTGTCATATCAGCCGCTTGAAGCAAATCTTCGGCGTTGAGGGCTGGGTTGGTACTGAGAGCAATGCCAATACAGAGGTTGATAAAGAGGGTGTGGCCATCAATGTCAAAGGGCAGGGCGAGCTCTCGTTGAATAATGTCAGCCCAACGGCTAGCTTCACTGTCGTCGGTAATCTGCTCTAGCAGCACTGCAAACTCATCTGACTCCATTCGGGAGATCATGACTGGAGGAGATAGGGCCAACTCTAGACGCCGTGCGATCGCAACTAACAGCGCTTCCGAAATGCGGTGTCCCAAGCTGTACTTAATAAACTTGAATCGCTCAATGTCGAGATAGAGCACGGCAAAGGGGCTACCCCCCTTCGGCTGCGCCTCGATCAAGTCTTGTAAGCGCTTTAGAAAAAGATTGCGCTGGGGCAATCCGGTGAGGGAGTCAAAATAAGCCAACCGCTTGAGATGTTCCTCGGCCCGTTTCTGCTGAGTAACATCCTGCACCATTGAGAGCAAGCCTACGAACTCACCATCGGGTCCTTTCAGCGGAGTATTGTGCCACTGACACAGAATTAAGCGACCGTCCTTAGTCCGATTTTCGTTAAAGCTGTGGGCAGCCATATCTCCACTGGCAACCCGTTGAAAAATCTCGTCGATCTGGACTTGAGCTGAGGCGGGCACGATTAAATCGTAGGGATGTCTGCCCAAGACTTCAGGTTTGGTGTAGTTAAAAATATCCGTAGCAGCAGCATTCCAATCTATAAAGCAGAAGTGCTGATCGTGAATAATGCAGCCGACCGGCATTCGATCAATCTGCATCTGGAGTTGTTCTTTGAGCTGCCGCGTCTGCTCATAGAGTTGAGCATTGAGAATGGCCAGGGTGCATCGCTCGGCAAGGATTTCCAATAAGTGCAGTTCCCGGGCCTGATAGGGATGGGGCATTTGCCACTCTAGCTGAAGCACACCAATCCGCTGTCCGAGCCGCTGTAGGGGTACGCCCAGAAGCGATCGGGTCAATCGCAAAACTTGAGGCGACTGCCGAAACCGAACATCGCTGTGTACATCCTCAATATGAAGTGGTTTTCCCGTTTGAAAGACGGTGCTAGCAAACCCCTCTCCGGCAATGCTGTTGTAGAAGACCACTTGGTCTTCAGCTAAGCCTTGGCTGGCCTGCACACGCAAGCCACAATCTTGACTAAGCAAAATAACGGCAGTATCGGCTGAAGTGACTGCAACTAAACGCTCCAGAAATACCCTCAACAGTTCGTCCAAATCCAGGGTGCTAACTGCGTTTGCTGTAATCAGGTTAAGTGCTTGCAGATCTTCCGTTTGCTGCTGGAGTTCTTCGATCAGCTGTTGCCGTTCTGCCTGCAAGCGTTTGTAGTCAGTCATGTCACGGGATATGCCAATAAGCCCCTGCACCTGACCTGTGCGATCGCGCCAGACATACTTAGTAGACCAGTAGGTCCGAATTCCGTCTTCCGCAGGGACCGTCTCTTCCAGGCTGACAAGCTTACCGTCTGTCATAATGCGCTGATCGGTTGCCTGAATCTGCTGAGCTGTTGCCTCGGGGAGTAGGGCACAGTCATCCTTGCCCACGATGAATTCTGGGGAATGGCCTAGGATCTCGGCGCTCACGGCATTAACCATGACATAGCGGCCTCGATGATCTTTAACAAAGACAGCATCGGTCGTGCCTTCAACAATGTTGTGCAGTAGGCTGTAGCTGCCGAGTAGCGAGTGTTGGCTACGGCGAATTAGACCGTACAGTAGGACACTAGTGATCAACACAAAGCCCCATCCCTTCACTGTCTGTAGACGGCTTAAGAGCCAAGGATTAGGAATGATGTGTTGTAAGAACTGATCGGAAGCCAAGATCCAGCAAGCGCTGATCAAGGCGTAAACAAGAACGATGCGGAGCGCATCACGTCGCTTAAAAAAGTTCCTGATGGCCATCTTGCATTTTGCCAAGGGCTTTTAACTTGAAGCCATCTCCTCATTATCCTTTGCATTCTGTAGAGGACACAGTCTAGGGCAAAGATCAATCGTTTTGGTTGATCCCATATAGTCCCAAAGCTTAACTTTTACAATCGGCTACGAGCTTTGACTTTCAGGTAGGCTTCAACCAGCGGATCGGTAATGCGATCGCTCGGCGCATCCAGTACTAGCACCCCACTCTGCTTGAGTTGGGTGAAAGCAGCCTGTCTCTGGGCCAAGAGATCCAGCGCTACAGCACGGGTATAGGCCTCGCTGACGTTTGATTGAAAGGTCTGGGCCTGTTTATCTACTGCTGGGTCACGCAGAGTGACACAGAAAGGTAGGTAGCGGGGGCGTAGTCGTACCAAGGCCGAAAGCAGCTCAGCCGAGGCTGTCTGATCGACAATGTCAGTAATCACCACCACCAAGGCACGGCGATGTTGCTGGCTTACTACTTGGGTAACTGCCCCTAAATAATCTGACTCCAGCAGCACGGGTTGAATCGGGGTCAGCCGCTCAATCATCTGTTGCAGATAGGGCTGACCTCCCTTAGGCGGCATCCAAGTATGGAGAGTACGATCAAACACGCCAATGCCAACGCGATCGCCCCGGTGAATACCTGCTAGGGCTAGGGACAACGTTGCATTGAGTCCCCAATCAAAGCGGGATAGCCCTCGCACCTGAGCCGTCATCAGTCGCCCCCGATCAAGCAGAACAATCAGGGTTTGTTCCCGCTCAGGCTCTAGCACTCTCACCAAGGGTGCGCTGCGGCGGGCCGTTGCCTTCCAATCAATAAAGCGCAAATCGTCGCCCATGCCGTACTCGCGCAGTTCAGCAAACTCTGTACCGACGCCTAGCCGCCGCTTTTGCCGCATTGTTCCAGTTGATTGTAGGGCCAGGCGAATCGAGAGCTGACGTAGACCAATGAGGTCGGGATAAACGGCGACCTTGCCACTCGCCGGAATTGTCCAGTCGCTCCAAGCTAGGCCCAACGAACCCCGCTGCCGCACTTGGATGTCACCCCAGGCATACTCACCCCGGTGTTTGGGATTAACTGTGTAGGTCAGTTCTGCTGGGTCTTTTGAGGGGATTGTTGCGATCAAGGGCATTTTGGCCCCTTCGAATTCGACTGGGTAGTTGTCGTAGATCTGCAAGTCAGTCGGGGTGCCCGGTTGCAGGGTGAGCGTCATCGGGTTGTCGCGTCCAATAGACAGGCGGTGCAGGGGTGAACGGGTGATTTGAGCCCGATTCTTCTTCACTTGCCAGCCATCCCACGCCATTGCCAGCAGCACCGCTCCATCAAAGACCAGCATTCCCAAGATCGCCAGGGAGAGGCGAGAGGGGGATTCAGAAACGCTGGAAAGGAGGGTTGCGATCGCACCTCCTGCTACCAGCAGCGCATAGGTTCGTGTCGTTGGCACCATTGGGATTACCGGGGTACGGGCACACTGTCGAGCAGCCCCTTGACCACAGCGTTGGTGGTCAGCCCATCCAACTGAGCTTCTGGGCCAAGGATGAGGCGATGGCGCAATAGGGGAGCTGCGACTGCTTTGACGTCGTCTGGCGTAACATACTCTTTGCCCTGAAGCCAGGCATGGGCCTTGCTAGCCTGGAGCCAGAGCACAGTGGCACGGGGTGAAGTACCCAGATCTAAATCACTGTGCTGGCGGGTTTTTTGAGCTAAGGCCAAGAGGTAGTCGAGAACGGCTTCTTCCACTGCAACAGCTTTAGCGGCCTGCCGCGCCGCTAGGATCTGCTCTGCACTGGTAATGGGGCTTAGCTTGGCTAGATCTAGCCGCTTGGCTTCAAACCCCGCCTGGGCATTGAGCAACATTTTCTTTTCAGCAGCCGGGTCCGGATAATCCACGACTAGCTTGAACAAGAAGCGGTCGAGCTGCGCCTCTGGCAATGGGTAAGTGCCCTCAAACTCAAGTGGGTTTTGAGTGGCAACTACCCAGAATAAGTCCGGCAGTGGGTAACTTTTGCCATCCAGCGTTACCTGCTGCTCTTCCATAGCCTCTAACAGAGCGGCCTGGGTTTTAGGCGGAGTGCGGTTGACTTCGTCGGCCAAGAGCACTTGAGTAAAAACGGGACCTTGCTTAAGGTTGAAGGTACGGTTGGAAAGGTCAAAAATGTTAGTGCCCAAAATATCCGACGGCAGAATGTCGGGTGTGAGTTGAATGCGGCAGAAATCTGCCTGGATCAACTGAGAAATAACCTTAACCAGCAAAGTTTTACCCGTTCCCGGCACCCCTTCTAAGATGACGTGCCCTCCTGTCAGCAGAGCCACCAAAAGCTGCTCAACTAGCGCGGTTTGCCCCACGACGACTTTACTTAATGTCTGGCCGATCCGGTTGACCGCAGTTTGCAGCTCATTCATCGAGTAGGACTCCTCTCAGCAAGGGAACGGTGTAGGGTTTGCAGATGATCTAACCAGGCTTTTAGGTCTTGCTCGCGCCGCAACCGAGCAGGCTCCTCAATCATTGAGTCTAGCGCTTGGGCCGACTGGCCTGTCGCCTGACTCCATGCCCATCGCAGGGTTTCATCCGGAACAGGAGCCTCGCCCAGTCCCAATGCCTTTTGCAAGGTCAATCGCTCTGTTTTACTCAAGGTAGAGACCACGAAGTCGTGACTTTCTGCCTTGTACAGAACGCCTGCTAAAGCTTGAATATAGGCCTCGCTGTTGTCCACAAGAGGCGATCTGATACGTTGCTTAACACCCAGGCGGCGGTTTTGAGCAATGATGGCAACCAAGACGACTAGGCCACTCTGCACGAAAGCTACCTGTAGCGGTGTTTTCGCTAGGTAGCTAAACCAGGTGCCCCCAGTCTCTTTGACAACAACATCTTCGTCTTTGTAGCCATGTAGATACTCATCTACCCAGATTGAGCCTTTAGCTTGGGTTGCAAGATCCGCTAGGAAGGCAAAATTACCGGGTTCGCTCTGGTAAGCGTTGGCAGCTAAGTACGGCGTAACCACAAAGATAATCTGGCCCTTTTGCTCGGTCATCTGCCATGCGATCGCACCAAAGCCATCCTGCAAAATAGCTTTTTCCCGCTCTTGGTCTAGGCCAATCCGTCGTCGCCGTGTTTCTAGCTTTACCTGGCCTGCTTTACTGGTGTGTTCTGTGATGAAGGGGGCTGCGGTTG
>DATNQF010000096.1:0-14829 GCA_036702855.1 Trichocoleus sp. | reverse complement strand
CCCATCCTTACAGCGGTAACGATTCTCAAAGTTAACTAAGGTTTCCTGCTCCTTCAACTGCTCAACAACCGCTAGGGTCGCTTCACGATCCTCCGGATGAACAAACTCGATAAAGGGATGAGCATAGAGTTCTTCCAGGGTGAATCCCAATGTTTTTTCCCAGGCTGGATTGAGAAGCTTGAAAAAGCCATCGATCGCCACGATGCATAGCATATCCAGTGATAGCTTGAAAAAATTTTCTACTTCCAAAAAAGCAGCGGATTGCTCTTGAGGTTGTCTGGCTAATGTGGCTTCTAGATCAATGACACGTTGACGTAAAGTGGATAGTTCTTGAGTCGTTGCTTGATACGTTGCAGCGTCTAGAGTAACGGTTCGATGAGACATTGTTTTTGTGAAGGGATTATCAATTAATTGGATGAGCGGAATTGGGACAGTAAAACTGAGTCAATAAGGCGGCGTAGAGCTTTAATGAAATGGGATGATGTTGGAACATTTGATAGATATGATCAGAAGGCAAATTCTCAAGCGTGGAATACTGTTGCGCGAGTCGCTGAATCAACTGAATATGTCGAAGTAATAAATCAGAGGGTTGTAGAGTTGGAGCTGTAGATGGAATGAAGCCGTCTCTGTCAGAAGGCGGTAACTCTGTTGAGATGGATTGTGGTGCAATCTTTCCATTTGAGTGGGCATTCAAAGAATTCTGCCCTTTAGCAGCACTTGTAGGTAGGCATTTCACCGGAATTTGAATCCAAAATTCCGTTTCTTCCCCTACTTGAGAACGACACTTGAGCATGCCTCGATGCTTCTCTACAACGAGTTGATAGCTAATTGCCATTCCTAAACCGGTTCCCTTACCAATCTCTTTTGTCGTGAAGAAGGGATCATAGATGCGTCGCATCACCTCTTCCGGCATACCTGGACCATTATCAGAAATTCGAATGACAGCCCACTCTTCGCCGAGCGCTTCGGTACGAATTTGAATGCTTGGAGCAGGAGCTTGATTTGAGTTTGAAGCGGTACTGTTTTCTCGTTTCTCAACATCCTCATCCAATGCATCAATCGCATTTGCCAGAATGTTCATAAACACCTGGTTGAGTTGACCCGGATAGCATTCAACCAGAGGTAACTCGCCGTAGTTTTTAATGATTTCAATAGCAGGGCGGTGGGCCGTTTCTTTGAACCGATGACGAAGAATCATCAGTGTGACATCAATCCCTTCGTGAATATCCACGGCTTTCATTTCTGCTTCATCAAGGCGTGAAAAGTTCTTGAGGGATCGCACAATTTCTACAATACGGTTAGTACCCAGCTTCATAGAATCCAGAAGACTAGGTAAATCTTGCACAAGAAACTCCAGATCAACGTTGTCAATTTCAGATTGCAACTCTAGCGGTGCATCCGGAAAGAATTTTTGATAACGCTGAAGTAGCTGCATCAAATCTGTAGCGTACTGCGCAACATAGGTGAAGTTGCCGCAAATGAAGTTAACCGGGTTGTTAATTTCGTGAGCAACGCCAGCAATTAGTTGCCCTAAACTAGACATTTTTTCACTTTGGATGAGCTGAGTCTGTGCCAACTGCAAGTCTTTCAATGCCTGTTGCAGACGATCTGCTTGTGCTTTTGCTTGGATTGCAGCCTGACAGCTTTGCGCATACAGTAAAGCTTTCTCAATGGCAACTGCGGTTTGAGAGGCGAAGATGTTGATAAGTTTGAGGTGTTCAGCGGTATAAGCATCCGGCTCCTCTGCCCCGATCGCGATCGCTCCTAGAATGTGTTCTTTTGCCCTTAAAGGGGCACAAATCAATGCTCTAACATTCTTCTGCCTGAGCGATCGAGGATCAGTTTGAACATCATTAACGAGTTCTGCTCGACCTGATTGCACAACGCTAGCAATAATCCCTTGACCTAGTGCTAGTCTGTCATGAACAAAAAACTTGCCAAACTCAGCAATGACTTCACAAGTTGCTATGCCTGACCTCGTAGAATCTGAATTCAGAAGAATGATGATCCCTGCAGACGATTCAATCAGTTTATGAATTTCTTGCAACACGAGTTGAGCAATCTGTTGCGCATCCAAACTGGTAGTGAGTTGAGTTGAGATATCCTCAAACAAATCAATTTCCTGATATCTCTCTAGCAATTCTCTCGCGAGTTCCCTCTTCTCAGATTCTTGCTTTGCTAGGAGGGAAAGCAAGGACGCAATGAGGGCTGCTTGATTTTCTCCTACTACCCAACCAATTAAATGATCTGAGACTTTAATTGGATAACGTATATCTGAAATTTTCTCTCCAACACTGATTATATTTCTACCATCTGCGTCTTCAATGACAACAGCAACACCTAAAGTGCTAATTAAATCCTTTAAAGGAGATCGAAATTCCTCTTTGTTAAAAAGTTTTTTAAGATTAACCAGAGACATAGTTTCTAGTGCTAACAGCACACATCCTAAAGAACGGCTGTAATGGATTGATTTAACGTAATGATGTTTCCAGGTTAGGATTCCCTAGCCAAGCACTTAATTCTCAAGCATAAACTTAAGAAATATTTCGAGAAAAGGTTGGTACGCTTTGATTCATTTTGAAAGAATGCCTAGATAGATTGATTAATAACTTTACAGGCATCAACAACGCAGCTTCACAAAAAACAAAATTATGTTTTCTCATGGAAAATTACGTATTTTCTCGCATGCTTGAGGTCACATCAAATTAGGAATAAGCATTTCTGCACCAGAGCCCTGATCGATTTAGCTCTTTATCTGCCTAAGGTATTACTGCCCAAGGCTCAAGTCATAACTTAGCAGCTTAAAGATAATTACTTCAGTGCTAAAGGACGAAGCGGATTCTTAGGTGAATTAGCTTGGTGGTGTTCTAGACATGTTGGCGAGCCCATCAGATGTCTCTGCCAAACTCATAACGGTTGATGAATAAACCAATACTGTGTCATGCAGATGCACTGACTTAGAAAAACAAATCGTCCTGCGCACTAACCGCTTGATGCGCGTCCTCAAGGTCAGATGCTTGTGCTCTATCTTTTGCGTGTTAGCTTTGCCAATCACATGAGTCTCTGGCTCCAATAATCGTTGATAGGCACTCCACGCATCGGTGTAAAAGCGTCTGATACCAAAGGGAGCAGTAGCTGCTTCAACTTCACCAATGCCCTATCGACATGAGGAGCCAGCACATAGGCTAAGACCTGACCACTGTGATGGTCGATAGCATGCCAGAGCCAGCGTTGCTTGGCTTTCGAGCCGACAAAGCTCCACATCTCGTCACATTCTGCTGCTTCGACTTGCACAACCATCACAGGTTCATCGGATGGGGGCTTACTTTCAAGCAGAGAACGGTTGATGGGGTTTCGTACTCTTGTGTAATAAAATCATTAGGATAATTTCAAGCGCTGGAAAGGTGTTATCGGCTGCTTCCAGATACCCCAAGAACAAAAGCCCCTGTAAAAGGCCTAATTGAAGCGAAGCTGTCATGAGATGCAATTAGAGCTAACCAGAAGCCTAAAACAACGTAGACTCGTTGGGCAGCAGGAGCAATGGAGGAATACAACGAGATTTTATAGTACGAATTAACCAATCCAAATCCCTTACTATGCAATAGTTTCGGCCTAATTGCACTTCATGACAGCTTCGCTTCAATCAGCCCTAGGAGGGAGGCTTGAAGTTAATACGACTTGGTCTGTAGAGTTAAGTACCAGGTTAAATCTCATCTCGGCATTCGTTTTCTCTCCCCTGTAGATTGACAATCCTGCATCTCCTTAAAAAGCTGAATTTCGTACCTGTTCTAGCCTCACTAACTCTTATGAAATAGTTAATAAGTATAGGGAAAATGTTTAGAAGATGATTTTTCAGACAACTTGACGCAGCAAAGTTACTAACAGTCTCTAGTTATTCTGATTCGACCAGCTAGATTTGCAATCACTGCAATTAACTCAGCAGGTTCAACGGGCTTGGCAACATGAGACTGAAAGCCAGCTAACAGTGCAGCCATGCGATCCTGAGTTCTGGCATATGCGGTTAGAGCGATCGCAGGAATGCAACCTCCGTTCTCTGGCTTGAGTGCTCTGACTCGGCGCAACAAAGCATAACCATCTTCATCAGGCATGCCAATATCACTGATCAAGATATCCATTAAGGGTGAAGACTCAGTCAACGCTGAGATTGCTTCACTAGCTGAAGCAGTAGCAATAACTTCTGCTCCACAAACTTCAAGCGTGTAGGCAAGTAATTCTCGAACATCCGCATCGTCATCCACAATTAGTATTCGCAATCCATCCAATCGGTGGGAGCAGTCAAACGGAACGATATCTCCTACGGCTGGATGTACCCGTCCTATTTCTCTTGCTGTTGTCCCAACAACGGCCAGGGGTAGTTTTACAGTAAACACTGCACCTTGCCCTTCTCCTGGGCTTTCAGCATGCACCGTTCCACCATGGAGTTCTACTAATTGACGCACGATTGCTAACCCTAGCCCTAACCCACCAAAGGAACGAGTAATGGAATTATCTGCTTGGCGAAAGCGGTCGAAAACATGAGGCAGGAATTCGGCACTAATGCCTTGCCCAGTATCCGCCACCAAAATCTCAACATGCGAATTAATGCGTTGTAGGCACACTTGAACTCGCCCACCTTTGGGGGTGAACTTGATTGCATTACTCAGTAGATTCCAGACAATCTGCTGTAGACGCTCAGAGTCTCCCAAGATAGGGCCTGCTACTGAATCAAGAACCGAGTGTAATCGTATGTTTTTCGCATCAGCAGCGGGTCGCACTGTATCTATCACTGCCTCAATCACCGGCAATAGTTCAACCGTTTGCACATTGAGGCGAATTTTGCCTGTGATGATGCGTGAAATATCTAAGAGATCATTAATCAGTTGTGACTGGGACCTGGCGCTGCGCTCGATCGTTTCCAGAGCACGGTTCAGCCTGGCCTCATCTACCTTGTGAGTCCGAAGGATATGTGACCAACCAAGAATGGCATTAAGAGGTGTTCGTAGCTCATGGGAAACAGTCGATAAAAATTCGTCCTTCAACCGGTTGAGTTTCTCAGCTTCTGCTCGTGCTTTTTGTTCCTGTACGAGAAGTTGAGACCGCTCCTCTTCTGCCCGTTGACGCTGTCGAACCTCTTTTGCCAACTCATCAATTTTCTTGTTCAGTAGAGTGAATCGACTGCTGGTAGATTCACGGCTTTGTAGACGCAGAAAGATTAATGCAGGCGATTCGGGTGACCATGGCTGAATAACAGCACCCTCACAACGACATGAGCAAGTCTCTCCACTACTCAAAATCAGGGTTAATGATCCAAGCACCATTTCCCGACTGCTTGAGCAAGAACGCAGGTACTGTTTAACCTTGTCAGAAGAATCGGTTACTACCTCAAAGAGCGTCTTACCTTGTAGTACGTGATGAGGTAGACCCAGCAGCTTAGAAAAAGCTGAATTGGTAGCTAGAATTTGACCTTTCCCCTCGATTAAGAGCACAGGCTCTGGCAGAATTCTGGCAAATTCAAGAAACTGTTCGGGCGTCACCCCTCACTTGCTCCCTTAAAATATTCTCTGCCTTGGCTTTCTTCTGCCTCTAGAGTGGGTTTTAGGTAAATGACCACTCGGCATCCAGAAGCACCCAGTGCGATCGTTTTCTGCAGTTCCACTTTGGCATACCCTAAATTCTCCGCTGCAATGGAGCCGAAAACATTGGAGGTCATCATGCACATAGCAGGGCGGTCTATGACTTTTTCAGCAAACGGACAGGCACGATTTCCCAGGATAATCTGCTCATCCGTTTGCTCGATAACATAGAAGTCACCCTGGATACGCCGCTTCAAATCCACCAGAACATCAGCTACCTGCTCTCGTGTCAGACGGGGTATTTCTAGAGCCGACTTATAGTCCTGATCTATCTGTCTCCCTATAGTTTGTCCCACGACACTGATAAATCCTGAGGCTTCCTCTAAACCCACAACGTCCTGTAAGGTGCCTGCTAATTCCCGAATCAAGGTACGTAAAAACACGTCTCGTTCCAGCGGGATGTTAGCATCCTCTACAGAAGCTTCGGGTTTAAGGGAACTAATCATAGTAATGCTCTCGAGTCGAGTTAATCAAGAAAGTACTTACCCCTACAGTGCCATTGTGCAAAGTGCAATCATCTATTCCTAAAGATAGATATAAACACATTTTTTGTATTAATTTACACTTGGGGGACTACAGTACAATTAGAGGAAGTTATTACTTTCAAAAACGTTCTTTAAGCAGTTACTGGCATTAAAAGTTCTCCAAGAAAACTGATCTCAAAGCTAGAGTGAGTTTTGCCTAAAATTAAACTTTCTATTCTTCGTAGCTTTGAGCGAGGGCTTTCAGCCCTGTTTTATAAAGTTTTGGTTATTTTTGCACCTATCCCTTCACTTATCTATTGAGATTTTATATTTAAAGATTAATCGTATCTACTTTTAACTTTTATTAGAGTTAAGTATTTCTTTCCAGCAGATTGAGAAGCTTTCTATCAAAGAACTAGGCTTAAAACAGCTTTCAATAGAGCTTCGGGTTCAACGGGCTTAGGCAAGTAATGCTGGAGTCCGGCTCCCAAGACTTGCTGCCGATTAGCCTCACCAGCATAGGCGGTCAAAGCAATGGCTGGAACTGGGCTGTCCCCCTGCTCAGCCTCCAATAGACGAACCTGTCTCAACAACATATAACCATCCATCTCCGGCATACCAATGTCAGCCAGGAGAATATCGGGCTTCATTTGACGAAGGGATTGAAGTGCCGCTTGGGCAGAAGAGACTCTGATTACAGAGGCTCCCGATTGCTCCAGCATGAAGGTGGTTAATTCCAGATTGTCGACGTCATCATCTACCACCAACACCTGAATTCCCTGTAGGTCCAATGTATTGTTTATCAATCCCTCCTCCTCTACCCTAGCTAAGGTTGTTAAAAGAGGCAGTCTGATAGTGAACGTTGCCCCTTTTCCTTCCCCAGGGCTGTCTACCCCAATGATACCTCTATGTAATTCGATAATATGACGAGAGATGGCGAGCCCTAGTCCTAAGCCGCCAAACATTCGGGTAGTGCTACTGTCTGCCTGACGGAATGCATCTTTCATCCGATTTGCGGCTTCTGCTTGGGAGCGGGCTCGTTGTTCCGCTTCATAGAGTTGTGAACGGGCAATTGCTTGAGCACATTGTTGAAGAACTGAGAGCATTAAGGCCCGGTCTTCCAATGTAAAGTCAGGTAACCCTTGAAAAGTGATGGTTATGCCTCCCAGAGACTTTCCCTCAACCACTAATGGCAGCGAGATCCAGATAGGGTACTTTGCTTGTGCATAGTTTTCTGCTAAGTGGGGATAACGAGCAATGCGCTCCTCCAAGGTTGCCTCCCACAAAGGCTACCCAGTGCGAACGGCATCGGTTAAAGGCGTAGCAAGTGTTAGGGGGAAGCGACGCCACTCTAGGGCAATGTCTGTTTCTGCTCCCAGATAGGACCCGCGTGCGCATTTGAACAGAAAGTTACGGTTTCGCTTGAAAGCTTTTCCCTATAAGCCTTTCAGACATACATTTGGATGAACATATTCGGGAGAGGGAAACCATATGCTAAGACTCTTTGAGAATCAGGTACACCGTTGATCGCCCGATACCTAGTTGCTTTGCGATGGTAGTTGCCCCATCCCTTGTGATTTCAAGGTCAGTACCTTTTGCCGATCAATGTGACGTTTACGCCCAAATTTCACCCCTTTGGCCTTGGCTTCAACTCGTCCTTCATTGGTTCGCTCTAAAATCCGCTGGCGTTCTGCTTGGGCGATAGCAGCAAGAATCGTGACAACCAGCTGTCATGGTGCCTTCGGTACTGATACCTTCTTGTTGTCGAATGTCAACTACCTTGGGCTCTTCCCAGTTTCTGGTGAAAAGAGGCGCGAGCGCTTAAGTCAGTAACGTAGATTCAATGAGCCAAAGGGTTTACGAAACCTAGCTTCACCAAAAATACGGAAGAGCCTTTAATCTGACACTGTACAGCAGAGTTCGCAAACTTCTACCCCATGCTCAGAGCCTACGGGCGGCAATCAAAGAGGTGTTTAAACAAGCAAAGTCCTAACCTAGATGGCTACAGCTATAGTTCTGGTCATCATCCAAGCAGCCCAAATCAGGTGAATCCGTGGCCCACGCTGACAAGGTTAGGCTACGAAGGGCAAGGGCAACCTTTATCGTGAGATTACTGCTCTTTTACGGTAAAGGGAGTTAATGAGGATGAACTAGGTGAGCGATCGCATGCACCAACGCATTGATTTCAACGGGTTTTGGGAGGTGCTTCTGAAAGCCTGCGGCAATCACCTGTTGCTGATTGGTGTCTCCCGCATAGGCAGTCAGGGCGATCGCTGGAATGCGTCCTCCATGTTCGGGCGCTAACAGTCTCACCTGCCGGATCAGCATGTATCCATCCATATCTGGCATGCCAATGTCGCTCAGCAGCACATCTGGCTTGGCTTTGGACAGAATGCGCAGGGCTTCATGGGCTGAACTTGCGACGGTCACCCGTGCCCCTTGCTGCTCCAACACAAACGCCACCAGTTCTCGGTTATCAGCCTCATCATCCACCACTAGGATACTGATACCGTTTAGATCTAGGGACTGTTGGGGTGATCGCTCATCCGGGTTGGTTTTGGAGGAGGTGGACATCAGCGGCATCCGCACAGTGAAGGTTGTGCCCTGTCCTAACCCTGGACTTGCAACACTTACTGTCCCGCCATGCAGTTCGACTAGGTGCCGCACGATGGCCAGCCCTAGCCCTAATCCGCCAAACTTTCGGGTGGTTGCTCCATCGGCTTGGCGGAAGTAGTCAAACACATAGGGCAAGAAGTCAGGTGCAATCCCTTGCCCCGTATCGCTCACCGTGATTTGGGCGGATGAGCCAACGCGCTCTAGCCGAACGTCCACCTGTCCGCCTAGGGGTGTGAATTTCACTGCATTGGAGAGAAGATTCCAAACAACTTGCTGTAGTCGGGTGGAATCCCCCGATATTAGGCCGATATCTGGCGCAAGACTGGTGGCTATCTGAATCGACTTGGCTTCTGCGGCCAGTCGTACCGTCTCCATCGCAGCTCTAATGATGGCAGCAAGATTGACCGGAGCCACGTTGAGGCTCAGTTTACCGCGCAGAATGCGAGAGACATCGAGCAGGTCTTCAATCAGTTCCGCCTGCAGTTTGGCGTTGCGTTCGATCGTGGCTAAGGCTTGTGCTGTCTTTGTTTCGTCTAGTTTGCTGTTTTGGAGCAGTTTAGACCAACCGAGGATGGGATTGAGGGGCGATCGCAACTCATGGGATAACACTGCCAAAAACTCATCCTTGACGCGGTTAGCCTGTTCGGCTTCTTCTCGTGCCGATTGCTCCCGTTGCAGGAGCAACTCGCGCTCGACTTCTGCCTGTTTGCGATCAGTAATATCGAGCGACGTGCCAAAGAAATCAACCACTCGGCGGGACGCGCCCGTTCCCTCAAATTGGGCTTGCCCTTTGGCTAACACCCATCGTTCGGTGCCATCATTCCAAACTATTCGATACTCAATTTCATAAGTTCCAGTTGATCGAGGATCGATCGCCGCGTTGACCGCAGCCGCTACTCGTTCACGATCGTCCGGGTGCATCCGCTCCATCACCTGCGGTAGAGGAACTGACCCCACATCCTTGGGTTCTCCCCAAATCTCTCGCATACGCTCGTCCATCTCAACCAGGTTGGTATCGAGATGCAGCCGCCACCCACCTAATTTAGCAACCTGGCTCGCTAAGCGTGCCCACTCTTCACTTTCCCGCAAATTTTGTTCTGCCCGCTTACGCTCACTGATGTCATTGAAGAGAACGGCAACCTTGCGCTCGCGAGGCTCCCCCATTCGAAAAGCGTAAACATCGTAAAATCGCCCCAGTTTCTGGGCAACGTTTTCAAACCGCTCTGGCACTCCCGTGAGTACGATTCTGCCGTAAATCTCAAACCAATAAGCCTCAATCTGAGGCACTAACTCGCGCATGGTTTTGCCAACTACATTCACCAGCCCAGTGTGTTTCTCAAGGGCTGAGTTGGCTTCTAGGAAGCGGTAATCATAGGCTTTGTCCTGTTCATCAAGCAGGACTTCGATAATACAAAAGCCTTCATCGATTGAATCGAACAGCGATCGATATTTGGCTTCTGACTTGAGCAAAGCTTCTTTAATATCGACCTCACTCTGAATATCGGTGCAGGTGCCGACCCATTTTTTGATGTTTCCAGCTGCATCTTTGATGGGAACACCCCGCACCAACTGCCAACGCCATTCCCTCATGCGATAGCGAAATCGGTGTTGAATCTCCAACAGCTCACCCGACTGAAGGCTACGCTCCCAGTCCCGCACCGTGTTAGGCAAATCTTCCGGGTGTGTAATTTGCTGCCAACCCCACTGGTAAAGCTGCTCTGGCGGAAGACCAATGTAGTCTGCCCACTGGTCGCTCAGGTAATCTACGCTGCCATCGGGCATTGCCGTCCAAATTAATTGGGGCATTGTCGCAGTGAGAATGCGGAACCGCTCTTCACTTTCGCGCAGGGCCAACTCAACACGAGCGCGTTCTAGCTTCGTCCAAATACGGTTTGCTAACTCGCGCATCAGCTCGATCTCATTGCTGCTCCAGTTATAAGGAGTTTGATGATGAATACCTAGGGTAAATTTCCACTCATTGTCCCGGATTAGCGGAACGTTGATAAATGAACCAATCCTAAGTCCTGAATAGCGCTTTGGATCGGCAATATAAGGGTCTGTTGCGACATCTCGGACAATGATCACTTGCCCAGCTTTGGCCGTTTGTAAAAATTCGTTTGTAACAAATTCTGACAGTCGGTAAACCCCGGCCAAACTAGGTGCATCCTGCTGGTACCAATCGTGATAAATTGCTGCTTTATCAGCTCTCTCGCTAATTTCGATGAACGCACAATTCGATACTTGAAGATAGCGGTTCAGCTGTTCTCCGACTGTTTGAATAATGTCTTCGACACAGCTTGCATCAGCCAGGTTCTGTGTTACCGTAGCGAGAAATTCAGCACTCAACTCTGCCTGTTTGCGGGTCGTTATATCGCTTGCAGCTCCCAACCATTCAACGATTTCATTTTGGCCATTTAGCAGTGGAATTGCCCGAGAAAACGTCCAGCCGATCGTTCCATCTAATTGAATGACTTTATGTTCTAACTCAAAGGTGCTCTTCGTGCGGATGGCTTCTGCGATCGCAGCCGTCACCCGTGGTTGTTCCTCTAGAGGAATATATTTCTCCATCCATGTCTGACATGGATGTTGGGTGCTGGCGAGAAAATTCTTGCCGTCTAGAAGCTGCATCTCACGCCAATCCGCGCTCATTTTGTACACGGTGTCGGAGCTGGCGGCGGTGAATAAGCGGAACTGTTCTTCCGATGCCCGTAGAGCGGTCTCTGCCTGCCTGCGCTCGGTAATATCTAATGCGATGGCGACTACCGATTGCGGTTTACCCTCGCGATCACAAATAACATACACGCTATTGTTAACCCAGATAATTGAGCCATCCTTGCGGATATAGCGCTTCTCAATTTCAAACGACGTGCCTTCAGTCAGCATCCGATGAAACAGCTCGATATTGCGGGGTAGGTCTTCAGGATGGGTAATATCCTGCATTCGTAGCTGCTTCAGTTCATCCGCACAGTAGCCAGTGATATCGCAGTATTTCTGATTGACCAGCGTCAGTCTGCCCTCAAGGTCGGTGCAGGCTACGCCCGTTACAGCTTGATTAACAATGGCCTGATAGCGCTCTTCAGTCTCCTGTGACTTCTGTTCTGCCTGTTTGCGTCTCTCTTCAAGCTGCCTGCGCTCAGTGATGTCGCGCGAGATGCACAACAGGCGTTTAACTTTCCCATCTACTCCTCGTATGGGACTGATTTTGTTATCCCACCACTTGGGTTCGCCATCTAAGGTCGGACAGTAGCCTTCCAGCGAACACACTTTGCCGTCTCCGGCCCTAGCGATCGCATCAATGGCGGCTGGCTGCTCTGATGCCTGCCAAAAGTTTATCCAGGGCGTGTTGAGGAACGGCGTAATGTTTTGGATGCCCAACAACGCCTGCCCTCCCCGATTCATGAACAGGAGACGTCCCTCTAAGTCCAAGACCTTAATACAGTCATCGCTACTATCAAGGATTTCTAATGCTTGGATTTCCAGAGCCAAATCGGATGGCGGGATCGAACAGATTGCTGCTTTAGTAAAACCTTTACTCGTTCCCTGATTGGTGTTCTGAGACGAACCATTTCCCGACGAGATAGGGTAGTGGAGAGGCTCAGCCATAGGATCTCTAGTTTCACTTAGGGAAGTATTTGATCAGTAAATCCTTGCCTAGCTCGCCCATCTAATACAGCATGTACTCAAGCTGCTTCAGCACAATCGGCAAGGGCTTCGTTCGCCCGTTCTCCTAGCGATTCACGCTTTGAAACGAAACACCCAGCCTCGCAGTAAACTTGGCTTGCGAGAGTTCTAGGCGCTGGCGCGTTTCCCATACAAGAGTCACTAACTTGGAGTAGTCGCTCTCAGGCATAGGGATACAGTTGTAGCATCTTAAGAGCTATACCACATGGTACATCAAGCGTCCGTCCCTCTTAGGGCTTAAAGGAGTTTATTAGGAGTTCACTTCGCTAGACAGATTTGGGGTAGTCACTTCCACCAAGCAGTTCTAGTGCTGCGTCACGGTAAATTTGACGGATATCCCAAACACCCAGAATTAGCTCCAGGACCTTCCCAAGAATTCTACCCCTCAACGAGAGCATGACAGAGCACTAGCGTTCCCCTTGTGGATAAAATTTGACCAGCAACAACAGACTAACCTTTCATAAGTAGTTAATGAGCTTTGAGAATGGCTGAAAGACTGATGAAGCAAGGTTTGAGGTCGATTTTATGGAGTAAGTTTAAATTCGCTCGTTTTTTATCTCATTAAGTTTTAGAGCGTATACTTAGGTAACCTAATGAGCTTACAAGGGATCGCTTCATACCCTTCAAACAGGGTAAAAATCCCAATCGGCATCGACCGGATCCACAATCTGGGTGGGGCTGATTCGAGTTCTAAAAGCGATTAAGTGTATCAAGAAGCTGTTGCGCGACCAACCGCGTGACCTGTGCCTGTTTACCCTGGGTATCAACACGGCGTCCGGGCGAATAAGTGCCTCGTTCAACTTAGCCTCTGCGGCTAGTGATACCTGAAGCGGCTCACACATTCTAAGCAGTTCAGCATTTTGCTGTTCGAGAGATCCAAGGAATCAATGCAAAACCAGATCGGCTAGGAGTTGCCGGATTTGTGATAAGTGACTGTTCACCTCTTTGCGCTATCCCAACTTTGTACTTTTCAGGCTTTAGAAGAGGCTGAATAAACAGAAGGTTTTCTCCTGACTCTCAGACTGTGGATAGATAGTCTGAAGGAATGCTTCCATCGAAAGTGGTATATAGCTCTATATGCCCGCTTATTGAGATGCTTCTTAAACCGAGACAGCGTTGGATGCAGCAACCTGAGATTGGCAGCTTGGTGCGGGAACTTCGCTGCACTATGCAGCTATCTCAAGAGAAGTTTGCTGATGAATTAGGCGTGACCTTTGCCACGATTAACCGTTGGGAAAATGGACATGCTACGCCTTCTCCCCTAGCCCTCAAGCAAATTGCTGCCCTCCTGACTCAGTCGGGACAAGGTGAGAAGATCCGAGACAGGTTTTCCCAGAAGGTAATAGAGGCGGGAGGAGGTTCAAACAGTGACAGCGCCTGAAGAAATTTTTGTCGGTGGGGGTGAGATGGAGGCAATTATGCGATCACTCGACTGGTCGCAAACGTCACTCGGCTCTCCCGAAATCTGGCCACAAAGCCTACAAACGTCCATCAGCATTTGTTTGTCCTCCCAGTTTCCGATTCTGCTGTGGTGGGGAACGGACCTGGTGATGTTCTACAACGATGCCTACCGACCCATTTTGGGGGCAAAGCATCCGTCAATGGGGCAACGAGGACGAGACTGTTGGGCCGAGGTGTGGGACGCGATCGGACCCATGCTGCAGGGAGTCTTGCTCTCTGGAGAGGCCACATGCTCAGAGAATCAGTTACTGCTGCTTAAGCGCCACGGCTACCTTGAGGAGTGCTACTTTACGTTCTCCTACAGCCCTATTGCGGATGAAACGGGCGGCATTGGTGGCGTGTTTACTACCGTGACGGAAACGACTCGACAAGTCATTGGCGAGCGACGCTTGAAGACCTTGCGGGATTTGGCGGCGAATACCGGCAGGGCAAAAACGGTTGAGGAGGTTTATAGCGCTGCGATCGCAACGCTAGCTGGCAATCCCAACTGCATTCCCTTTGCGCTGCTCTACAGAATCGAGTCTGACGAACGGGCTCATTTAGTAGGAGCCACCGGATTGGAGGCTGGAACGGCTGCTAGCCCACAGGTGGTCGATTTGTCTCAAGCGCAGGCGTGGCCGTTTGAGCAGGTGCGCACCACAGCGCAAGCCCAGCGAATTGAGAATTTGAGGACTCGGTTTGGCGAGTTGTTCGACAAAACCGGGACGACGATCGCCAACGATGCGCTCCTGTTGCCCTTGACCCAGGCAGGTGATCAGCAGCGGGTGATGGGATTTCTCGTGCTGGGCATCAGTTCAAAACTCGCGTTCGATTCGGACTATCAAAGCTTCTTCGATCTGGTTGCTGGCAGCGTCGAAACGGCAATCACCAACGTCGAAGCCTACGAAGCAAAGCATCAGCGGGCCGAGGCACCGACAGAATGCGATCGCGCCAACGCTGCCCTACGGCAAAGCGAGGAGCAATTGCGGTTAGCG